>DATGII010000178.1:0-25130 GCA_035295805.1 Bryobacteraceae bacterium | reverse complement strand
GTCCGCAGCGCGGTTTCCTGGTCCAGCGGAGACTCGTTGTGGTTGCGCCCGGGCAGCAGATGCGCCAGCCGGACATCGAGCACATCCTCGATGCTGGCCAGATACCGGCATACCTCGACCAGCTCGAAGCGGCTGAACCGTCCGGCCCGGAGCAGCTCGATCCAGAACGCGGGACATTCGGCAACCGCGTTGTACAGCCGGCGCTGTGCCTGGACCTCTGTTGTCGAACCCAGCAGGAATAGAGCCGCCGTACAGAAGCACTCGCGAGAGCGCTCCGAGAGCGCTCGCAACTCGGCCCTCAGATCATCCGCTTTCGCTGCCCGCGTTACAGCCTTCTCCATCGCCGCTTTCACGATCCGTTCGGGCGTGGTGAGCGGACGTCCCAGCAGATCTGGCATAAACATCCCAATTCGGCGCGAGGACCGCTTGGCTCGTTGTACCTCAACCAACATATCGGGCGACGTTGCCCGTTCCGTTAGAGCCATCCGGCCGCTTGATTGGGTAGACTTGGGGGGTCGGCTCTATGCGCCCCTCCCCCAACCAAGAACTGGCACGCGCCCGGCAGTTCACCGATGATTTGTTTCAGCGGGTACGGCCCGACTCCTTTTATGAACGCCCCATTCCCGAACGTCACCGCCTCGTCTTCTATCTCGGGCATCTGGAAGCCTTCGATTGGAATCTGCTGGCGCGGTACGCCCTGGATGTGCCTGCCTTCCACCCGGCCTTCGACCGCCTCTTCGCGTTTGGCATTGATCCGGTGGCGGGCGATCTGCCGGACGACCAGGTTTCAGACTGGCCGAGCGTCGCCGAGGTGCAAGCATATAACCAGCGCACGCGCGACCAGATCGATACCGCTCTGCCCGAGCTGCCGCCGGCACTTGTGCAAGCCGCCCTCGAGCACCGGCTGATGCACGCGGAAACTCTGGCCTACATCCTGCATCAACTGCCGTACGAACGAAAACGGGCTCCCGGGTTGACGCCGCTTCCACGCGGGGGAGAGCCCCGCCCGTCGTGGATCGAGATTGCCGCCGGCGAGGCGGAACTCGGCCTCTGCCCCGGAGCCGGCTTTGGCTGGGACAACGAATACCAGGCGCATCGCGTGAGCGTGCCCGCATTTTCCATCGCAAAATACAAAGTGACGAACCGGGAGTATCTGGACTTTGTGAACGCCGGCGGCCCGGCGCCCTTTTTCTGGTCGCACCGCGGCGGCGCATGGTTCTACCGCGGCATGTTCGAAGAGAGCCCGCTGCCGCTGGATTGCCCGGTGTACGTCACACAGCAGCAGGCCGGCGCGTACGCGCGCTGGCGCGGAATGGCATTGCCGACCGAAGCTCAGTTTCATCGCGCCTCCGTCGGCCTTCCGCCTTCCGCCAATACGGATTTCCGGTACTGGGACCCGGTCCCGGTGACCGCCGACGATGAGTTGCGACCTGCCGGCGTGCCCGCGCAAATGGTCGGCAACGGCTGGGAGTGGACCTCGACCGTATTCGGGCCGTTTCCGGGATTCGAGCCGTTCCCGTTTTACACGAATTATTCGCAGCCCTTTTTCGACGGCCAGCATTACGTGCTCAAGGGCGGTTCGCCGCGCACCGCAGCCCGTTTGCTCCGGCCTTCGTTCCGGAACTGGTTCCGGCCGGAGTATCCGTATATTTATGCCACCTTTCGGCTGGTGCAATCATGAGCTTTGCCCCGGCGCTGGATAATGAGTTCGCGCGCGAAGTCGCGGCCGGCCTGGCGCGCGGCGGACAAAAAACGCTGCCGTGCCGGTACCTGTACGACGAGGTCGGTTCGGCTTTGTTTGAAGCCATCACCTGCCTGCCGGAATATGGATTGACCCGCGCCGATGCACGCATCATTCAGAAGCATGCCGGCGCCTTGCTCGACCTGCTGCCCTCCCCGCTGGCCGTGGCGGAACTGGGCAGCGGGACGGGTAACAAAACCTACGCTGTTCTCGAGCGGCTCCGTGAACGCCAGCCGGTCACCTATTTTCCGATCGACATCTCGGCCACTGCCCTGGAAGCGTGCGCGCGATGTTTGAGCCCGCTGGCACGAGTGGTCCCGATGACCTCCAGCTACCTGGAGGGCTTGGAAAAGGTCACCGCACAACGCGCCCGGCATCAGACGCTTCTTGTGTTATTTCTGGGGAGCACGATTGGAAACTTCGAGCCGGACGCCGCCTGTGAGTTTCTGGCTGCCGTGCGCCTGTGCCTGCGGCCGGGCGACGCCCTCCTGTTAGGCACAGACTTGGTCAAGCCGGAGGAGCAATTGCTCGCCGCTTATGACGATCCTGGCGGAGTTACCGCCGCCTTCAACTTGAATCTGCTGGCGCGCATCAACCGGGAACTCCACGCTGATTTCGATCTTCGCCGGTTTGCGCATGCCGCGCGCTACTCCAGGCAGCACCAACGCATCGAAATGCACCTGCGTTCTCTGGCCGCGCAGACCGTCCGGATCGGCGCCGCCGGCCTGACGGTTGAATTTGCGCTCGATGAAACCATCTGCACCGAAACCAGCCACAAATTCCGCCCCGAGCAGATTGCCGCTCTCGCCCGGGTTACTGGATTCCGTTTGGCCGAACAGTGGATCGATTGCGAATGGCCGTTTGCTGAAAACCTCTTGATGGCGGCGTGATTCCGCTTTTCAGTCGAGGTCGATGTCGCGCTTGGGAGGAGTCAGGTCAGGGTTCTCTTTCGCGCGCTTGAAGAGTTCATCGAACTTCTTTTCCAGCACTTTGCCGTGCGATTTTTCGGCCTCGAACTGCTTGCGGAAAACTTCCTCCCGCCGCGCCCCTTCCCCCTTTAGTTTGGCCACTTCGGCGGCGAGATCCTCGATGGCCCTCGGTTTTTCCGGGATTGTGTGAGCGATCACCGCGCGCGTTTCCGGATCAATTTTGAGGATTGCCTGGCAGCACGGGCATTCCACGTCGAACATACCTTGGGCCATAGAACTATCCTAAAGCAACGCCCGGGACTGCGGGTTGGAACCACAGGCCCCGGGAAGAGACAATTGGTGAGGAGAGTTGGGGACAGCTAGAGGGTTTTGGTGCAAAGTGTCTGGCGGGGAAAAAACGAGGAGGTCAATTGTCTCTCCGCAGGGCCGTGTATTCGAAGCACGGCCTCCTAACGAGCAATTGACTCACCAAATTTCAAGCCCCGTAGAATCAAGGAATGGTCGGTTTCCCCGCGCCGCGGAAATGCAAAATTGGCATCTCGGGACGACCTTTCGTCCCAGAACGGCCTAATGCGGCGGTTGCGTGGAGGGTAGAACATCCGGAATCCGGTCTGCCGGTCGCGAGACCCGGCCCCGGAACGCTTCGTCCATCGATATGTTGTTGTTGGTCAGCGTCTGTCCAGTGGCGCGATCCATCTCCACTTTGGCCTTCGCGTACGCACCCTCCGCCACTACCACGTTCGACTCGGCCGTTACCAGGTCGCGCTGCGTGAGAATCACATTGTAAGAAGTCGAAGCTCCGAGCGCGAGCTTCTTCTGCTCGGCATCCACCGTCTGCTCCTGCAGAGTCCGCTGCTTGATTGCGGACTGGTATTGCGCCTGCGCCTGCTGCAATCCGATCAGCGCGTTCTGTACTTCGACGCGCACCTGGTTTTCCATGCGCTGCATCCCAACTTCCTGCTGACGGAGCGCCAGTTGGCTGTTGATCATGTCGGCCTGGGCGGCGCGATTGTGGATTGGAATATTCAAGTTGAATCCGGCCGAATACGTCGGAAAATTGCGCGCAAACAACTGGCCTAAGACGGTTCCATAGCCGCCGTTGAAGAAGTTGTTTGGCGGTATGCAGGTGACGCTGCTCGGATTGTAATTGGGCAACGCCGGGTTCGTACAGCTTTCCGGCAACGATACCGGGGTCCCGGCCAGGCCGTTATTCGCCAGGTTGGCCACCACATCCAGAGTCGGCAGCAATTCGTTCCGCGTGCCCTTGATGCTGATCTCCTGGTTCTGGATGAGAATACGAAATTGCGACAGCTCCGGCCGCGAAGAAAGAGCCATGGCTGCCGCGTCCTGGATGGGCGTGATCGGCTCCACCGGCGGCACCACAATCCGATCGATCGGAATAATGTGCACGTTCGCCAGTTCCGGGCTGATGACGCCGCGGCGGCTTAACGCGTTCTTGAGAATTGTTTCCTGCTGCAGCAGTTGCGTCTGCGCCACCGTCAATGTCTGCTGGTTGGAGGCGATCTCAGCTTCGGCGCGCGTGACTTCGATGGGCGCCAGCGTGCCTACTTCCACTTGCTTCTTATTGTCTTCGTAAAGCCTTTGCGACGCCGCCAGGTTATCCTGCTGCACTTTTACGTTCTCCTGGTAGCTCACCAGGTCCCAATACAGATCCTTGACGGCCGAAACGGTGGCGATCACCTGCGCCTTAAACGTCAAGTCGTTCAACTCGCGATTGTTTTTGGCGATTCGAATCTGGCGCGTATTGACGCCGCGCCCAAATCCCTGCAGCAGATGTTGGGAGAAGTTCAATGAGAGGCTCGAGTTCGTCGCCGGACTGAACTGCGCGCGCGCGCTGTTGGTGGTGGCGGACGTATTATTCAAGCCCAGGCTTAGCTGTGTTCCCGTCGTCCAGTATTTTTGGACGCTGACATTGGAAAGATCCTGGTGCTGGATGAGGGCGGAGGTCCCGGTGACGAAACTGCTCGATTGGGGGATGGTTTGGTGTCCCCAATTCGCGCCGCCGACGATGGCTGGATCCAGGTTCGGTATGAGTGTTCCGGTTTGCGTGGCTCCCGCGACCAACAAGCCTTGCAACCCCGCCGAAGGCGGGGCTCCGGTCACGCTTCCGGGGCCCGGAGTCACCGCCACCGAGGGAGGCGCCGCGAACCCTCCCGCCTCCGCACGCAACAGATTTGCATCCGCGACCTGCTCTCCATACCGCTGCATCTCGATATCCAGGTTGTTCTCCAACGCCAGCGCAATCGCATCCTGCAGCGAGAGATACAGGCTGCCCGCGCGCGTTAATGCCTCCAGGCGGTTGGAGTTGTTCAAATTGACCGGCGCCACCACTCGGCCCCGGTATGGCGCGATGAGCCGTGCAAAGTGCCCCGAGCCCGACGCGTCAGCCGGCGGCACGATGGCGTTGGACCCGGCATCCGATTGATTGGACGAATTGGATGCCGCCACGCTGTTCGCCGGCAGTAGCGCCAATGCCGCGCACCACCAAACCAGATGGGATTTGAATGCCAACATAAAAGAATTCCTCCCGCTAATTCAGGATCGATCTAGGCTGTTTCCTCGATGGTATAGTAAGCGTTTGTGACGCCGCAAGCGAACTGCCGGTGGGACAGGTTTCTCTCCCGAAGCGCCTCTCTGGAAGGACATTGGGAACTCGCTGCGAGGTTACATTTCCCCGAATATTTGCTGCCGGCGTTGGTTCTTCCGTGTGCAAACGCCGCGTCCACCCGACGCTCGCGGCCAGCTTGATGCGCCGCATCAAAGCCACCATCGCCTATGACGGCGGATCGTTTCACGGATGGCAAGTGCAACCGGGCTTGCCTACCATTCAAGGTATCCTCGAGCAAATCGTCTCTGAGATCGAAAGCAAGCCGGTGCAAGTGGCTGGTTCGGGCCGGACCGACGCCGGAGTGCATGCCCTGGGACAGGTGGCGGCGTTCAGTTTGAACAATCCCATCCCGCCGGCAAACCTGCGGCGCGCCATGAACCGGCTCCTGCCTCCCGCCGTTCGCATCTTGGCCGTAGAAGAAGTCCATATGGATTTCCATCCGCGTTTCGATGCGCGCGCAAAGACTTATGAATACCGCATGGTGCGGGGTGAAGTCTGTAGCCCTTTCGAGTGGCCGTATGTTTACCACTACCCGTATCCGCTGGATGAAGAACGCATGGCGCGTCTGGCTTCGGTTTTTCAGGGAGAGCACGATTTCACCGCGTTTGCCGCCGCCGATGATCGCGACGAGGAGGGCAAATCCAAAGTGCGCACCATCTTTGCCTCCGTGCTCGAGCGCCAGCAGGAACGCCTCGTTTTCCGCGTCCGCGGCAACGGCTTTTTGAAGCACATGGTTCGCAACCTGGTCGGCACGCTGATTGAAGCGGGCAAGGCGAATATCGCGGACACGAGCGTGCTGCCGCCGAAATCGGGGCCTACTGCTCCGGCTAAAGGACTATTTCTAATCGGAGTCGAGTATGGCAATCAATAGCGGAACGGGATTCTCCGCGGAAACCGCGCGTGTTGAAGGTGTCAACATTGTCCGCCTGGCGGACGCCCCGCGCGGCATGGAGGTTTGCCTCGCGCCTGAGATCGGCAACATGGCTTATGCCTTCACCGTCGGAGGTAAGGACCTCCTGTGGGTTCCTTTTTCCGGACCGGCCGCCTTACGGGCCCAGCCGGCTCTTTGCGGTATCCCTTTCCTGGCCCCTTGGGCCAACCGGATCGATGGCGACGCGTATTGGGCAAACGGAAAGCAGTTCCTGTTGAATCCGGCGCTGGGGAATTTGCGTCGCGACAGCCACCAGAAACCCATTCATGGTCTCCTGAATTTTTCGCCTGCCTGGACGCTGGTAGCCGCCGGTGCCGACGCGCGATCGGCCTACGCCACCAGCCGCCTCGCTTTTTTCAGACACTCGGAGATGATGGCGCAGTTTCCTTTCGCCCACAGCCTGACGATGACGTACCGCCTGGAAGACGGATCTCTGATTGTGGAAACCAGTTTGGAGAATCACGCCTCTGAGCCGATGCCGGTTGCTTTGGGATTCCATCCATACTTTCAACTCAGCGACGCGCCGCGCGAGCAATGGAACGTACACCTGGCGGCCCGCGATCATCTGCGGCTTGATGAAAATCTCATTCCCACGGGCGCCCGCGAGCCGGTGCGCTTCGCCGATCCGCACCCCCTTCGCGAACGGCAACTGGACGATGTCTTTACGGGATTGGTTCGCGACCCTGGCGGCATGGCGCGATTCTGGGTTCAGGGCGACCGCCAACGCATCACGGTCGAGTACGGGCCGAAGTACACCGTAGCCGTTGTGTATGCTCCCGACGGAAACAATTTCATCTGCTTCGAGCCGATGGCGGCGATCACCAATGCCTTTAACCTGGCGCATCACGGCCGGTATGCCGAACTGCAGAGCCTCCCGCCCGGCGCCGAATGGCGGGAAATCTTCCGCGTCACCCCCTCCGGCTTTTAGCTGTGCGCGCGTTACTCTCGCCCGGCGCAAATTTGGGATACTGGAAGTGGCTTGGGGCCGTTATTTGATGCCAACTCAGACGGGTGTGCCGGCTCTGTTTGAGCCCCACCCCAACCTCAGCGACGCCATCAATCGCAATTTCATCCAATCGGAGATCGAGGGTGGAGTTCATATGCACAGCCTTCCCGCCGGCGCCGTGCTCGAGGTCCACACACAGAACCACGTCTACACGATCGTGAGCGAGCGCGGCGGCGCGGCCTGGATTTCCGGACATCCCTTGTATTGCCCGGACCCTGTCCTGGTAAATATTCACGGCTCCACGTGGGGCGGCACCATGATCCGCGAGCATTTCATCGGTCGCGGCATGCACCTGGAATTCGGTCATCCCGATTTCGTCGCCATCACCACTTCGCGCATCCTCGATGTACAAGAGGTGTCTTGAGACCCGCGGATTCTTCCCGGCGGCACCGGGGGAAGCCGTGACGTGCGGGCCGGCCTCATGCCCCCACGATTTGCACGCTGATGCCTTCCGGGTCCTTGATATGAAATCCCGCGTCCAGGTTGTCTTCCGGATTGGCTCCCAGCGCCTTTAGCTGGGCGGTCACCGCGTCCCGATTGAATTTTTCCACTCCGATCGCGAAGTGGTCGACAATTGCGGTCGGGCTCTTGTGGTGGAGCGAAACCAGCACCTTACCCGAGCCGAGGCGTACGATTTCATTCGGCTTGTCCTCGCTCAGGATCGTGAAGCCGAAGATCTTTTGATAGAACGCGATCGCACGCGGCAGATCGCTTACCTGGATGCTGACATGGTCGATTTTGGCGGCTTTGAGGGTGCCCTCCTGCGCATCGGCCGAAGTCGCGCCGCCCACCGCGGCCAGCATCGTCAGTCCCTGTACCAGGTCCCGGCGCGAGAGCGCGCCTCGTTCAAAACGTTCCAACAACCGGGAGATCATTGCCTCCATAACGCCTCCTGAATTTTCCGAATCGCGGGCACAATCTGAACGATTTTACCGCTCGTTCCTCCAGCCGGCATTCCCGCCGCTCAAAACTTGTATCCGAAGCCGATCGACACCACGGGATAAAAGTGAAACCAATTGACGCTGTTGTTGATCTTGGTTTGTTCGGCTTGCACGTCGGCCTCGATCGCGGGCGTCGCGGATACATTCTGGCAAACAGTGCCCTGCGGGTTGCAGGCGCTCCCGCTTAGGTGAAGCGTGGCCTTGGGGGTGCCCTGGAACACGACTCCGGCTTCAAAATTCGCCGTGAATTGGCGGTTGTTGCGCGGCAGCAGATTGCCTACTCCGAGCAGGACCATCGGCGACACCTTTCGTGTATCCAGCACACCGGTACCGTTTACCGGATTGGCCGGCGAACTTAAGTATGTTGTGCCTCCGAGTGAGAATAGCCGTCCGCCCGTCGCCAGGGCTGCGCCGCTGCCACGGTTGCCGTCATAGGCCATCAGGCCGGGACTGAGATGGACTCCGCCAAACAGGTATTGATCGTAGAGAACCTCGACGGATCGTAGGCTCAGTTCTCCGTCATACCCGATCCCGTCCTTGGAAAAGCTTGTGCTGTAGTTGAACGCATTGAACCCGGCCCGAAGGTTCGACCGCCGGGTGACCGCGGTCGCCACATCAATCCCCGCTCCCAGCGTGGATATCTTGAGCTCGGCGCCGAATCGCGGCAAGCCTTGCCCTGCACTCATCGATGGCAGGATTGCCGCGATCACGGAAATCGCCCACAAGGCCGCTCGAGCCACGATTCATTCTACACGCTGCCGAACGAACGTTCCGGGCATTCCGCTGCTTAAGTCCGGTTAACCTTGCAGCGCCTCACCGGCATCTGCGACACTGGCGTTACATGGCCCGGTGGCTGGTATTCCTGGTCTGCCCGCCGTTGTTGTGGCCGCAGGGCGTGAGCCTGCCGGCTAAAGAGGTACTGTCTTATAACGTCGAGTGGCGCCTTGTCACGGCAGGAAAGGCCCGGCTCGAATTGACTTCCACGACCGGGCTGCATGGCGGTTACCAGGTCACCACCCACGTCGAATCCGTTGGCCTCGTTTCCAAACTCTTCAAAGTCGAAGATGATTACCGCGCCACGCTCAACCCGGCGATGTGCGTTCAGTCTTCCGAGTTGACCGCCCATGAAGGCATTCGCCGGCGCAATACCAGGATCACCTTCGACGGCGAAGCGCACAAGGCCAGCTACCTCGAGCGGGATCTGGCAAAGAACGCCGTGCTCAACTCCAGCGAAATTGAGATTCCCGAGTGCGTCCACGACGTCGTTGGCGGTATCTATTTTCTGCGTACCTTGAACCTGGAGCCCGGGCAGAGTATCGATGTTCCCGTCAGCGATGGCAAAAAAAGTGTCATGGCGAAGATCGAGGCGCAGCAGCGGGAGGATTTGAAGATTGCGGGCGAAGCCTATAAAACGATTCGATACGAAATCTACCTGTTCGATGGGGTTCTATACCGCCGCTCCGCACACCTCAACGTCTGGCTGACCGACGACCGCCGGCGCCTGCCGGTGCAGATTCGCGTGCGTATGCAGTTCACGATTGGAACCATCACCCTGCACTTAGCCGATTCCGACTAAGCTTACCAGGGACGGATATCGATCCAGAACCCGCGCAGGAAAGCGGCCCAATGAGGCGCCACTCTGTCGGCGACGCCCGACACCGCGGCGATAATCACTCCCCCCGCGACCAATGTGACCCATTTCAGAGTTGCCATTTACAGTGACCCTACGACGAGTATAGAGTCACAGCCTGACAAATTTGGGGCTCCGGGCTTCATGTTTGTACTAGTACATTCAGGAACTTGTACTGTTCTCGTTCTGATTCAAAACAGGGATTCCCCGGAATCAGTTTGACGCGTGACTACATTCGGGGGCGGTACGTTTTTGTGAATCCGTTGCGTGCGTTCGTCACC
The DNA here is from genome assembly GCA_035295805.1 of Bryobacteraceae bacterium. GTDB lineage: Bacteria > Acidobacteriota > Terriglobia > Bryobacterales > Bryobacteraceae > PSRJ01. The sequence goes on along the minus strand of DATGII010000178.1, from coordinate 15,042 downwards.
GTGAAGGAACCGTCGGTTTCCGCCGAGATCTTGATCCAGAAAGCACGGCCGTTGTGTGCCGGCGGAGGCGGCGCCCCGGGGCCCGGTTGCGGCGCCGGCATCGGTGCTACAGGCAGGGCCGTTTGCGGCTCATCGGTGGTATTGGCGATAAACATTCCCGGCATTGTGTACTCTTGCCCGCTGAGCAGCGAAAAATGAAGCTGCCACAGGTCTTCGAGACCCGGTGACGTATGCACCGTCCGCATCACTTCCGGTTCGCCCCCTTTGCGCGTGCCGTTGTTCATGACGGCCACCCGCGGATGCAGCGCGTGCACCAGCACTTCCGAGTTGGAACTCGCCTGTCCGTGGTGCAGCCCGAGCAGCACATCGACCGGCCCGATCCGGTCGGTGGGACACATCAACCCGAATTCCTTGTTCTTCGTGAGATCGCCCAGGTGGACAGTGCGGAACTTGCCATACGTCACATGGATCCCGACCGATTGCGGGTCCTCCGCATTATTTTCCCCCGGCTTGAAATTGGCGCAGTACGGATTTGGTTTGCCTGCCCCGGGCAAGGGAGTTTTGATGCTCTGGCCGGCCGAGGTCACCACGCGCACGTCCAGGCCGGTCAGCGCGATCCTGTCTCCCGGCTTCACCACCGTGTGTTTGCTCTTGGCGTAGAGCTGCGGATAGGTCTCCTTAAGAAAGTTGTCGGCGAGTTCACCCGGCTGTACGTTCGGCCCGTGGTCGATGTACTCGCGAATCGGAACCTGCGCCGCGAGAACCGCCATCCCTCCGAAGTGATCGCCGTGCCAGTGCGTCGTTATCAGGTGGTCGATCTGCGCCAGGCCGGCAGACTGGATCGCTTCGACGATGCGGCCGGCATCGCGGGGCGCGGCGGCGCCCGCATTGCCGGTGTCGATGAGCAGCGATTCGTGCGCGGGTGTCACAAAAAGCGTGGCGTTGCCGCCCTCGACATCAATGACGTAAATGTCGAGCGGCCTGGCCCCGCCGGTCTGCGCGGCCGCGTATCCCGCCGCGAATAGCGCCAATCCCATCATGCACCGCGACCAAAGCCTCATCGCATCCTCCCGGCCCGCCGGTTGCGAGCGCCGACCACTATATCACGCGCTCCCCAACCCGCCGCCCGCGTTGGCCGCGTTATACTGAGGGCAATTCCAAACACGCAAGGGCAACTGCTTTGATGAAATATTCGATCGCGAGTCTTCTGATCGTCGCGGGGCTGGCGATACCGCAGGGCAAACAGACCTTTACCGGTGTCATCACCGACAGCATGTGCGCCACTGGCGACCATTCCCGTATGCGCATGGGAGATACCGACGCCCAGTGTACGGTTGCCTGCGTGGAAGCGCATGGCGCGACTTACGTCTTATACGACGGCAAGGCCACCTACGAGTTGAGCGACCAGAAGGCGCCGGAAAAATTCGCCGGCAAAAAGGTGACGGTGACTGGCACCCTGAACGCCAAAGCGAAGACGATTCAGGTGGAATCGATGGCGGAAGCAAAATGATTGCTTCGTGGGCCCTGTAGGATTTGAACCTACGACCAACGGATTATGAGTCCGCTGCTCTAACCGCTGAGCTAAGGGCCCGTGCCCCAATTCTATCGTACGGGCCCGTGAGGTAGCCGAGTTTCCCCAGCCTGCGGACCGAAGCCCCGTCCTGCGTCTTATCGCGCACCGGCGCTGCCACCACCCCGCGCTAGGCGTCCGCTGAAATCGATTATCCCAAGCACATCAGTGTGTTGCCATTCTGGATAATTGCGGCCCTAAAAGTGCAACTCCAGGCGCGACGGAACATTGCGGACTGCGTCAGCGGGACGCGGAAAGTGGACTGTGTCGATCCTTCTATTGTTGCTAACCATAATGCCGGCTAATGCCAGCCTCACCGGCACCTGGGCGATGGATCGGATCAGGAGCGACTTCGGCAAGGCAGACGCGCCCCGGCAGTTTGTCCTCCGCATTGAGCAAACCGGCAACCACCTCGCCGCTACCGTCTTCAGCGCTGACGCCGGCGGGCGCAGAGTAAGCTTCAGGGAATGCCGCATGGAGCCTCAGCCAAGCGGTGCCCTGGCGTGCCTGCTGCCTGATGGCGGGGATGAGCAATGGCAACTCACCGCCGCCAATGAACTCACCATTACGCGAGTCATCACCGCAAGCTTGCATCCTACGCGGCAGCGGCTGGTGCTGGAACGATCAACATTGCTGGATTACTAGTATGTACGCGGATGTAGATCACCTTCGACTGTCTCTCGAACGATTCCCCGATCATTGGGCAACTGCGGTCGTGAATCGTGCCAATGGCGCATGCCTTTATCGCGCCGAATCCACGAGTGCGCACTGCGGGCGTTGTGTACTGCTGGAGTTTGTCAGTTGTGAGCTTGGCAGGCGTGTCAATGATCAGGATGTGAAGTGGGTCGATGAAGGGTCCAAACCACCTGTGGCTCAATCGCCATTCTCAGTGGGAAGGAAATTCTGACGCTGTCGCTCCCGCCGTTCCCGGCCCCTCCGGCCGGGCCGGCGCTATGCGAGAATTCCAAGGGTGCCGACCGGACACGAACGCGAGCCGAATCCGACCGAAGTCCGCGCGGGCAATTTGCGCCTGGCGGTATGGGATTGGCCGGGCGCCGAGCCAACCCTGTTCTTCGCGCATGCCACCAGTTTCCATGCGCGGTGTTGGGATTCGATTATTCGGCAGTTCCCGGATCAGCGCTGTGTAGCGTTCGACGCGCGCGGACACGGCCGGAGCAGTAAGCCGGCTCCGCCCTATCACTGGACCGCTTTTCGCGAAGATCTGCTGGCCCTTCTCGATCAGACCGGGGTCTCGGGCGCCATCGGCGTGGGGCATTCGATGGGAGGACATAGCCTGGCCGCGGCCGCGTCGGTGTGCCCCGGCGCGTTTCAGGCGTTGCTTCTGGTCGACCCGACCATTCGCGGGCCCGAGGGGTACGACGCTCCTTTCGATGTTTCCTTCGTCCGCAAGCGGCGAGCGCTATGGGCATCGCCGGACGAAATGTTCGAAAGCTTTCGCGGGCGGCTGCCGTTCTCGCGCTGGCAGCCGGAAGTCTTGCGCGATTATTGCGCTTTCGGTCTGCTGCCGGAAGGACGGCGGTTCGTCCTGGCTTGCCCCCCGGATATCGAAGCATCCATCTATGAATGTTCGAGGGAGCCGGAAACGAAACTCTATGACGCGGTTGCCCGGGTGGATATTCCGGTGACGGTACTCCGCGCGGGATACGCCGGCGATCTCCCGTTCAGCCGCTCCCCGACCGACCCGCGGCTGGCCTCGCGATTTCCCCGGGCGCAAGACGTCCTGCTCGAGGATCGAACTCACTTCATTCCCATGGAGGCGCCGGATTTGGTGTCCGGGTATGTGCGCCGGCAGTTTCTCCGGCCGGCGCCGTAAGCTTCTCGATTATTCCTTGTCGTCGCCGATCTTTTCCACCAGGCGCTCGATGTGCATCGAGTACAGCGCGGGTTTGCCGTGGCGGTCGCTTTGAAAATAGATGCGCTGCGCATCGGGCGCGAACATCGGCGCGACCGCATCGGGATGGCTCGCCTTGTGTTCGCATAACGTTCGTTCGCGCTGGGTGACGCGCAGCAACAGCAGGATCACGGGGGACGCCACGTTGCGGCTGGCGCCCACGAACACCGATGTATCGCGGTTAAATCCGAACTGGACATACTGGCTGGTTCGCGCCACAATCTTGTCTTTGTCTTCGTCGGGCGCATACTCGCGAATCGCGTTCAGTTGTTTGGCATCGTCCGGAAAGTTCAAGTACAGCAGTGTGCGGCCGTCAGGCGCCCAGTTGGCCGGGCCGGTCGTGCCGGCGGCGAGTTTCAACGCCCGGTTCTGGCGGCCGTCGGAATTGACCAGCCACAGGCCCTTGCCCGTCTCGCGATACAGAATCTGCCCCCGCAGCGGCCGTTCGACTGGGTCGGCGATCGGCAGAGGCGTCTCCAGGACTGTGCGTGCTGCCGCCGGCGCCAGCGGAATGCTGCGAAGGCGCGAACGATCGCCGCGCCGCTCGATGCAGAAAACGTGCGCGCTGTCGGCCGCCGTGCATAATCCCGGTCCGCGCTCCCAGCCTTCGGGAACCATGTAAATCTCCGCCTCCCGCAGATTTCCGAGGTTCACCCGGTACAGCGTGCGGTCGGCGAAATAGCAGAACGAGCGCCCGTCGGGAAGGAGGTTGAGCGAGGCCCCGTCCAGGTTTGCGCGGTCGGTCAACTGGCGCGTCTCGCCGCTCTTCAGATCCATTCGGAACGCTTGCGCCGCTCCGCTTCGATCGCAGCAGAACAGGAGAAACCCGCTGTTCCGGGAGATCACGCGATTGGTGGACGCGGGCAGTGTGCTGGTGTACGAAGGATCGGTAAGCCGGAACACTTCCAGTTCCGTGGCTGGGTCGGAGTATCGCCGCCAGTCCGATTCGAACACCTGCCCTTTGGGACCGTTCGTTTGGTCCGCAATCGCCCGAACCGCCAGAACGCTTGAGGCGAGCAGGGAGCGGCGGGACACGCGGAGTGACAAAACCGCCATTTTTCGATGTTAACCCTGCGGCGCCCGGCCGGGCGAGAGATAAACTGTAAAAGCGCCGGGTTGCGGGATGCCAGTCACCATGTTGCTGTTGACCAGACGCCTCTGGGGGCGGGTTGTGGCGGGCGCTGCGCTGGGCGGATTTCTCCAGCGCGCGTCCGCGGCCGATTTGGGCGCCGCCCGCCTGAGCTGGGATGCCGCGCCCGGACCGGAAACCGGGCGCGAATTGCGGTATCGCGCCGCCGCGCAAATCCTGTTGCTCTCGCTTCCCCTCGTGCGTTGGCCGAATGTCGGCGGCGGCAGCGCCGCGTGGCGCGAGGCCGGTTCTCCGGAGAGCGGTGTGCTGCGGTTCCTCGAGTTCTCGGGATTTTCGCGGCCCGATCGCGCTGCCGGCCTGAACCGGCTCGGCTTCATCCGTGAATTCTCGCGTCTGACACAAGGCGGCGCGGCGGAATCGCTGTACTTCGGCTTGATGACGGCGTCGCCGGAAGATACCGCTGAAGAAGCGCGCAAGGCTCTCCAGTCGAAAGCGAAGGAAGCCGCGTATACCGCCATCGACGGCCGCCTCGACGGGACCGCGGTGGAAACGGTCGTCGCGCATTTCACCGCGCCGGCACAGTGGTCGGTTGCCAATCGCAGTGACCTCGTCCGGCTGGCGCATACCGCCCTGGCTATGACGCCTCCCCGGCCGCCCGAAGCGGATGCGCGGAACTCCGACATTCGTCCGTTTCTGCAGACCCTGGCAGATACCCTGCGGCAGCCCTCTCCCTCCGAAGCGCGTTTTGTCTATGGCGGGCGCTACTACCGCCTGCGGCTTCAGAAGACCGCCGATCCCAAGGAGACCCGTTATTTCCAGCAACGCGGCGTGATCCCCTCCGGCCGCCAGGTCGTGCGCGCCAGCGGAAACCTGCGCCGCGAATCCGGTGGCAGGGAAACCAACTTCCGCCTCTGGGTGGAAGACGGCGCGGCGCAGCCGCTGCCGGTGCGCATCGAATATCAGGCCCGGTCTTTCCTGCGATTGATCTTTGAGGCCGAAGCCTGAAGACCTGCACACCCGGTGTATAATCGCCGGAGATTGCGAGTGCCCATGCAACCGGCCAGCTCAAAGTTACGCTACAGCGCACAGACCATTTTGTTTCTGCTATCGATGCCTTTATGGGGCCAGTGGACGAAACTCCCGGCAGCCGGCATTCCTCGGACCGCCAGTGGCGACGTGAACCTCGCGGCGCCCGCGCCCCGTACTCGCGGCGGCAAGCCCGATCTCTCCGGTATCTGGGAGCCGCAGGAGAATAAGTACGTGCGCAATATCGCGGCCGATCTGAAACCGGATCAGGTGCCGTTCCAGCCGTGGGCCAAGGCGCTCTACGACCAGCGTACGGACGGATCGCATTCCAAGGAAGACCCCGACGCCAACTGCCTGCCGCAGGGCGTCCCCAAAATCGATGCCGCTCCGGCGCCCTGGAAAATCGTGCAAGCACCTGCGTCGCTGGTCATTATTTATGAGGCGTTCACGCTCTGGCGCCAGGTCTTCATGGACGGGCGCGAACGCGCCGCCGATCTGAATCCCACCTGGCTCGGGTATTCGCTCGGTAAATGGGACGGCGACACGCTGGTGGTGGATACGCGCGGGTTCAACGGCAAAATCTGGCTCGATCAACTGGGCAAGCCATCCACCGAGGCGCTGCACGTCATCGAACGGTTTCATCGCAAGGATTACGGGCACATGGATCTGACGGTCACAATTGACGATCCGAAGGCGTACACGCGGGCCTGGACCGTCACCGAGCCGGTGCATCTGTTGCCCGACACGGAGCTGATCGAGTTCATCTGCAACGAAAACAACCGGGACATCCCCCATCTGCCGGGGCAGTGATGGCGCGATCCCGGCCGGAAGAGCCGCGCCTCGCCCGAGTCACCAAAATCTGTCTGGCCCTGCCCGAAACCAGGCGCGAGCTCCACGGCAGCCACGCCGCCTTTCTGGTTCGCAAAAAGACATTTGCGTACTTTCTGAATAATCACCATGACGACGGCATCGTTTCCATTACGGGAAAAGTGCTGCCCGGCGATAACAACGCGCTTGTGGCCGCACAACCGAAACGCTTTTATTTGCCCGCGTATATTGGCCCGCGCGGATGGGTCGCGCTTCGTCTGGATCTTGGCAAAGTCGATTGGAACGAAGTGGCGGAACTGGTCCAGTGCAGTTACCGGTTAATGGCGCCCAAGCGGCTGGCGTCCGGAGTGCGGAAGTCTTTCTGACGACTCTCCTCGCGCCGCGGCGTTCCCATCGCGCATCGCCCGCGCCGCAGCGCGGACGGCCCTCGCTCTATAGCAACATCAAACTTCTGGATTGCTCGAACTTTACTGGCAAGGGTACTATCAAAACAGCTCTCCGCGCGGGCGCGAACTCCTTAGATCATTGGACGTCTTAGTTCCGTACGGTCCCATAAGGTAATGCCCTAAATATAAGATCGGAATACCCCTAAAAGGGCATAAGAAAAGCCTTTGATCTCGAGTTACTATTCCGTTGTCCTCAGGCGACGAGTCATGGTGTCCAGCCTTCCAGACTCCCCCGGGCCTTCCAAACCGAAAAAGATTCGCCGATCCGAGCGTTATGAATTACTGGACGAGGTCGGCTCCGGCGGTATGGGAACTGTGTACCGGGCGCTGGACCGTGAACTGAATCGAATTGTAGCGGTCAAGATTCTCAATACCGACCTCGCCGCGGATCCTTCCACTCTGTTGCGTTTGAAACGCGAGATCGTCCTCGCCACTCGCGTCACCGAGGAGCACGTGGTCCGGGTCCACGACATCGGCGAGATTGGCGGCAGGCCGCTCATTGTCATGGATTGGGTGAAGGGCGAAACTCTGGCCCGCCTGCTTTTTCGTGTTCACACTCTGCCGCCCTCTCAGGTTTATGCCTTCGCCCTGCAAATCGGCTGCGCGCTTCGGGCCATCCACCTGGCCGGTATCGTTCACCGGGATCTGAAACCCGGCAACATTTTGGTTCGTAACGACGGAAAAGCCTTGGTCACCGATTTCGGTCTGGCCTGCTCCTCCGCCACGCACGATGCCGGTTTTCACCAACCGGGCGATGCTCGCGGCACCCCGGCGTACATGGCTCCGGAACAGTTGGCCGGTCTTCCGGCCGACCCCCGCTCGGACCTTTATGCTTTCGGGATCATTCTGCTTGAAATGTTGACGGATACGACGGCGCTGGAACCGCTAGCCCCTTTGCGCCTAAGATGGTTGGCGTTCCAGGGATCTAGCTATCAGCGCACCGCCGAGTTGCAGAAGCTCTCCGTGCTGGAACACGTCATTCGTCGTTGCCTGCAGGTGGACCGTTCGGAACGCTACTCCAACGCGGATACCGTAGTTTCCGAGATGAACGCCGCCGTAATTGCGGGGCAGGAGAGCGCGCCGACGCTCGTGTCGCGGTTCCGCTGGCCCGGTTGGCGCCACCCGTACGTCAGGATTGTTCTGTCGCTGGTCCTGGTCTTTCTCGTGTTCACGGGGATTCTGGTCCGAAAGGCGGTCGTGCAGCATATGCTGGAGATCCGTGCTGCGACCTCGGCGCGTGCGTACGCTCGCGCGATGAGCCAGATTGCCGCCGACGGCAGCGAAGCGGGCTGGCGGTTGGGGCTGGCGAGCCTGGATCAGGCGCTGACGGCAAATCCGAACCATTTGCCGGCATTTCGTGCGCGTCTGCAGCTTCTTCTCCAGTTGTATGAGGAAACCGGAGAAATGGAATTCCTCACCAAGGCTGAAGAGGAATCACAGAAGAACAGCCGCTTGAGCCGCGACGAGCGGATTCTCCTGCGTGCCCGGATCAATGTAGACGCCGGTTGGTACGGCGATGCGGTGAGGGCGCTGCAGGCCGAAAGCCGCCTGCTGGCTGCCTCCGAAGAAGCCAACATCCTGCTCGGACGTGCACTTGCGGCCGCGGGCCAACTCGAGCAGGCAGCAGAGGCTTATCGTCAGGCCTTGGCCCTCAGCCCCGAGTCGTGGCGCGGTCACCAGGGATACGGCGAAGTTTTGCTCAAGTCCGGGCGTGTCCAGGACGCGCGTGTCGAGTTTGTCCGTGTCACGCGACTCCAGCCGAATTCGATGATCGGCTATTCCAGGCTCGGAACGGCGTTGCTGGCGGCCGCGGATCTGAAAGGAGCCCGCCGGCAATTCGAAACCGCCCTGGAACGGGCGCCGGCAGCCGAAGCCTATTACAACCTGGGCTTGGTCTCCTATTACGGGCGCGAGTATGCGGCCTCCATCCCGTTCTTCGAGGAATCGATTCGGATTCGGCCGAACTCGGACCGCTACACTCTCGCCCTGGCGGACGTCCTCCATCGGCTCAAACGAAACGAACAGGCGCGCGAGGCATATCTTCGCGTGCTGACCTTATTGGAACGGTCCGCTGAGTCCCGGCCGCTGACGACCGACGAAGAGTGCCGCCGCGCCATCGGCTTTGCGCGGCTCGGGGACTTTGCCTCGGCGCGCGAGGTCCTCGACCGAAGCGACCCGAAGCACCCGGAGGTCGCCTTCGCCCGCGCCACGCTGGCCTTGGTGGAAGGACGCCTCACGGCCTCGAAAAAATATTTGGACGAAGCAGTCCGGCGGGGCTATCCGGCCATGCAGTTGGACCTGGACCCCGCATTCGACTACTTGCCATGATTCGCTCCCGTTAAGCATCGCGCGCCGCCCGTTAAAGGACGCTACGGCAAGCCACACGAGGAAGCTAAGTGATGGCGCGACCCCCCGCGGAAGCGCCGCGCCTGGCACGAGTCACGAAAATCTGTCTGGCCCTGCCGGAGACCACGCGCGAGCTTCACGGCAGCTACGCCGCGTTTCTGGTTCGCAAGAAGACGTTCGCTTACTTTCTGAACGATCATCATGGCGCTGGAGTCGTCTCCGTAACGGGCAAGGTGTTGCCCGGCTTCCGGGTCTGCCCAAAGACTCGATTGCAAACCTTTCGCAAATTGTGGCGATCGACAAAGAACTGCTGACCCAACGTGTCGGCAAGTTGCCCAAACCGAAGGGGAACTCATACTCGCCGGCATCGACGTGATTCTGGACCGGTGAAGTCGGGGGGCCGGGTTGGCGCGCTTGGAGCCGAAGCTAAGTTCTTCTCCCCGCCTTCGTCTTCCCTGGCAGGGTAAAATGGAAATGCGGAATACCCTCCGGTAACGAGACCCTTTCATGATTGACGCCGTACTGGCCAAAATCTTCGGCACCAAGAACGAACGCGAGGTCAAGGCGATGCGCCCTATGGTCGCGGCCATCAACGACTTCGAACCCGCCGTTCAGAAGCTCTCCGATATCGATCTTGCCGCCAAGACGATTGAATTCAAGGAAAAACTCGCCCAGGGCGCCGCGCTCGACGACCTGCTGATCGAAGCCTTCGCCGTGGTCCGCGAAGCCGGCCGCCGCGTCCTCAACATGCGCCACTTCGACGTCCAGTTGATCGGCGGCGTCACACTTCATCGCGGCAAGATCGCCGAAATGAAAACCGGCGAAGGCAAAACCCTCGTCGCCACCCTGCCGTGCTACCTCAACGCCCTCGAAGGCAAGGGTGTTCACGTCGTTACAGTCAACGATTACCTGGCCAAACGCGACTCGGAATGGATGGGCCGCCTGTACAAATTTCTCGGTCTCCAGGTTGGCGTCATCGTGCATGACCTCGACGACCGCGAACGCCAGGAAGCCTATCACTCCGATATCACATACGGCACCAACAACGAGTTCGGCTTCGACTACCTCCGCGACAACATGAAGTTCCGCATCGAGGACTGCGTCCAGCGCGAGCATCATTACGCCATCGTCGACGAAGTCGATTCGATCCTGATCGACGAAGCCCGGACGCCGCTGATCATTTCCGGCCCGAGCGAGGAATCCACTGACAAGTATTACAAGATCAACCGCATTATCCCCAAGCTGGTGCGCGGCGAGGTGATCGAGACCGGCAATCCCGACGAAAAAGGCCTCACCACCGGCGACTACACCATCGACGAAAAACACAAAGCCGCCGCCCTCACTGAAGAAGGCGTGCTGAAGGTCGAGAAGCTCCTCGGTCTCAGTAACCTGTACGACGCCACCAACCTCGAATACAACCATCACGTGCAGCAGGCGCTGCGCGCGCACGTGCTTTATCAGCGCGATCGCGAATACGTCGTCAAGGATGGCGACGATGGCCCCGAAGTCATCATCGTCGACGAATTCACCGGCCGCCTGATGCCCGGCCGCCGCTGGTCCGACGGCCTGCACCAGGCCGTGGAAGCCAAGGAAGGCGTGAAGATCCAGCGCGAGAACCAGACGCTCGCCACCATCACCTTCCAGAACTACTTCCGCATGTACAAGAAGCTGGCCGGCATGACCGGCACGGCCGAAACCGAAGCCGCGGAATTCCAGAAAACCTATAAGCTGGATGTCTCGGTCATCCCTACCAACCGGCCGATGATCCGAAAAGAAAACCAGGACGTCGTCTACCGCACCGAGGAAGAGAAGTTCCGCAACGCCGCCAAGGAAATCAAGGAGCACAATTCCAAGGGGCAGCCCGTGCTGGTCGGCACCATCTCGGTGGAAAAATCCGAAAAGCTGTCGGGCATCCTCAAGCGCATGGGCGTCAAGCACGAAGTCTTGAACGCCAAGAATCATGAGCGCGAAGCCGCCATCGTGGCGCAGGCGGGCCGGAAGAATACCGTTACGGTCTCCACCAACATGGCCGGTCGTGGTACCGACATTCTGCTCGGCGGCAACCCGGAGTTCATGACCAAGGACGCCTGCATCAAGGAAAAGGTGGCCGAGCGTCTGTCCGAGGCCGACGCCAAGTACGTCGCCGACGAGCACTTCTACTACTTCACGCACCACGACCAGTTCTATCGCGTCCGCCGCGACAAATGGGACGAAATCTTCACCCGCTTCAAAGCCGAGACCGATAAGGAACACGACGAAGTCACCGCCCTCGGCGGCCTTCACATTGTGGCCACCGAACGCCACGAGTCCCGCCGCATCGACAACCAGCTTCGTGGCCGCGCCGGCCGCCAGGGCGACCCCGGCAGTTCCCGCTTCTATCTTTCCTTACAGGATGACCTGCTGCGTATCTTCGGCGGCGAGCGCATGCAGAATCTGATGCTGCGCCTCGGCATGGAAGAGGATGTGCCGATCGAGTCCAAGCTCATCACCAAGCGCATCGCCAAGGCCCAGGAAGCCGTGGAAGTCCAGAACTTCGAATCGCGCAAGCACCTCCTCGAATACGACGACGTCAACAACAAGCAGCGCCAGTACATTTACGGCATGCGCCGCCAGCTGCTCGAAGGCATCGATCAAAAAGAGCGCATCATGGAGTACGTTCAGGGCATCATCGACCAGTTCATCGAGATGCGCTGCCCTGACAACAAGCATCCTGATACCTGGGATCTACCCACCCTGCGCAACGACATCCTCAGCCAGTTCGGGGCCAAGATCGATCTCAACGAGATGGCGCAGATGACCCGCCAGGAGATGGCCGACTTCCTCATGGAGCGGCTGCGCCAGAAATATCAGGAAAAGGAAGACCTGGTAGGCGCCGATGTCATGCGCCAGACCGAGCGCATCGTCATGCTGCAGGTCATCGACAACCAGTGGAAAGATCATCTGTTGTCGATGGACGAACTGAAGCAGGGCATCGGCCTGCGCGCGCACGGCCAGAAAGATCCCCTCGTCGAATACAAGAAGGAATCCTACGATCTGTTCACCGCTATGACGGACCGCATCGAGGATGAGACGGTCCGCTATCTCTTCTTCTTGCAGGTGAGCCTGGGCGGCGGCCCCGGCGCGAACAACGGCGGACCTACTCCCGTCCTGCCCTTCCCGCCCGAGGACGAGGAGGAAGAAGAGGTACAGCCCGAAGTTAGCGAGCAGCAGCGTGTTGCCGCCAAATCCACGATCGAGGACTTCACGCGCAACATCCAGCGCAAGAAGGAAAAGGAATTGGCCGAGCTTCAGTTTGTGGGGGGCGACGGATCCACAAACGCCAAGCCGGTGCAGGCCGGCCAGAAGGTCGGGCGCAATGACCCCTGCCCGTGCGGCAGCGGCAAGAAATACAAGAAGTGCCACGGCTCGTAGCGCTGGAGTCCAATAAACTGATGAAACTTGCGCTGGTCGTTCTCTTCCCCGTGCTTGCCGGTGCTGCTACCTGGCCCGATATGTTGGGCGACTATCATCGCACTTCGGATTCGCCGGCCCATCTTACCGACCAGCCGCTGTGGGATGAGTTGGGGCTGCGAGACTCCGAGACGGCAGTCTACGAAAACGGTAAAGCCAAATTCACCGCGACCGTTTATCGTCTCGTCGATACCACCGCATCCTTGGCGGCCTTCGACTGGCGGCGTCCGAAGGATGCCAAGCCGTCGAAGCTGGCGAATCTGGCCGCGGAAACCCGGGATGGCCTGGTGCTCGTTCGCGGTAATTACCTCGTCGAAACCAGCGGATACAAACCGTCCGCCGACGAGATCAACCCCGTCCTGGACACTCTCCTCGATGTGGATGGCACGCCCCTGCCAACCCTGCCATCGTTCCTGCCATCGGACGGGTTGGTGCCGAACAGCGAGCGCTACATCACCGGCCCGGTGGCATTGCAAAAGTTTGTTCCTGGTATTCCACCCTCTGTAGCGGCGTTCCACATGGGTGCCGAAGCGCAAGCCGGAGTTTTCCACAGCCCGAAGGGCGACCTGACCCTCGCCATATTCAGTTACCCAACAAACCAGATCGCCCTGCAGAAGGCGACGGAATTTCAGAAATTACCCGGTGCCGTCGTGAAGAGGGCAGGCCCGCTGCTGGCCGTCACCTTATTTCCCCCTGATCCGGACGCTGCCGAGCGGGTCCTCGCCCAGGTCCGTTATTTTGCTCAAGTCACCCTCCACGAAGCGACTCCGACTACCGCCGGACAGGTAGGCAACATGTTGGTCAACATCTTCGTTTTGATCGGGATACTCCTGGTGTTCTCGATCGTGGCCGGCATGTTCGTAGGTGGGTTTCGCGCGTTTTTTCTGCGCGGACGCAAGGGCCAGACCGACGACCCGATGATCCTGCTGCACTTGGAAGAACGGTAAACTGGTCCGTAAATCGTCGATTTTGTGGGGTTTGGACTGAAATCCACCGGCTGGGAGAGCCGCTTTTCCGAGGCTTCCCGATTTTTGTGGAAAATCCAGCGGTCCTGCAAGTCAGCCTGCACGAGCAGCTTACCGCGAAAAATTTTGCGCCGGATTTTTCCTTGACTTGCAGCCTGCGGGGAAATAAGATCCAACTACAAAGTTTTTGGCGGTTGCGATGCCGTCGAAACTGGTTCTCCCATTGAACATCACCCTGGTAGAACAGGGGAAAAATGCTCACCCTCCGGGGTGAGCATTTCTATTTCATAGGAAACATTACCTGTTACACTAAATTTATGCATCCCCCGCTGCCGGCGGGCCGGACTGAGGAACTTTCCTGGCGTACCCGGCTCGCTTCGCTCCAGAACGTCCGGCCGCTGCTCCGAATGGTGTGGGAAACCAGTCCTTTGCTAGTGGTCACTAGCGTAGTTTTGCGCCTGTTTCGGGGCCTTTTGCCGTTGGGTATGCTCTGGGTCTCGAAACTCATTCTGGACGCAGTGGTGAGCCGGATTACGCGGGGAACCGGCACCCTGGCGCCCATTTGGAAGCTGGTGGCCCTGGAATTGGCATTGGCCCTTGCCAGTGACATCCTGGGACGCGCCAACACCCTTTGCGACAGCCTGTTGGGTGACCGGTTCACCAACCGCATCAGCCTCCGGCTGATGCACCATGCCGACCGCCTCGATCTGGCTTTTTTCGAAGATCCATTGTTTTACGACAAGCTGGAACGTGCGCGGCGCCAGACGACAGGCCGCCTGGGGTTGCTCGCGGCTCTGCTGAATACAGGCCAGGACACCCTCAGCCTCATCTCACTTTCGGCCGGTCTGATCGTCTTCTCGCCCTGGCTGATGGTGCTGTTGATTGCGGCGGTCGTGCCGGCGTTTTTGGGCGAGACGCATTTCACCACTCTTGCCTACTCGGTGCTCTATCGCCGCACGCCGGAGCGGCGCCAGCTCGATTACCTTCGTCTCCTGGGCGCGAGCGCGCAGAGCGCCAAAGAGGTCAAAATTTTCGGGCTGGGAAAATTTCTGGCCGACCGATACCACCGATTATCGGAAGAGATTTACGACGAAAACAAGAGCCTGGCGATCCGCCGCGCCCTCGCCGGCTCCGCCCTCAACCTTATCTCGACCGGTGGATATTATGGCGCGTACGCCGTGGTGCTGGTGCGGACCCTCGCCGGCGCCATTTCGGTCGGCACCTTCACGTTCTTAACCGGCGCCTTCTCGCGATCCCGCTCCTACATCGAGCGGATTCTCGCGAGCTTCAACGATATCTCCGAACAGGCGATGTTTTTGACGGACCTGTTCGATTTTTTCAAGATGCAGCCCGCGGTCTACTCGCTGCCGCACGCCGGAGGCGCGCCGCTGCCGGCGCCCCGTCCGATC
>DATGII010000177.1:0-53800 GCA_035295805.1 Bryobacteraceae bacterium | reverse complement strand
AGCCCAGCGAATCACCGGCTTCGGCGTTCGACGCCTTTAAATAGGCCGTCTGCTTCCACTCGGCGCCGGTGCGGGTGAATACATAGATCGCTCCCGCACCGCGCCGCTTCTTGTCCATGACGCCGTTGATCTCGCGGGCCGAGCTATCTTCGTCGTACGCGCTGGCCGCCAGAGTATTGCCGTCCGCGCTCAGGCCGACCGCGTAGCCGAACAAGTCGTTGGCGTCGGTGTTGGATGCTTTAATATACGCCTGCTGCGACCAGGTTGAACCGCTACGAGTAAACACATAGACAGCGCCCGAAGATGCCTGCGAGTTGTCGTTCTGATCGCCGTTGATCCCCTTGGCGCCGCTATCTTCGGAAATCGCGCCGGCAGCGAGCGTGTTGCCGTCGGCGCTGACCGCCACGGAAAAGCCGAACTGATCGCCTTTGGAGGGCTGATCGCCCTTGCCGGCCTCGCCCGTATTGGAGGCTTTGATGTACGCTTGCTGTCTCCAGGTTTCGCCGGACCGCGCGAACACATAAACGGCGCCGGCCTGCGGGATGGAATGATCGTTCTGATCGCCGTCGATGCCTTTGGCCGCGCTGGCTTCGAAGTGAGACGAGACCGCCAGCGTGTTGCCATCCTGGCTCAAGCTCAGCTCGTGTCCGAAGCGGTAGCTGAGGCCCGGGTTGGAAGCCTTCAGGTACGCCTGCTGCACCCATTTCCCGTTTCGATTAACGAACACGTAGACGGCGCCCGAACTGTAGACCGACGTATCGTTTTGGTTACCGTTGACGCCCTTGGCGCCGCTGCTCTCATAGGGAGCGCTCACCGCGAGGGTCTTGCCGTCGCCACTGAGTGCGACGCCTTTACCTTCCAGCGTGCCGCCGTTCCCGAAGTGGTCGTTGGCTTTGGCGTTGGAAGCCTTGAGGTACCCAACTTCGCGGAGTTGGCCGGCCGCGGCGGTGGCCGCCACCAATACCAGCAAAATCGATCGTTTCACGTTACGGATTGGTCAGCCCGGCTGCGGGCCGCTTGCGCTCTTCGGTGCCGTAATTGTTGGTGCGGAAGATTTCCTTGCCGCTGTCCGCCATGACGATGTTGGCGCGGTCTGTCAGGTTCATGTAGGGAGCTCCGCTCTTCACCTTACGGCCGGTGATCGTGATTTTGTCTCCCGGTTTCAGAGTGTCCTTGGTCCAGCCGAAATCGCGAATCATGTTGGTGCGTGAACCGAGTTCCGCCTGCCAGCGCACGCTTTTCCCGCTGTCATCGGTCACGTCGAGGACGATGATGGAATGCGGCGTGATCAGCTGCAGATCGACCACGGTTCCCGTCAGAATCGTGAGATTATCCTCATAGCGGCCTGCATCTCCGTGATGCGCCACGGCCGGCAGAGCCGCCAGCAGCAGGGCCGCGCCAGCCAGCAAAGCCTTTATCTTCATGGACAAAAACGCCTCCTTGGTGGTGCGAATATTATATCGAAAAATCGCCGCCTTTCCCGGTCAGGCCGGGGAGGGGCGTCCGGCGATTACTTTACGTTCTTGTTCAGCCAGCCGTCGATGAATTTGATCACCTCCTGGCTGTTGCGGTCCAAAAACATTTCGTGCATGTTGCCGTGTATGCCGACATCTTCGAGGCGCACGAAATCGTCCTTCGCGCCGGCCTGGTTGAGCCACTTCGGGATACAGACGTCGAACACGCGATGATACGTGCCTTCGGCGGAAATGGAGAGGATGTGCATGCCCTGGAAACCAACGAGCTTATGGACCGGCTCATCCTGCATGTAGCAGCCGACTTCATCGCCCGGCCGTTCGGAAGGCTCCAGATGGACCTTGATGTCTTTCGGGCTGTGGAACGGAGGATCGTATTTCATCGGCATGGGCGTGAGGCCCCAAGAATCGGCGTTCACGCGCGTGTACTCCACCTTTGCCGTATCGGCGGTTCCGATCTGGGGGCCGCCCGGCTCGATCGCCACCATGCCGGCGATTAACTTTGGCCGCTCGTCGGCCACGTTGAAACCGATCCCGCCGCCTTGCGAATGGGTTATCAGAATCACAGGGCTGCCGATCTTGTCCAACAGCGCCACGCCGGCCGGCACGGCCAACTCGGCCTGATTATTTACGAACTGCACCTGGCCTTTGACGAAGTTATCGAACACCGGATCGCCCATCATTCCTTTCTTGGGCGAGTCGCTCGGCCACTGCGTGTACTTGTGCATGCGCGGGAAGTTGCCGCCGGAGGTGGCGGGCGCGGTCCAGATCTGCTCCAGATCGAGCGCGGTTCGGATGCCAAGCTTGCCATCCACTCCGGGAACATAGGGCGAGCGGCCGCGCGCGGGGTAGTCCACCATATAAACCGTGTACCCCTGTTCCACCAGGTAATAGGCCCATCCCGGCCGGCCATCGGGCGTCTGCCGCCACACCGCGCCGGTTTGCCCGTTGCCATGGAACAACACGATCGGATACCGGTGCTTCACTTGTTTGGGGACCCAAACCTCGGTGTACATCGCGTCGCCCATGATTTCTTTGCCGGGAGCCCCAACGTACTTTCCACCGGCGTAGAAGAAGCCCTGGCGGGAGATGGCTTCGGCCGGAAACGTAGGAATCGACGACGCCGGCATAGCAACGCTGGGTTTTTCCTTTTGCGGCACGTTCTTGTCGATCCACCTGTCCATGAAGCGCGCGATCTCGTCGCTGTTCTTCTCGAGCATCAGTTCGTGGCCGTTGCCGTGGATGCCGGCATCTTCCAGGCGCACGAATTGTGTTTTGACGCCCGCCTGATTGAGCCACTTGGCCAGGCAATGGTCGAACACGCGATGATAGCCGCCTTCGGAGGAAAGGTACACAACCGGGATTTTCTCCAGGTTGACGAGCTTGCGCGCCGGCTCCTTCTGCATGTAGCAGGGGACCACGTCGCCCGGAATATCCGACTTAGCTTCCAGTTCGACCTGCAATTCCGACGGGTTCTGGATCGGAGGATCGTAGTGAACCGGATCATTCGCGATGCCCCAGCTCAAACCGCCGCCGTTGTTGTAGGCCACCTTCGCGGTGTCCACGCCCTTGATCTGGGGAGCCGCCGGCTCGATCGTAATGATGCCTTTCACCTGGTTGGGGCGCGCGTCGGCCATCAGCCAGCCGACCGTCCCGCCTTGCGAGTGCGACAGAATGATCACCGGCGTTTTGATCATGTCGAGCAGCGCCACAAACGCATCGCGGCTCAGCTCATCCTGCGACTCCGGTCCTCCGCCTTGCAGGAACTGCACTTGGGTTTTGGCGAAGTCGTCGAAGATCGGATCGCCCATCAGGCCGGTGCCGGGAAATTGCGTGTGCAGATGGGCGCGCGGAAAATCGCCCTTCTTGGCGGAGGCGGTGAACGTCGATTCCAAGGCTTCGACGGTGCGGATCGTGAGATTGCCGTCGTGTCCTGGCACGTAGGGCGAACGGCCGCGTGCCGGTGAATCAACCATGTACTGCACGTAGCCCTGCCTGGCGAAATAGTAGGCCCAGCCCGGGCGCCCGTCCGGCGTCTGCAGCCAGTCGGTAGCGGTTTGTCCGGCCCCGTGTATGTAGATGATCGGATACGGGTGACGAATCTGCCTGGGCACCCACACCTCGACGTAGGCGGAGCCGCCCATCACTTCCTTGCCGGGCGCGCCGACATATTTGCCGCCGGCGTAGAAGATGCCGCTGCGCGACAGATCGGCGGTAGAAAACGTCGGGATGGTTTGCGGCGGGGCCACGCCGGCGGATTTCACCTTGAGCGATTGCGACGCCGCAACGGCGGCTACCAGCGTGAGACCCAACAGCGCCTTCCGAACCATGACGACCCCTCCTCCATGTACTCGGCTAATCACGGCCAGTATACATCTGAACAGGAGCACCGACCGCCCGCAGATATCGCTCGGCCGAGCGCTCGAGCGAGGCGTTTCCCTCGCTGGCAACGGTGCGGTGTGGAAACGCGCCGTAGATTCGATCGAAGGGATACGGGCGTAGAATCGCGGCGATGCGGGAGACGGCAGCGGGCGCGAGCGGAATGTAATTGGGATAACTGTACATGAAGCTGACCCACCGTGTGTCCATGCAGACCTGCGGCTGATCGCCCGAAAGCAGAGCGCCCCGGCCTTCCGCGCCTTGCTTCCAGTACAGGACCTGGAAGCCGTCGAAGTGACCCGGAGTCAGAATCAGCGTGAGTCCATCGAGTATCTCGACCGAAGCACCCGACCAGAAACGAACACAGGGGTCCGGCCGCATCACCCAGGGTTGATCGGACTGGTGGATGTAGATCGGAGCGCCTCCAAAGGACTTGCTCCAATCGATCATCGACGCGTAGTAGTGCGGGTGCGAGATCGCGATGGCGGTAACGCCGCCGAGCGCGCGGACCTGATCAATGGTGGCGTCGTCGAGCAGGCTCACACAATCCCAGAGCACGTTGCCCCGCTGCGTTTGCAACAGGAACGCGCGCTGGCTGATCGCGAACGGAGGCTGGGTATGGATCGAGTGGAGGCCCGCTTCTTCCTGTTGAATCACATTGCGGTGTTTGGCGCGCAGTTCTTCGAGCGTCGTCCACTTCTGGCCGTCAAACCCGACGAACTGGCGCGGGTCCAGGCAGATCGGACACGCCGCCGGCGGAGCCGCGGATTCGGGAAATTGCACGCCGCAGGTGACACAGATGTAGTTCGGCATTTGTTCCGATAATATCGGAAGACACGCGGCGCCAAGATCAACGGTGCTACGGGAGGTGAGCGATGCGACTTCGGGGAATAGGCCTGGTGCTTGGGCTGAGTGTTTCACTAGCCGGGCAAACGGGGACCAGCAACGGCGAGTGGCCGGCGTACGCGGGCGACCTTCGGAACTTCCACTATTCGCCGCTCGCGCAGATCAACGCGGGTAACTTCAATAAACTCGAAATCGCCTGGCGTTTCAAAACCGATAATCTGGGAAACCGCCCCGAATACAAGCTGGAAGCGACGCCGCTGATGGTGCACGGTGTGCTCTATACCACCGCGGGCTCGCGGCGTGCCGCCATCGCGCTGAATGCGGCCACCGGCGAGTTGCTGTGGGTCCACGGCGAAAGGGAAGGCGCGCGCGGCGCAGCAGCGCCTCGCCAGCTATCCGGCCGCGGCCTCTCCTACTGGACCGACGGCAGGGAAGAGCGCATCCTCTACGTCACTCCGGGGTACCGGCTCGTCTGCCTGGATGCCAAAACCGGCGCTCTCATACGGTCCTTCGGCACGGACGGTTCGGTCGATATGAAGCAATTCGCGGTGTTCGGCACCGGGCAGCCGATCGACCTCGTCAACGGGGAAATCGGCCTCCATGCCACGCCGGCGGTGACGCGCAGCGGAGTGGTGCTGGTGGGCTCCGCGTTTCGCGAAGGCGGCACTCCCAAAACCCACAACAACACCAAAGGCATGGTGCTGGCTTTTGATGTGCACACGGGAAAAAAGCTGTGGCAGTTCAATACCATTCCGCGGCCCGGGGAATTCGGTAATGATACGTGGCTCAAAGAATCTTGGGCGGTGAACGGGAATGTGGGCGTGTGGAGCCAGATGGCGGTGGATGAAGACCTTGGGCTGGCGTACCTGCCGGTGGAAACGCCGTCTTCGGATTTTTACGGAGGGCATCGCCCCGGAAACAATCTCTTTGCCGACAGCCTCGTGTGCGTCGATCTCAAGACCGGTCAGCGCAAGTGGCATTACCAGTTGGTGCACCACTCGATCTGGAACATGGATATCGCGGCGGGTCCGGTACTGGCCGACCTGACCGTGAACGGCAAGCCGGTGAAGGCGGTGCTGGAATCGAGCAAGCAAGCATTCCTCTACGCGTTCGATCGAGTGACCGGGCAGCCGTTATGGCCGATCGAGGAGCGGGCGGTGCCGCGGGGGGACGTGCCGGGGGAGTGGTATTCGCCAACTCAGCCGTTTCCCACCAGGCCGCCCGCGTTCGATTACCAGGGCGTCACGGCTGACGATCTGATTGATTTCACGCCGCAGCTTCACGCCGAAGCGTTGCAGCTCGTTTCGAAATTTAAATTGGGTCCGATCTTCACGCCTCCGGTGGTCAGCAAAGCCGATGGACCGATCGCGTCGTTCCGCTCGTCGGGCGGTATGAACTGGCCGGGATTCTCGTTCGATCCGGAGACTCACATTGCGTACATCCCATCCTTCATCTCGTTCCCTCCGATCGGTCTGATGCCTCCGCCCAACAAGGAGTTTTCCGATATCGACTATGTCGAAGGCTTTGCCACCACGGGTGTGCGCTATGTGTCCGGCCCCGGGGAAAATGTCGGGGCCGATGCGCCGGCGGCGGCGCCGCGGCGCGAAGGGGCCGCTCGTGCCGGAAATTCGACGACGGCCGGGGTCGGCAATGGCCTCAACCTGACACCCGAAGGGTTGCCATTGTTAAAACCGCCCTATGGCCGCATCACCGCGATCAACATGGACAAAGGCGAATTCGTGTGGCAGATCGCGCACGGCGAAACACCCGACTACATTCGCAACCATGCGGCGCTCAAGGGCCTCGACATACCGCGGACGGGACAGGCCGGCTATGTCGGCGTGCTGGTGACCAAGACACTCGTGATTGCCGCCGATCCGCAGGTGACGAGCGGGGAAGGCCGTCCGCGCGGCGCGATGCTGCGGGCCTACAACAAGGCGACGGGCCAGGAAGTCGGCGCCGTGTGGATGCCCGCGCCACAGAGCGGCTCGCCGATGACTTACATTGTCAGCGGTGTTCAATACATCGTGGTCCCGATCAGCGGCGGCAACTACTCGGGCGAATTCCTGGCATTCCGGCTGCCGCAGAATTCGTAGGCATGCACCGAGGCAACCTCCGCCCGCGCTTCACTGGAGCATATTGAGCCGTAATTGGCGCAGATCGTGCAACAGGTAATCGGGTGCGTGCGCGTGCAGCTCTTCGGGCGGCGTGATGCCGGTTTTGACGGAGATGACCCGGATGCGATTCGCGCGCGCGGCAATTATATCCGCAGGCGCATCGCCGATCAGGGTAACCCGCGCGGTCCGCGCAAGCCATCCGCGCCGGCGCGCTTCACCGATGGCGCGGCGGACCAGCCCCGCTCTCGTCCGCTCCATCTCGCCGAACGCGCCGAACCGAAAGTAGCGGCGCAGTCCGGCACGCTGCAACTTGCGCCAGCCAATACGCGTCAGATTTCCGGTCACCAGTCCCAGCAGAATATCGTGCCGGGTCAGCCGTTCGAGCAGCGGCTCGACGCCCGGGCAATGGGCCGATCGCAACAGCGGGCAGACGCCCAGATAATGCCGCTCGGCCTCGCTGAGGATCTCCGGCATAGCCGCGCGGATCTGTGCGTCGGCCGCGCCCACGTTCCGCATCATTGTGGTTACGATATCGGGATCCAGCATGCCCTGCACCGGTATCCCTTGTGTCGTCGTATCGAAACCAGTCACCTTCCGGATTCCCTCAACCAGGGCTTCGCGATGATGCGGGCCGGCGCGGCGGACCAGCGTGCCATCGATATCGAACAGAACCAGAGCCCGGTAACTCACAAAGAAATGCAATCATAACAGCACCTCCGCCGCTACAATAAGGATGTGCAGCGATCGAAATTCCGCGCGGGGCTCATCCAGATGGCCTGCTCGACCGATCCCAACGAGAACCTCGCGAAGGCCGAATGGCGTATCCGCGAGGCCGCGGGCAACGGCGCGCAGATCATTTGCGTGCAGGAACTGTTCCGGTCGCAATACTTCTGCCGCGAAGAAAACGCCGCACTGTTCGATCTCGCCGAGCCGATTCCCGGCCCCACCAGCGAGCGGTTCACTTGTCTCGCACGCGACTTGCAGGTCGTGATTGTCGGCTCGATCTTCGAGCGCCGGGCCGCGGGCGTGTATCACAATACGGCGCTGCTCTTCGATGCGGATGGATCGCTCGCAGGCACGTATCGCAAAATGCACATCCCGGATGATCCTCTGTACTACGAGAAGTATTACTTCACGCCTGGCGATCTCGGTTTTCGCGCGTTCGACACGCGCTTCGGGCGCATGGCGGTGCTGGTGTGCTGGGATCAGTGGTATCCGGAAGCCGCGCGACTGGCGGCGCTCGGCGGCGCGCAGATTCTCTTTTATCCCACCGCCATCGGCTGGCATCCCTCCGAAAAAGCGCAATACGGCGCGGCGCAGCACGACGCCTGGCGCACCATCCAGCGCGCGCACGCCATCGCCAATGGGCTGTACGTGGCAGCCGTGAATCGGGTCGGCTACGAGGGCCCGCCCGAGCATGGGCTGGAATTTTGGGGCGGCTCGTTTGTGGCTGATCCGTTTGGACAAGTGCTCGCCGAGGCTTCGCACAGCAATGAAGAAACCTTGATAGTCGAGTGCGACCCGCGGCGCATCGAAGAAGTCCGCCGCAATTGGCCGTTCTTGCGCGATCGCCGTATCGATGCCTACGCCGGAATCTGCAGCCGGGTGATCGATTGACGGCCGATACCCCGCGCAGCCTGGGCTACGGCATGCCGGCCGAGTGGGAGCCGCACGAGGCCACCTGGATCGCCTGGCCGCACAACCGCTCAGATTGGCCGGGCCGCTTCGCGCCCATTCCCTGGGTCTACGGCGAAATCGTACGCAAACTCAGCCTGGTCGAACGTGTACGCGTCCTGGTGCAGGATCAAACGCTACAGGAACAAGCCCTGCGCGTGTTGCGCAAAGTGGGCGCGCACCTCGAAGCAGTGGAGTTTTTCGAGTGCCCCACCAATCGCGTCTGGACCCGCGATTACGGTCCTCTGTTTGTGAAGAACCGGCGCGGCGCGGTGGCTTCGACGTGCTGGCGTTTTAACGCCTGGGCCAAGTACGACGACTGGCAATGCGATCAGCGCGTCGGCGATTTCGTAGCGCGTCACTTGAAACAACCGGAGTGGCGCCCGGAAATGGTCCTGGAGGGCGGCAGCATCGACGTCAACGGCCGCGGCCTCCTGCTGACCACCGAAGAATGCCTGCTCAGCCCGGTGCAGGCGCGCAATCCCGGCATATCGCGGGGCGGGATCGAGAAGATGCTGCGCGATCACCTCGGCGCAACGCGCGTCATCTGGCTTGGCAATGGCATTGCCGGCGATGACACGCACGGCCACGTGGACGACATCGCGCGTTTCGTGTCCGCCGATACCGTAGTCGCGGCCTGGGAAAGCGACCGCGGTGACATAAACCGCGCCCCGCTCGCCGATAACCATCGGAGGTTGCGCGCCGCCGGGTTGCGCATCGTCAGGTTGCCGATGCCCCGCCCGCTGATTTTTGCCGGCCGCAGGCTCCCCGCCAGTTATGCGAATTTCTACATCGCCAACCAACTGGTGCTGGTCCCGACCTTCAACGACCCCAATGACCGTATCGCGCTCTCGATCCTCGCGAAGATCTTTCCCGACCGAGAAGTAGCCGGCATCAATTGCACCGAGCTGATCTGGGGCCTGGGCGCCCTCCACTGCATGACCCAGCAGCAGCCGGCTACAGGTGCATCAAGACTTTGAGCGTGCCTTTTTCCGCCGCATGCGCGAAAGCTTGCGCGGCTTCGTCTAGCCGATATCGCGCCGCAATCATTTCGTCCACGTGAATCTTCGGATTCTCCAGGAGCGGCAGCGCAGCTTCGAAACGGCCGCAACGTGAGCCCACCAGCGTCAATTCATTGACGATGATCGGCGCTGTGTCCAGCTTCACCAGGCCGTGCACGGTCGATTTCAGAATCAGGGTGCCGCGCGGCCGCGTCATCGCTGCCGCCTTCTGAAGCGCATCGGGATTGCCGGTCGCCTCCACCACCCAGTCATAAGCGGCCACCGGCAGATCGCCGTTCGCAATTTCGGTGTTCACACCCGCGGCGGCGCTGATGAACAACTTTCCCGTGTGGCGCCCGAACTGGTGCACCTGACAGCCATGCGCATTCAGAACCTGCGCCACCAGCAACCCGAGCTTGCCATCGCCCAGCACTGCGACTTCGGCCCCAGCAGGAATCGGCACCTGGTCGAGGATTTCGCACGCTGCCGCCAGAGGCTCCGTGAATACGGCGCGCTCAGTCGCAACCGTATCCGGCAGCACGTGCAGATTGCGCTCGGGCAGTACGAAAAACTCCTCCAGGGCGCCGGGCTGGTTCACGATTCCCAACACGGTGCGCGTGGGGCAATGGCGCCCGAGTCCGCGGCGGCACCAATCGCAGTGCGTGCAGGCCAGATTGATCTCTCCCACCACCCGCTTACCGATTAGAGTCTCGCTATCCGCCTCCACCACCTCCGCCACAAATTCGTGTCCCGGGACGCCCGTGAAACCGTAATAACCCCGCTGCAATTCCAAATCCGTG
The DNA here is from genome assembly GCA_035295805.1 of Bryobacteraceae bacterium. Lineage (GTDB taxonomy): Bacteria > Acidobacteriota > Terriglobia > Bryobacterales > Bryobacteraceae > PSRJ01. The sequence continues at coordinate 43,511 of DATGII010000177.1, read as the reverse complement.
TTGCAGATACCGCCGCAGAGCAGCCGCAGCAGGGCGAAGCCCTCGGGACGCGCGGGGAGGGGCGCCTCCCGTGTCGTGACCCTCCCGTTGTCCAAATACACGGCCAGCATGCATTCATGGTACGTGAAGTGATATCTTTTAAGGAGTTTCCAACTCTGTTGGCCCGCACTCGAGGAGGCTTCGATGGCAGAAATCAAGTTCAACGTCAACGGTAAGGCGCACACTGTCAACGTCAGCCCGGCCATGCCGCTGCTTTGGGTTCTACGCGACACACTGGGGATGACCGGCACCAAGTTCGGCTGCGGCGCGGCCTTATGCGGGGCCTGCACCGTCCACTTGAACGGCCAGGCGATCCGCTCGTGCATCACGCCAATTTCCAGCGTCGCCGGCAAGAGCGTCACGACGATCGAGGGGCTGTCCGCCGACAGCAGCCATGCCGTACAGCGCGCGTGGCTCGAGCTGGATGTGCCGCAGTGCGGCTACTGCCAATCCGGCCAGATCATGGCGGCCGCCGGGTTGCTGTCCAAGAAGGCGCGGCCGACCGACGCCGATATCGATGAAGTGATGCGCGGCAATCTATGCCGCTGCGGCACCTACCAGGGCATCCGCAGGGCCATTCATCGCGCTTCGGAGATTCTGACGGCGTCCAACGGCGCCGGCAATAAAGGCGGTGTGGCATGAAGACCGTCACCAAAGTCAACCGCCGCGATTTTCTGAAGACCGGTGCGGCCGGCGCCGCCGGACTCACCCTCACCTTCGCGCTACCCGCGCGGATGGCCGCGCAGGCGGGTGCGCCGGTAACGAAGCTGAACGCCTACGTGCACATTGGCGCGGACGACAACATCACGTTTGTCCTGACGAAGTCGGAAATGGGGCAGGGGCCCATCACCTCTCTGTCGCAGATCCTGGCCGAAGAGTTGGATTGCGACTGGAAGAAGATCGTGCGCACCGAGATCGCCGGCGTGGATCCGAAACTGTACGGTCCGCTGCAGGGGACCTTCGGCAGCTTGAGCGTGCGCACCAGCTGGATGCCCTTGCGGCAAGCCGGCGCGAGCGCGCGCGAAATGCTCGTCGAGGCCGCTGCGCAGAAGTGGGGCGTCGAGAAAACGCAGTGCCGGGCCGAGAACGGTGCGGTGGTCAACACCGCCACCAATGCCCGGTTGACGTACGGCAGCCTGGCGGAAGCCGCCGCGAAACTTCCGGTGCCTACGACTCCGGCGTTGAAGAATCCCAACCAATTCAGGTATGTCGGCAAATCGCTGAAGCGCCTCGATACGCCATTGAAGATCAACGGAACCGCGACGTTCGGCATCGATGCGAAAGTGCCGGGAATGCTGTACGCAGTCGTGGCGAAATGCCCGGTTTTCGGCGGTAAGGTGGCCAGCTTCGACGACAGCCAAACGAAGAAGGTGCCTGGCGTCAAGCAGGTTGTCCAGATCTCGAGCGGCGTCGCCGTGGTGGCGGACAACACGTGGAACGCGATGGAGGGCCGCCGCGCGCTGAAGGTGATCTGGGACGAAGGTCCGGTCGCGCAGTGGTCGACCCCCGGAATCCGGCAGATGTTCGCGGATCTCGCCGCAAAACCGGGCGCCGTGGCGCGCAAGGCCGGCGATGCGGAAGGCACGCTCAACAGCGCATCCAAGAAGATCGAAGCCGTTTACGAGGCGCCGTATCTTTCGCATGCGCCGATGGAGCCGATGAACGCTACCGCGCACGTGCGCGCCGACGGGTGCGACGTCTGGGCTGCCACGCAGATTCAGACGGCGGCGCGCGAGACAGCCGCGAAAATCACCGGCCTGCCTCCGGAAAAGGTGCAGATCCACACGATGTTTCTCGGGGGCGGATTTGGCCGCCGTGGCGGCGCCGACTTCATCGCCGATGCAGTCGAAACATCTAAGGCGATCGGCGGTCCGGTGAAACTCACCTGGTCGCGCGAAGACGACATGCAGCACGACTTGTACCGTCCGGCTTCGTACACGAAATTCACTGGCGCTCTCGACGCGGATGGCTGGCCGGTAGCGTTCCACAGCCGCACGGCGTGCCCGTCATTCGCAGGTATGCAAAACGGCGTGGATCGAGCCGCGGTGGAGGGCATCGCCGATCTGGTCTACGGCATTCCCAATATCCAGGTGGAATACCACAAAGGTGAGCCCGGCATTCCGACCACGTACTGGCGCTCAGTCGGCTATTCTCAGAACACCTTCTTTACGGAAAGTTTCATCGATGAGCTGGCGCATGAGGCGGGCAAGGACCCGTTCGAGTTCCGCCGCCATCTGCTGGCCAACAACAAGCGCGCCCTCGGCGTGTTGGAACTGGCCGCCGAAAAAGCCGGCTGGGGCAAGCCGCTTCCCGCCGGGCGCGCGCGCGGCATCTCGCTGGTGAACAATATCGGCAGCTTCAACGCGCAAGTGGCCGAGGTGTCGATTGAGAAAGGAAAACCCAGGGTGCATCGCGTGGTCTGCGCGGTCGATTGCGGCCAAGTTATCAACCCGGCGATCCTCGAGCAGCAGATTCAGAGCGGCATCGTCTATGGACTATCGGCGGCGCTGAAGGGCGAGATCACGATCGACCGCGGCCGTGTGCAGCAGGCGAATTTCAATCAATACGACCCGCTGCGCATGGACGAAATGCCGGTCGTGGAGGTCTACGTCGTATCCAGCCAGGCGAACCCCGGCGGCATCGGCGAAGCCAGCACCCCGACCAGCGCCCCGGCCGTCACCAACGCGCTGTTTGCGCTGACCGGCAAGCGGATCCGCAAGTTACCGGTTCGCGCGCAAGATTTAGCCTGATTCGCGGCGCCGGCGGTCTGGCCGCCGGCCTTTCTTCAATCGCCGATCCGCTCGACTTCCACCAGGCAGTTGTAGAACGTCGGCCCGCCGCCGGCGTCCGTCAGCCGCTCCGAAGTCAGCGCGTTCACGTTCCGGCCGCCTGCCGCGCGCTTGGCCCACCGGACCGAGTGGGTGCAGACCACGCCTTGCGGGACTGCGCCATCCACGCGCGCTTCCAGCACGCAGGAGCCGCGATCATTGAACGCGCGCACCGTGTCGCGATCGCCAATGCCGCGGCGCGTCGCATCCGCCGGGTGCATTTCCAGTGTGGCGGTCTCCCGGTCGACCTCGTCGCGGTGGCCGAACGTCGAGTTCATGCTGTCGTCGTTCTTGGGCGAGATCAGTTCGAGCGGATACTTCCCGGCCAGAGAACCGCGCCGCGATTCCTGGGGCGGTGTGTAGTCCAGAGTCTCCGCATGAAAATGGCGGCTGCCGCCGGCGAACGGCAGAAACGGCTCCGGAATCCGCAAGCGGACAAAGTGCTCGCGCTCGAGTTGTTCGAGCGTGATTCCCTTGATAAAAGGGTGTTCCGTATCCAGCAGCGTTCGAATCATCTCGTCTTCCGACTCGCGGAAGCAGGCATCCTCGAAACCCATGCGCTCCGCCAGCAGCCGAAAGATCTCCACGTTCGATTTCGTTTCGCCCGGCGCCGGCAGTGCCGGACGCGCGAGCTGCAGATAGTAATGCCCGTAGGCAAAATACAGATCGGTGTGCTCGAGAAATGTGGTCACCGGCAGAAGAATATCGGCGTGATCCGCCGTATCATTCTGAAATTGCTCCAGCACGACGGTGAACAGATCATCGCGCCGCAACCCGGCGAGCACCGCATTCTGATTGGGCGCGATCGCCCCGGGGTTCGAGTTGTACACAACCAAAGCTTTGACCGGCGGGTTGTCCAAGGACGTCAGAGCCGTCCCCAGTTGAGTCATGTTGACCAGGCGCGCTTCGCGGCCGAGACTCTCCTTCTGCAAGTCTGCGCGTTCCAGTCCCTCGCGGTTCAGATGGAACGCCTGCGAAACGCTTAACTGCAGCCCGCCTCCCACGTCTTTCCATGAACCGGTGACCGCCGGCAGCAGCGCGATGGTCCGCACCGCCATGGCGCCGCGTTCGCTGCGCTGCACGCCGTAGTTCAGACGGATCACCGCGGGACGGGTGGTCGCGTATTCGCGCGCCAGTTGTACAATTACTTCCGCCGCAATCCCAGTCAGCGCCGCGGCACGTTGCGGCGTCCACCCCTTGACCCTTTCGCGCAGGCCGTCGAACCCCTCGGTGTGATCGCGAACGTAGGCCGCGTCGTGCAGTCCATCCCCGATGATTACGTGCATCATCGCGAGCGCCAGCGCCGTGTCACTGCCCGGATGAATGAAAAAATGTTTGTCGGCGAGCGCACCCGTGCGATTCCGATATGGATCGATGGTGTAGAACTTCGCCCCATTGCGCCGGGCTTCGACGATGAACGGCCACAAGTGAACGTTCGTGCCGAGAATATTCGCGCCCCAGGCCAGGATCAGGCGGGCGTGCCCGAACTGCTCGGGCTCGGTCCCGTAACGCAGTCCGAGGGCTTCAGTCAACCCCGCGCTTCCCGCCGTCGAGCAGATCGTGCGATCCAGACGCGAAGCGCCCAGCCGGTGAAAGAAACGCCGGTCCATGCCCGCGCCGTTGAGCAGCCCCATCGTTCCCGCGTAGCTATACGGAAGAATGGCTTCCGGCCCGAATTCGGCCGCGACTGCCTTCAATCGCGAAGCGATGGAGTCCAGCGCCTCATCCCACGAGATGCGCTCGAACTTGCCCTCACCTTTTGCGCCGATGCGCCGCAGCGGGTAGAGAAGGCGCGACGGCGCGTACTCGCGCTCGAGATACTGTGCCACCTTGCCGCAAAGAAATCCGCGTGTGACGGGATGCGCCGGATTCCCGCGCAGCCGCGAGCCGCGGCCGTTCTCCACATTGATGAGGAGCGAACAGCAGTCCGGGCAATCGAGCGCGCACACGGAATGCCGGACTTCGCCCATGCAGAAATTATATCGGGAAACATAGTCTGTGTCCCCGTTTCAGCTAAAATCGGAACGTTATGTCGAAGCTAGGCTTTGCGCTGCTGCTCGCCTCCGCTGCCCTTGCGCAAAAGAAGCCGATTACCGTCGATACATTGCGCGAGGCCGCGCGGGAGCGCGACGTTCCCGGCCCGGCGCATTGGGCTCCCGACGGTAAGACATTCGCGTTCGAGCAGTCGCGCGTCCTTAGACTGTATTTGCCCGTCGGAAAAACGTCCCGGCTCATTGCTTCGCTCGACGCCATGGACGACGCTGCCGTCCCAGAGACCGGCGACCTACCGATGGAGTGGACCAACCGGCGCGCGCGCACCGGTGGAATCGAATGGTTGCCGGACGGCAAATCGCTGCTATATTCCGGCCGTGGCGACCTATTCCTGATTCATGTCGAAAGCGGCACCTGGGACCAGCTGACGAAGACTCCGGAGGCGGAAATCGATCCCGAGGTATCGCCCGACGGCAATCAGGTGGCCTTCCGCCGCGGCTCGGATTTGTACACCCTGGATCTCGCTACACGGAAAGAGAAGCGCCTGACCACCAGCGGCACGCCCACCCTGATCAATGGCGGCCTCGACTGGGTGTATCCCGAAGAAATCGGCCTTAGCCGCGCGTTTTGGTGGTCCCCCGACTCGAAGTCGCTAGCGTATCTTCAATTCGATGTCTCTCGCGAGCCGATATTTCCTCACGAAGACCTACTGAAGCCGCGCGCGTTGTTTGAACCGCAGCGTTATCCGCAGGCGGGCGAGAACAACGCCGATGTGCGTTTTGGTGTCGTGCCGGCGGGTGGCGGCTCCACGCGTTGGTTTGATCTCGGCGATACGCGCCACACTTATCTCCTCGCGCGGGCCGGATGGATGCCCGGTTCCAAGAGCGTCTACGCGGTGCGCACCAATCGTGTGCAGAACCGCCTGGAGGCATTGGCGCTCGATATCGAGTCCGGCGCCGCTGCGACGATCTTTCGCGAATCTGATCCCTACTGGATCAATCTGAAAGGCGATCTGAAGTTCTTGAAAGACGGCCGCTTTCTCTGGATGAGCGAGCGGGACGGCTACCGGCACATCTACCTGTATTCCAACGATGGCAAACAGGTAAAGCAGCTGACCAAGGGTAACTGGGAGGTCAACGCCATCGAGGCGGTTGATGAAAACACAGGCCGGCTATTCTATACTTCGAGCGAACCGACGCACCTCGAGCGGCACCTCTATTCGGTGCCCCTGCGTGGCGGAGCCCCCCACCGCATCTCAAAAGAGGCGGGCATGCACTCCATCTTAATGGCGCCTGCGGGCGCGTATTATCTGGACAGGTTTTCGAATCTAGGCACGCCCCCAATCACGATGCTGCGGGAAGGCGACGGCCAGGACATTGCGGTCTACCGGGAACCCGATCGGAAACTAACTGAGGAATATGAGTTTCTCCGGCCGGAAATTGTGCAGTTCCAAGGTGACGACGGAACGCCGCTCTACGGACGCCTGATCAAGCCCGCCGGCTTCCAGGCCGGCAGAAAATACCCCGTGGTCGTGATGGTGTACGGAGGCCCGGATGTCGCGCTGCCGGTGCGCAACGCGTGGCTCGGCGTGAGCCTCGAGCAGGTGCTGGCGCAGCGCGGATACGTGGTCTGGCAGGCCGAGAACCGCGGCGGCTCCGGCCGCGGGCATGCTTTTGAAACCGCCATTTATCACAAGCTCGGGAGCGCCGAATTAGCGGACCAGGTGGCGGGCGTCAAACATCTCCTCTCGCTGGGATTCGCCGACTCGCAGCGCGTCGGCGTTCGCGGATGGAGTTACGGCGGGTTCATGACCATCAACGCCCTGCTCAACGCCCCAACCGTATTTCATGCGGGCTTTGCGGGCGCGCCGGTTACCAGTTGGCTGAACTACGACACCATCTATACCGAGCGCTACATGGGTTTGCCTAACGAGAATCCCGACGGTTACTCATCCACCGCGCTCCCGCCGCGCGCGGCCAATCTGCAGGGCAAACTGCTGGTCGCTCACAATTTCGAAGACGACAATGTTCTGTTCCAGAACACGCTGCAGATGGCCAATGCGCTCGAAACCGCCGGCAAGCAATTCGAGATGATGATCTACCCGCAGAAAACCCACGCCGTTACCGGGGCGCTGGCCCACCAGTTGGACGATCTGACCGTGGAGTTCTTCGACCGCTCGCTGAAGTGAGCGGCTGAAGCGGGCGCTCCGCCTTGCTATACTCTGGAGGTTCATTGACGGGGGCCGTCATTCCTTTTCTTCGCGCCATCGCCGGGCCTCTCAAGGGAGCTGTGTTCCAGTTGGTCACGCCGGAGGTGACCATCGGACGCCAGTCGACCAATCATCTCTGTATCGGCGACCGGTCGGTTTCGCGCCAGCATTGCATCATTGAGCGCGGGGACGAAGGATTCCGCGTGCGCAATCTCAGCACGATCAACGGCACGGTGGTCAATGGCAAAAAAGTGGACGACTGCCCTCTGTCACACGGCGACAAAATCCGGGTGGGCGACACGATCTTCCTGTTTCTGCAGGAGGAAGAGCGGACGCGGTCCCTGTCAATACCGGATAACGGTGTGGTTGCCAACTCGTGCGTGGAAGGACCGCGGTCGGAGACGGCGGAGACCGCGATCTGGCGGCTGTTCGATGGCAGTGTTCACGACAGCGAGTTCAGCAAGCGCGCCCGCAGCCTGCTGATGATTGGGGCGCGCCTGCAATCGTCGCACGAGCCGGAGGCGCTGGAAGCCGAGATTCTGAAACAGCTTCTGGAAGCGACGCCCGCGGACACTGCCGCGATCGTGCTGCTGGCCCCGAATCCGCTGGGGGAACCGCTGATCACGGGATGGGACCGCAAAGCGGCCGGGCCCGCGCCGGTGGCGGTCAGCCGTACGTTAGTCACCACGGCCCTTGCCCAAAACACCGCGATCTTCACCGATGACGTCACGATGAGCGAAGAGTTCAGCGGATTGAGCAGCCTGAACCTGCGGAAGGTCGATTCCGTGATCGTGGTTCCGCTGGCGGCTGAAGGGGACCTGATCGGAACGCTGTATCTGGAGTCAGTTCACTCGGGCAACCGGCTCGGCCGCCAGCACCTGGAATTCGCGGCCGTCGTCGCAGAATACGCCGGTAAGGCTTTGGATCTGGCGCGGCGCGTCAAAGCCCTGAAGGACGAAAACCGCCGGCTGCAACGCGCGCTGCAGTTGGAGCACAGTCTGGTGGGGGGCAGCCTGCCGATGCAACACGTCTCGGAGCGTATTGCGCGGATCGCCCAGACCGACGCCACAGTGCTGATTCGAGGCGAAACCGGCACCGGCAAGGAACTGGCCGCGCGCGCCATCCACCAGAACAGCGCCCGGGCCGGCAAGGCATTTGAAGCCATCAACTGCGCTTTGTTAAGCGATACCCTGCTGCAAAGCGAGCTGTTCGGCCACGAGCGGGGCGCGTTTACGGGGGCCGTGGCGCTGAAGAAGGGCAAGCTCGAGATGGCGGACGGCGGCACCGTGTTCCTGGACGAGTTGGGTTCGCTGGGCGAAGCCTCGCAGGCGATGCTGCTGCGCGTTCTGCAAAACCGCGAATTTCAGCGCCTGGGCGGCACACGCACTCTGACGGCTGACATTCGGGTCATCGCCGCGACCAATGAGAATCTGGAGGAGGCAATCCAGAAGAAAACCTTCCGCCAGGACCTGTATTACCGGCTCAATGTTGTCTCTCTGACGATGCCGCCCCTTCGCGAGCGCCGCGACGATATTCCGCTGCTCGCCGATCATTTCGTCCAAACCTACAGCCGGAAGAATAAGCGGGTGGTGACGGGTATTTCGAGCCAGGCCCTCGCGCGCCTGCAGGCTCATGACTGGCCTGGTAATGTGCGCGAGCTGGAGAACGTCATCGAGCACGCGATCGTCTTTGGCGCGACCGAAGACGTCTTACCGGAAGATCTGCCGGAGACCCTGCTGGCTTCGAAGGAAGGATCCGCCGCTCTTCCCTATCACGAAGCCGTGCGCGAGGCCAAACGCAAAATCGTCCTGTCTGCCATGCAGAATGCTTCCGGGGACTTCGGCCAGGCGTCGCAGCAACTCGGCATCCACGTGAATAACCTCCACCGCCTGATCCGCGAACTGGAGCTGAAACCGCTGCTCGCGGCTGCCGCGAGTTCTTCACAGACCCGTTCTTAAATGCAAACGGCCCGATCTCGGGTCAAAGGACCGGAGATCGGGCCGTGTGAGCCGCCCGGTGCTATCCGGAGGCGCGCGGCGCAGCGGAGCTACGGTTTCAAGGTCCCGATGGTTCCGACTGGCCGAACTGGTGTGACCGGTATCACGGGCGTGGAGACCGTGCCGGTGGTCAGTACGTTCACGGGAGCTGTAACCTGCAGGGTTACGTCGTAGCCGTTCACATAGACCTTGTACGGCTTATTGCCATTCTGAGCCGGCATAAACCAGCTCTTTTGCGTAGTGAGCGTCTGCGTGCCGTTACCGAAGTTGCTGCTTGCTCCGAACACCGCAAACGTGCTGTCTTCCTGCGTCATACCGGTGTAAGTGATATCCGCGATCAGCACGAGCTGGCCCCCGCTCGGGGGAACCGGAGTCTGGACGACAGCGTTGGTGGTCGGCACGAACGACTGCCCCGGGACCATCGGCGGCAGATCCAGATGCATCTCCGAATAGCCGGCCCAAACGTCCAGATGCGGTGTTTCCAGCGGCTCATAGGCGGAACTCGACGACCGCGTGACTTGCAAAACACGCACGCCGATTTCCGGCAGCAAGGAACTTACCGCCGTTACCCGGTGAGTTGGGGACAGGTCCACGAGGTACGCGTCGCCGGAGACACCGAGCGAGTAGCAGGCCTGGCTCGTGGTGCTGGTATTGGTTCCGGAAGGCAGCTGGGCCAGAGCGGCTTCGACATACGGGTTCACCAGACCGGGGATCTGCAGGATTTCCGCCGCGATGCTGTACTGGTTCTGATCGAAGTACGGCGGATACAACACCTGCCTGATCGTGAGGGCGCCTTTTCCCGTTTGCCACCCCTCGCAGTAGACATCCACGTCCAGCGCCTGAGTAATTGTCAGACCGCCCACCAGGGGAACGGAGGCCGTGTAACTCAGGATGTACGGCATTTTCACGAAGAACTCGTTGGGACGATCCTGATTTTGGGTTTGGAACATGGACGGAGACCACGTATCGTAGGACCAACTGAGGGAGACAATGCCGGGCAGTTTCTTGCTTGCCGCGCTGAGCGCTTGATTCACGGCATTCGACAGAATGTTCGTGACACCGGAGTGCTGGAACGAAAAAGCATTCTGGCTGGGAGCAGCCGGGCCTTGGGCAGGCGGTTGAGCATGGACAGGCATGGCGGCCAGGATGAACGCGACGGCTGTAGTGGCGGTGGCGACTGTACGGCTGAATCTGGTTTTCATGGCGAACCTCCTCTTGGTGACGCGCTTTGTGATTTGGCTTGTGCGACTCACGCGCCGGAAAAAGGCATTCCCAATGCCACGCCCCCCGCGCCGCCCGAACAGGCTTGCGATTTTCGCGCAACCCGGCAAGCAGCAAGCAGATACAGGATTTTACACGAGCTTGCTGCCGGAACCCGCAGGCGTGCACGGAGGCCGCCACCGCTATCAAAATCGATAGCCTCGCTATCGGTCTCGATTGGCGGGCTTAGCGGCGGAACTTCCGCCCGATCGCGATCAGGAGCAATCCGGGCATCCCGAAGATCAGCATCGTGACCCACGCGTCGCGAGCGGTGGGAAATTGCCGGATCGGCAGGGCATCTTCTACGACGAGTTCTTTCGGATCAGCCGGGTTCACTCGTGTCCGGAGAAAGGTGCCCGGGCGACTCCGCGCAGCCCATTCCCTGATACGCTCGCGCATCACCGGCGAGCGATCGCTGATCGTCCGAAGGTCGGTTTCATAAGGATGGGAAGAGGTCTCGTACTGCAAGCGGCAATGGAGGGAATAAACTACGCCTCCCCCTTCCCGGGCAAAGGGATGATACTCATCCAGGGAACAAGTCCTTATCCGGGCCAACACCTCGACCCACCGCGTGTCAACGACGTGGCTGCGATAGCCGCGCCACACGGCTGCGAGGAAGAACGCAGTTGCGCAAAACACGAAGAAATATCCGAGCAGGATCGCCAGTCCCCAAGCCTTGCCGGCTTTCCGCGGCTGAATCGCGGTTCCCATCGCGCTAGGGCAATTGTCGCATCCACCGCGAATTGGGCGCTCGAGGAATCCATTACGGCCGCGTCGGTAAGGGTATCACCCCTTAACCTCCGTCCAGATCTAACATGGCAAATACAAAGAGACGTCCGCCCGGGAACACCGGGCGCGAACGGCCTCTCGGCCGACGCGAACCGGTCAATAACGCTTGATGGCCACTGTTAGCAAGAGCAGTCAAACGCTCGGGAGCATTGTAGGAGAACGGAGAGGCGGCTATGCTTCAACCGGTCCGCTGCGCCAGCGCGCTCCAGCCGGGGAGGTCAACGGGCCAAGGGGGAACAGGCATGCACGAGACGCGTTGCGAAACCAGAAGGCCCTGCCGGGGGCAGTATTGTTTGACCTGGCGGGAGGGAGGCAAGGCGCATTCTACCGAGGCCGTTGGAGTAGATATCTCGTCCGGCGGCGTCGGCATCGAATGCTCGGCCGAACTTAAGGCGGGCTCGATCGTCTACGTCCAGGCCAAAGACGGGTCGGTCAAGGGCGATTGTGAAGTGGTCCATTGTACGCGGCGGGGCCGGAGCTTCCATATCGGTTTCGAGTTGCGGGACGAGCCGATGCCCGCAAGAGAGACACCTCGGAAGGAGAATCCGAGTGACCACGAGCTCGACCACTATGAGACGCTCCAGATCAGCCCGAAGGCCGAAGCTCAGACGATTCATCGCGTCTATCACATGATGGCGGCGCGCTTTCACCCGGATAACGCCGAAACCGGCGATGTCGAACAATTCCTGCGCATGAAGCGCGCCTACGCGGTGCTGTCCGATTCCGAACGCCGCTCCGAATACGACGCCACGCTGGCAAAGAAACGCGATGCCGGGCCGAATCCGATCTTCGGACTTAAAGACTTTGTGACCGGGGTCAAGGCAGAAGCGAACCGCCGGCTGGGCGTACTGTCTCTCCTGTATACGCAGCGCCAGATGAATCCCGATCACCCGGGCGTCTCGCTGCTGGACCTGGAGCGTGAGATGGGATTTCCGCGAGAGTACCTGAGCTTCACCGTGTGGTACCTGCTCGCCAAAGGTTTTCTGACGCTGGCGGACAATTCGGATTACGCGCTCACGGCTGCCGGGGCCGATTACGTCGAGAGGAAGGCCGGCCGCAACGTTCTGCTGGGCAAGCTTCTGAACGCGGGGGCATGGTGCCAGCAGCCCGCGGCGCGAGCCGCCAGCCCGGCCAGGAACACGGCCGAGCCGAAGCGGCACTTCCTGTTATCGGCCCCCTCTGGTACGCGGACCGCGGATTGAACGGCTCGATTGTAGCCGGCCCGCGCGCGCTCAACTGGGGTAGAATCAGGACTCGATCGGAGAGCAACGATGATACCCCAGAAAGTGCTTGCCCTACTGATGGGCTTCGCGGCCGCCGCCCTCGCGCCGGCCGGCTATACGCAGCAGCGCTCTTTTTATCAGCAGACGCAGTACAAAGGCCAGGAAATCGGCAAGCTCACCGGCGACGTGTATTACGCGCGCATGGATGATTATGTCTCGGTGTTCCTGGTAACACCCGAAGGCATCGCGCTGGTGGAGCCGATCGGCACGGAATTTGCCACTTGGCTGAAGGCCGAACTGGACCGGCGCTTTCACGTCCCCGTGAAATACGTGATCTACAGCCACTCGCATTGGGACCACGCTTCCGGCGCCGCGGTCTACGCTGATACAGCGAGGCTGATCGGCCAGGAAAATATGCTCAAGAATATTGCGATGCCTCCAGCCGATACGCCGATTCCCGCCAATGTGCGCGCGCAGGACAAAAATGGCGACGGCAGGATCGGGCCCGAAGAAGCCCAGGGAAATCTGAAAACGATGTTCGCGCTCTATGATGCCGATCACGACGGCGTGTTGAGCGGCGCCGAAATTGTGCGCGGGCCGATTGAGTTCGTGCGCGCTCCCGATTTGACCTACACTGAACGGCTGACGATCCGGCTCGGTGGCAAACGGGTGGAGGTGATCTCGCGGCCGATTGCCCACGCCGATGACAACACGCTTGTGCGCTTCCTAGACGGCGGCAATGTCCTGTTCGCCTCCGACTGGATCACGGTCCATCGTATCCCGTTCGGAGCAATTTCTCCGGACGAGATTCCATTAATCAAGGCTGTCGAGGCCATGGATTTCGAATACTTCGTCTGCAGTCACGGCGCGCTCGGCAAGAAAGCGGATGTGTCGGCGAACCTTCGCTATCGCGAGGAACTGCGGGATGCGGTCGCGAAAGCGATTGCCGCCGGCGAGACTCTCGAGCAGGCGCAGGCCGGCGTGCTGATGGAGAATTACAAAGGCTGGGAGTTTTACGATCAGCAGCGGGCGCAGAACGTCGCCGGTACGTATCGGGCGCTCGCGTCGAAAAAGTAATCGTCATTCCGCCATGCGGCGATCGCATTCGGCGATAGCATCTTCGGCCAGTTTCAGGCGCCTCGCGGTCTCTTCGGTCTGCGGCTGCCAGCTTTTCCACCGCGCGCGGTTTTTCTGAAACTCCAGGCGCGCCCAGCCGTAATTCCGGTTGCTGAGCAGCATTCGGCCGTACAGCTGATCGAGATCCGAGGCCGCCTCTACTGCGGCCAATGTCGGATGCGAAACCGCAACCAGACGGTTCGCCAGCGGCTGCCCTTTGAGAATGAGCGCTGCTGCGTCGTCTCCTTTGCCGGCTTGGAATGCGCGCTCGGCATCGCGGTTCATCGCAGTGAGCTCCGCGAGAGTTTGCGCGTACCAATTCTCCTGGGTGGGATCCGCACTGGTCGTTTGCACCGGCGCCGGACCGCACGCGCTCAGCACCGCAGCGGCGAAAACCGGAAGCAGCCGCGCGGGGGTCAAGGCTTTTGGCCGACCAGGTGTTTCAGGTCGGCGTTGTTTTCCTGGCAAATATATTCGAACGGTTCCATTCCGGGATGGAATAAGATGTTCCAGCTCGTGGTCCACGGCTTCGCATACGCTCCGGGATCTTCTATTGTGGCCTCGTAATGGAGAATGAGCTCGTTGACGCGCCGGAACCGCTCGATGACATGAAGCTGCTCGGTGTGCGGATGGCCGGCTGCGTCAATCCAGCTGCGGTCGTTCAAGCCGGTGACGTCGACGACCAGCGTGTCTCCTTCCCAATGCCCGATGCCTTCGCCCAGGTAAGTCGGATTGAGCTTCTCCGGCGGCGTATGTTTGCGCCCGTCCATGTAAACGACACGCCACATATGGGCGCCGCCTTCGAATACAAAAAGAATGCGGTCCGGGAGCTGATAAATCTGAAACGGAAACGAAGTCGCGTACATACGCGGAATGCCGGGCGGCAGGCAGTAGCCTTCGGGATCGTCTTTCGTGTAGTTGGCATTGCGCGTCACGAAAGCATCCTTAGCCCATGGCAGAAAGGGGACGTCGATCTTGTGTTCGGGCTGCGCGCTGCCGGCGAAACCGCCGCCGCTACCCGCCATGTCTCCGATGCCGGGCGGCTCCCACGAACCTCTCGAGTTGCCCAGATCGGGGTGACCATCGGGCAGGCGGGGAGCGGGGCCGATATCCTTCCGCTTCAGGGCCGCCGCCACCTGCTTGCCGTCAAAATCATCGGTCCAGCTTGACGTCGTGGCGATGAAAAGCGCCGCAGCGAACGCGGCAATCGTCAGTACACTCCGCACGTGCACCTCCCCGGCAGCCGCTTTTCCGCAGCCCCCGGTCTGAGGCACATCTTACACTTTTGCGCAGCCCAGCGGCCTTAACGGCTTCCGTTACCCAATTCGAGCGGCTGGTTCAGCTTGAAGCGCAGCACGGATTCCGCCGGAATGTGGATCGCCTTTCCGCGCGTGGCCACCTGGGCGCCGGCCCCCGCGGCTCCTCCGGCGACCGTGCCGATGGCGGCGCCTTTTCCGCCGCCTGCGAGGGCGCCGATAATCGTGCCTAGCACGGCGCCGCCGCCGACGTATTTTCCGGTACGCTTGTTTTTGCCGAGGCCTGCTCCCTGCGAGCGCGCGTCGGAATCCGCGTTCACCGCATAGCGGCGGCCATTAACCGTGACGGACTCCAGGTCCACCATCAGATCATTCGTATCGACACTCCTGACGGCCAGTTCCGCGCGCGCATCGCGGGGGATGAGCAATGTTCCGTCGCTCGCGATCACGTCCTGCGAAATCGAAGCAGGGAACGTTCGCCCGCTGCCGCCGTCCTTGGCATTGATAGTTTCATCGGTACGCACCGGGATCTCGGTGCCGGCGGCAATGGTTTCCGGAGTGGCGGCCCCTTCAGTGTGCGTCGCCTCACGGTCGCGCGATTGCTCCCGAGGCTGATTTTGCGCGAAACCGCCCGCGGCCAGGCCCAAAGTGCTATAAACCAGGATGCTGTGAATACGTGTACGGCGCATAACGAATCACCCGCGTGTTGGAGCTGCACTTTCTACCCGGCCGGCTGCGGATCGAGCACATCGGGACCAGGGTCGGGGATGATGGGGCCCGGAATAGGAGGGCGCGGCTCGGGAAGCCCGGGGTCCGGATCTTTGGGCGGCAGCTTAGGTTCAGGCTCTTTGGGATCTGGTTTCATAACGGCGCGACTGCCGCTTGCGGGCCGCCAATTCCACTGCAACGTGGGACGACCCGCACGCGTCAATCCTGGTGACCTTGCAATTCCTCAGCCGAAAGATCTCAATCGCGTGACAACTTACAAATCGACTGTATTAATGGTCCTTGTTTCGCTGGCGGCCCTTCCGGCGTTCCCGGCGAATGACGGAGCGCCGGGTATTCCCAATTTTCATAAAGTGGACGACCACCTGTACCGCGGCGGCCAGCCGCGCCCGGAAGGCTGGAAGACCCTAGCCGGACTCGGTGTCAAAACCGTCATTGATCTCCGCCGCGACGGCGAGACGGGCGGCCATTCCACAAGCGCCGAAGCTCAGGCCGTTGAAGCCGCCGGCATGCGCTACGTCAATATTCCCATGGGCGGGTTGAGCGCGCCCTCTAGTGCCGACATCGCGAAGATCCTGACCCTGTTTAATTCCAAAGATCCGGTGTTTGTGCACTGCCGGCTCGGCAAGGACCGCACCGGAACCGCTGTCGCTTGTTACCGGATCGCGCACGATTCCTGGTCGAACGCGAAAGCATACCAGGAGGCCCGCCAGATCGGGATTCACTGGATCGAAGTAGCGATGAGGCGCTACATCATGGGCTACCGGACCGGCGTGACACAGCAAGCCGGCGCGCTTGCCCCGGCTCCGGCGCTGCTGGCCGCCCAGCCATGACGCGCTGGCGAGCGCGGGCCGCCGGTTTTGTCGGACAATGGAAACGATGAAATCCAGACTTCTCGCCGCCGGCATGGCGGCACTGATCGCAGCCTCGCTTTCCGGGTGCACGCGCGATTATCTGAACGGCAAAGATACGAACAATGGAGGCATTCTGCGTCCCGGCGAGGCGGGGACCTCCACCGGCGAACGGGTGGCTGCGAATGATACCGCCGCCGCCACGCCGAACGGTTTGGCGCCTCTCGGGCCGGCCGGCCCTCCGAGCCACGCTATCAATCCGGATGCTCCGAAGCAGAGCAACGGCGGCTCGGGCAGCGATTATGGCAGCGGCTTCAGTTTCGAGTCCGCGAGCAGCACGGCGCCGGCGCGCTGAACGTACAAATCAGAAACGGGATGGCCTCCGCTCGAGCAATCGCCGCCATCAGCGCGATACTGGTCGCCACGCCCGGATATTCGAAAGAGAAACCGCTTCCCATAAAGGTTGTGGTCGTCACGATGTTCGAGCGTGGTGCCGACACGGGTGACCAGCCGGGCGAGCTGCAATATTGGGTGGAGCGCGACCGGCTCGACCGCGTGCTGCCGTTTCCGCAAGGCTTTCACGATTTGCGGATGAATCGCGAGGGCGTGATGGCGATTCTTACCGGCGTCGGGACCGCCAAGTCCGCGGCGGCGATCATGGCGCTCGGGATGGATCCGCGGTTCGACCTCACCAGGGCATACTGGCTCGTCGCCGGCATTGCGGGCATGAACCCTGACCGCGGCAGCCTGGGTTCGGCCGCGTGGGCGGAGTGGGTGGTGGATGGGGACCTGGCGCGCGAGATTGACGCGCGCGAAATTCCGGCAGGCTGGAACACCGGTTACCTTCCGCTGCGCGGCTCGGTCCCGTACGAGCAGCCTCACGATTCCAGCGAGGGCCAGGTGTATCATCTTGATCCCGCGCTGGTCGACTGGGCTTTTCGTTTAACCCAGCATGTGCCGCTCGCCGATTCCGAGGCGATGCAGGCGGCGCGCAGCCCGTATCCTGCCGCCGATGCGCGCCGGCCGCCCAGGGTGATGAAAGGCGACACTCTCTCGGCCGGAACCTTCTGGCATGGAGAGTTGCTCAATCAGTGGGCGGCCGACTGGGTGCGCTATTACTCAGCGGGCGCCGGTACTTTTGTGACGGCGGGCATGGAAGACACGGGCACGCTACAATCGCTCACGCTGCTGGCAAAGGCCGGCCGCGCCGACCTGCATCGCGTTCTCGTACTGCGCACGGCCAGCAACTTCGTGGCGCCTCCTCCCGGCATAACTGCGGCGGAGAACCTGGCGCGGACCAAAATCGGCGCGTATTCGGCCTATCTGCCGGCGCTGGAAGCCGCCTGGAGAGTGGGCAACACCGTCGTGGAGGAGTTGGTGAGGAACTGGGGGAAGTATCGGAAAGTGACGCCTGCCGGCGCACCGTAGCCTATGGAAGCCCGCCCCGCGACGCAAACGGGCCAAGCTCCGCCACCACCAGGTCGCGCTCGTCCTGGTTTTCCAGCACAAAGACGCGGTATTGCTTGCCGCCCGGCTCGACTCGGATCACGACGTGCCCGGGCGGGCCTGCGAGCTGGTTCGCGCGGGGACCAATGACGATGCGGGCCGCCTCACGCAGATCTGTCGCCAGCACGTAGCGCCGCGCTGGAGGAAGCCGGCTGTTGATGATTCGCTTGAGCACGTCGGGCGCGGGATGGCTCGGCGCCCAGGCCGGCACTATCAAAACAGTCGACTGCAGTTCGCGAAGGAATGCTTCGCTCTCTTCGCCCATGGACCCGTGCTGGTTCACTACGTGAACATCGACGCGCCCTACCACCCCCGCGATCGCGGGTTCCACGCTGTGCCAGACCGGAAAGCCAGGGTCCGCGGCGCCCGGCAAATCGCCCCCGGTGTAATAGCGGAAAGGCCCGTATTCGAGCCGCAACCCCAGGCTGCACATATTCTCGGTCGGTAAATCCGCGGCCACCAGGGATTGAATCGGCGGGAAGATCTGAGTGGTTTCGCTGGCGTTGCCAGTCCATACTTCGCCATTGCCAACGACGTTCCGGATCGCAAACGCCGGATAATTTGCGGCGTCGTATCGAAGCGTGATCTGGGTTGCCGAGCCGGGCCGGAACCGTTCGATCTTCATCCCGCGCGGCTGCGCCGCCACAAAGCGCCGATAGTTCGCAACGTTTTCATCGGTGAGCGGAGCCGGATAGGAGTAATCGGGCCAGCCGCGATCCAGCAGGGTGTGGATTGGCAGTGCTTCGGCGACATCGGTGATGCCGGCCAGCCGATACATGCCTGTGCGGTCGAGTGGCGAGGACGGCGTGACCTGGCCCATGTGGTCCCCGTGAAAATGAGTGATCAGGGCGTAATCGAGAGCCGTTAGGTCCGCGGGCAGGTGCCGGTGGATATAACGCGCGATCCATTCGCCGGGCCGGCGGGAGCCGTTCGGGTGCGGATCAATCTCGGCACCCCCATCGCCGGCGGCGCCGGCGTCCACCAGCAGGGTCGTCCCGTCCGGCAGAACAAAAAGCGCGGAATTGCCGCGCCCGGTCGAGATTTGATGGATGTCGAGCGTTCCCCGCGTCCAAGGCGCCAGCGGGGTGCCCGTTTGGGCCGTGCCGGCCGGCGCCATTGCTGCCGCGAAGAGCGCGAGCACCGGGCTTTTCCGAATCGCCATCTCTTCAGCTTATTCCCGACGGGCTCACATCAGAGCAGCGCGGTTTCAGGTATCCTAGCGGAAATGAGGTCGCTTTCACTCGCTTTTCTCATGGCGGCGCTGCCGCTGTGCGCCCAGGACGGCGCGGCTCTGTTTCAACAACATTGCGCCGCCTGTCATGAAAGCGGCGCAAATCGCGCGCCCCAGACCGCTGCGCTGAAGCAGATGTCGGCCGACAATGTGCTGTTCGCCCTTAAAACCGGCAGCATGGCGCAGATGGGCGCGGGCCTGACGCAGGCCGAATTGCGCGCCGTCAGTGAATTTGTAAGCGGCAAAAAGCTGGCTGAGAGCCCGTTTCCCAAGGAGGCGTTCTGCAGCGATAAGGGCGCGCTTTCGGACCGTGCCTTCAACGAACCGCGCTGGAACGGGTGGGGAGTGGACGTCACCAATCATCGCTTTCAGCCGGCGGCGATGGCGCAGTTGAGCGCCGCCGAACTGCCGCGCCTGAAACTGAAGTGGGCCTTCGCGTTTCCCGGCGACGCGCGCGCGTTTGCGCAGCCGACGGTGGTTGGGGGCCGTCTGTTCGTCGGCAGCTCCGGCCGGCGTGTTTATTCATTGAACGCTTCCAGCGGCTGCATCTACTGGACCACCGAAACCGATTTTCCCGTACGCTCGGCCATCAGCATCGCGCGCCGGGGGCGCCAATGGACCGCTTACTTTGGCGATCAGCACGCCAATGCGTATGCGGTGGATGCGGACACCGGAAAGATTCTCTGGAAGGTGCGGGTTGAAGAGCATCCGCTCGCGATGATTACAGGTGCGCCCACGCTTTTCGAAAACCGGCTCTACTTGGGGACTTCGTCGGGCGAGGAAGTGGCCGGCTCCGACCCGAAATATCCCTGCTGCACCTTCCGCGGCAGCGTCACCGCGCTCGA
The DNA here is from genome assembly GCA_035295805.1 of Bryobacteraceae bacterium. Classification (GTDB taxonomy): domain Bacteria; phylum Acidobacteriota; class Terriglobia; order Bryobacterales; family Bryobacteraceae; genus PSRJ01. Next base: position 23,643 of record DATGII010000177.1, on the reverse strand, counting down.
CGCCGTTACCGGCAAAACCATTTGGAAGAGCTACACTATCCCCGATGCGCCGCGACCCACGAAGAAAAACGCGCAGGGCGTCCAGCTTAACGGGCCTTCCGGAGCGGGTATCTGGTCGGCGCCTACGATTGATGCGAAAAAGCGGGTCTTGTATGTGAATACCGGCGACAATTATTCCGATCCGCCGGCCCGCACGTCGGATGCGTTCCTCGCCATGGATTTGGCCACTGGAAAAATTCTCTGGTCGCGACAGATGACCGAAAACGACGCATTCGTTGTAGCCTGCGGCGGCCGCGGCGGCGTCAACTGTCCCGAGTCGAACGGACCGGACTACGATTTCGGCCAATCGCCCATGCTGGTCGACTTACCGAATGGCAAACGCGCGTTGATTGCGGGCCAGAAATCCGGAATGGTGCACGCGGTTGATCCCGATCAGCAGGGCGAGGTGCTGTGGCAGGCGCGCGTTGGCCGCGGTTCGGCGTTGGGCGGCGTGCAATGGGGATCGGCGGTGGATGGCGCCAACGTGTATGCGGCGGTTTCCGATATCGCAGCCCGGCCGCCGGCTGCCGGTTCGAGTGACTCGGAGCCGCCGGTCGGTCCCGGCCTCTATGCGTTGAAGCTGACGACCGGCGAGCGCGTGTGGGCGACGCCGCATCCGGCTTGTGAGCAGCCTGGGTGCCGCCGGGCGCAATCGGCGGCTGTCACCGCGATTCCGGGCGTAGTATTTTCGGGATCGCTGGATGGCCACCTGCGCGCATATTCCACGGCCGACGGCAAAATCATCTGGGATGTGGCCACCGCTCACGAATACCGGACGGTCAACGGCGTTCCGGGCAAGGGCGGTTCGATTGACGGGCCGGGCGCAGTGGTGGTCGGCGGTGCCGTTTACGTGAATTCCGGCTACGCGTTTTTCGGCGCGACCGGGGGCAACGTGCTGCTCGCGTTTTCGGTGGACGGGAAATAGGCAATTACGCGTAAATCCCCGGTGCTTCGTGTCCCAGGCTCTGCACATACTCGCGATAAGATCCTGGATACACCACCGGAGTGCCGGCCGTGCCGCTGTCGCCGCCTAACTCCAGAACGCGCGTGCTGAGTCCCCGCAGAAATGTCCGGTCGTGGGAGACGAAAATCATCGTGCCTTCGAAACCCTTGAGGGCTTCGACCAGCATTTCTTTCGTCCCCAGATCCAGATGGTTCGTGGGCTCGTCGAGCACCAGGAAATTCGGCGGGTTGTAGAGCATCCGCGCCATGGCCAGCCGCGATTTCTCGCCGCCCGAAAGGGCGCGGATACGCTTGTCGATATCGTCGCCGGAGAATTGGAAAGCTCCGGCCAGTGTGCGCAGCGCGCCCAGGCCATCCTGCGGAAAATCTTTCTGCAGTTGATCGATGATGGCGAGATCGGGATCGAGCACGTCTAGCGATTGCTGCGCGAAATAGCCCATGATCAAGCTGGCGCCCAGCCGCACGCGGCCGGAATCGGGCTCGGTGGCGCCGGCAATCATTTTAAGCAGCGTGGTTTTGCCCGCGCCGTTTTTTCCCATCACGGCCCACCGTTCGCCGCGCCGGATCGTGAGGCTGAACCCGTCGTAGAGCACGCGCGGCCCGTACCGCTTGCGCACATCTTCGAGCACGGCCACCTGGTCGCCGGAGCGCGGCGGCGCGCGGAATTCGAATTTCACGACGTGCCGTTTTTTCGGCAGCTCGATCTTCTCGATCTTGTCGAGCGCCTTAATCCGGCTCTGCACTTGCGCCGCCTTGGCCGCGTGTGTCCGGAACCGGTCGATAAAGCGCTGTTCTTTGGCGAGCATCGCCTGCTGGCGGGCGAATGCTGCCTGTTGATTGCTCTCGCGGATGGCGCGCTCGTGCTCGTAGAAATCATAGTTGCCGGAATACGTGGTGATTTCGCCGGAATCGATCTCCGCGATCTTCGACACCACACGGTTTATGAACTCGCGGTCGTGGGATGTCATGAGCAGCGCGCCCTCGAAGGATTGCAGGAAGTGTTCGAGCCAGATAATCGATTCGATATCGAGGTGATTGGTGGGCTCATCCATGAGCAAGACATCGGGCCGGCCTAGGAGCACACGCGCCAGAGCCACACGCATCTTCCATCCGCCGGAGAGCGCGCCGACGTCGCCATCGATCTGGTCATCTGCGAAGCCGAGCCCGTGCAGCACCTCGCGCGCCTGCGCCTCCAGTGCATAGCCGCCCAGGTGATCGTATTCCTCCTGGACTTCCCCATAGTGCGCGAGAATGCGGTCGAGCTCATCCGCCTGCGCGGGATCTTCCATCGCGTGCTGCAATGCCTCCAGTTCATGATGCAGGTCGCCGGCGCGCCCGCTCCCCGCAATGGCTTCATCCAGCACCGAGCGCCCCTGCATCTCTTCCACGTCCTGGCGAAAGTAGCCGATGGTGAGCCGCTTGGGAACGGAGACCTCGCCTTCGTCCGGCGTTTCCTCGCCGACGATCATGCGAAAAAGCGTCGTCTTGCCGGCGCCGTTTGGACCCACCAGCCCTACTTTCTCGCCGGGGTTCAATTGGAATGAAGCGTCGACGAACAGAAGTTGCTTGCCGTACTGCTTATTGATGTTCGAAAAAGAGATCAAAACCCAAGCTACCAGACTGGCGCGGCCTTCGGCCGGTCACGCGTCTGCCAGCACTCCATCGAGTATTTCGAGCCCCTGCTGGGCCTGCTCACAGCTGATGATGTAGGGCGGCAGCAAGCGCAGGACGTTCTCCTGTGTGCAGTTGATCAGCAAGCCGCGATCCAGGGCGCGCCTGACAAAGCCGTGTCCGGGGCGGTCGAGTTGAATCCCCAGCATCAGTCCGCGGGATCGAATCTCTTGGATGATGGGGCGGCGGGACCGCATCTCCTCGAGACCCGCGCGCATCTGCCTTCCGACGTGCCGAATATGCGGCAACAGGTCACGAAGTATCTCGAGGAATTCGAGAGCCACCCGGCATGTTAGCGGCCCGCCGCCGAACGTGCTGGCGTGTGCGCCGGACGGAAAAGAGTCATTGACGGCTTCGCTGAACAGGACCGCGCCCATTGGAAGCCCCGCCGCCAGCGGCTTGGCGACCGTGACAATGTCGGGTCGGATGCCGGCCGCCTCAAACGCAAAATCATCGCCCGTGCGCCCCAGCCCCGTCTGGCATTCATCCACGATCAGCAGGGCATCGTGGCGCCGCGTGATTTCCCGCGCCGCGCGCAAAAAATTCGCGGTCAGCGGCCGCACGCCGCCTTCGCCGAGGATTGGTTCCAGAATCACGGCCGCGGTCCGCCCGCTGACCGCAGCGCCCAGCGCGGTTTCGTCGTTCGGATTCACGAACGTCACTTCCGTGGCAAATGGCGCGAACGGCTCGCGCAAGGCCGCCTGGCCTGCGAGAGCGAGGGCGCCGCGCGTCCTCCCATGAAAGGAGCCGTTCAGAGCCACGGCATGAATCTTGCCGGTCTCCCGTTTGCGGCCATAGCAACGGGCGAGCTTGAGCGCGGCCTCGGTCGCTTCCGTGCCGGAGTTGGTGAATAGGGCGCGATCCAGTCCGGCGAGACCGCAAAGCACGCCCGCCAGCTTGGCTTGGTGCGGATGCGAGTACAGGTTGGAGCTGTGAATGCACAACGCCGACTGCTCCGCGATGACGGCCGTAATGCGCGGATGGCTGTGGCCAAGCGCATTCACGCCGATGCCGGCAACAAGATCGAGATACCGGCGGCCCTCCCCGTCGAAAACGTAACAGCCGTCGCCGGAGTGGATCGAAAGAGGCAGCCGCCGAGCATTGGGCAGCAGATAGTCAGGAGTGGCGGTATTCATGGCCTGATCGTAAGGGCGCTGTATTCGATATGTCCAATATGCCGCTATTTGTGATTTGATATGAATTGCCTATGGAAGAACCGAACCTGCGTCAGCTGCGCTATTTCCTCGCCGTGGCCGACGAACTCCACTTCGGCCGGGCTGCCGAGCGCGCCGGCATCGCCCAACCGCCGCTTACTCAACAGATTCAGAAGCTCGAGCGAACTCTCGGCTGCCAACTGCTCGTCCGCGGGCGCCCCACATCTCTGACCGCGGCGGGCGCCGCCCTCGCGGCGGATGCGCGCGAGCTCCTAAAGCAGGCCGATCAGGTTTTTGAAGCGGCGCGGCGCGTGGGCCGGGGCGAGGCCGGTCCTCTTCGCGTGGCCGTGCCTCCATCCGTCATGCTGACCGATCTCCCGGCGGTGATACGAAGCTATCGCCGGCGGTATCCCGCGGTGAACTTCACGCTCCGCGAACTGGCTACCAGCAAAATCGAGCAGGCGCTTCGGGCTCGTGATGCCGATCTCGGATTTTTGCGGGAGTCGCAGCCGGCGGCCCCGCTAAAATCGGCGCCCTATCGCAAAGAGGAGCTCGTGGCCGTGCTGCCGGCCGCGCACCGCCTGGCGTCGGCAAAAACATTTGCTCTGAAGAAACTGCGGCTTGAGCCGTTCGTCTTTTTTCCGGCCCACCTCGGCCCGGCATTTCATGAGCGCTTCTTCCATACCTGCTTGGATGCTGGGTTTTCTCCCGCCGTTGTGCAAGAGGCGACGCAATGGCAAACCATCGTTTCCTTTGTCGCCGCCGGAATGGGAGTATCGCTGGCGCCGGCCTGCGTCAGCAAGTTCCGGCGGCCCGACGTGGTCTACCGGCTGCTGCCGCACCTGGAGACCATGGTCTATGTAAGCTGGCGTGACGGCGAACTCTCGGCAGCCGCGGGGAATTTCCTGAAAATGGCAGGCGTCCGGCCGCATGGCGCGGCAAGCGCCTGATGCGCATCAAATATTCGGCAGCAGATCGAAATACTCGTCGTCTTCGTTTTTGCCTCCCTCGCCGGCGCCGATTTGCTTCTCCGATTCAATGAACTCGATGCGCTCGATCCACTTGACCATTTTGTAGCCAAGCTGATTTTCGACTCGCAGCCGCAGCGGTGCGCCGTAGACCTCCGGGAGGGGCTTGCCGTTCATTTCGAAAGCCAGCAGGCATTCCGGCTTCAACACGTTCTCGAGCAGTTGCGTGTCGTAGTACGCGCCTCCGTAAAGGGCATCGCCAAATGAATAAAAGGCCACCACGCGCGCCCCGGGCCGCGGCCGAACCAGCCCGATCAGCTGCTCCATGCGAACCCCGCCCCATTGCGCGATACCCGTCCACCCCTGAATGCAGTGATGCATGGTGATGTACTCCGTCTTCCCGAATCCCTGTAGCTCCGCTAGAGAAAGCTCAACCGGTTTCTCCACCAGCCCCCCGATCTTCAGCTTGTACTCCCTGAACGCATGCGCCGCCAGCTGTTTCCACTCGGCGCGCTGCGGCATTTTTCCGTTGGGCCAGAAGTACGGAGAAATCTCCCGCTCGGTGTAGTGCTGCTGCGGATTAAGCTGGTTCAGCGTCAGCAGCTGCATGGGATACGTGACAAACTGCAACGCATGCTGTAGTCCGCGCGGATGGTTCCACGACAGATAATGCGCGGCGATCCACGCCGCGACCACGACTCCGATCCCCACAAACCCCCAGATCAGGCCGGAGCTGCCGGTATCATCGGTTCCCCTGACAATGTGATTCATATTGCGCGCGAAGCCGGTCATCACGACGAGCGCGACATGCACGACCAGAAACGACAGGAATCCGAGCATGTTCAGAAAATGAATAGAGCGCGCCGACTGCCGTCCTCCGAACATCCGCGCGTACCAGGGAAACGCGTTCACTACGGCCGGCGACATGGCCAGTCCCGTGAGAATCGCCACCGGCCCGAATACGAACACTACCGAAAAGTAAGCGATCTGCTGCAGCGCGTTATAGCCATAGAACCCGTTGGGCTCCGGCGGCAGGTGAAACGTGGCGTAATGTACCCACGTATTCCACGCCTGCGCGACCACCTCCCAGGAAGTCGGCACAATCCGCCTCCATTGCTCGGTTGTGAACAGCAGAATCGCAAACAGAACTCCGGTGAAGATGAATCCATGGACGTCGATGAAATGCCATACGCGCGCGAGGCCGATTGTGTGCCGATACCCCGGCGTGCCGATCAGCGGCGAGATATATCGCGAGTCGTCCTTGGCGGTCCAGATGCGGCCGCGCGGGACCTGGACCGGCGTAAACTTGATCCACTCCGTTCCCGGCGTGCAGTTGTCGTTGAAGTACAGGCGGGGGTGGTCCATCAGAATCGATAACCCACTGCGGATCAGCATCGTCACGAATAAAAAGTTGAAGAAGTGACAGTACCGCACCCATAGCGGAAAGCCGTGCGCGCCGCTGAAATTATCCGGATAAATCTGCGGGATCGGCGGAATGACAGGAAGGCCCCACCCGGCGGTTTCCATCCAAGCTGCGAGCACCGGGAGGGCTGCCGCCGCGCAGGCGGCAATGAGAACTGACGGGCGGATCCAAACGCGGAAACGCCGGTCGGGCGGATAGTGCACTGCGGCATGGGCCGTGTCGAACGCGATCATACACCCAAGAGCTCTTCAACTTTAGCAGCACGCTCCGCGCCATCCGAAGCGTCTGCTCACACCAATCGGCCAGGTCCGCTACCAGGGCGCCAGCGCCGCCACCAGCAGCACTCCGAACGAACACGCGTACGCCAATTCTGTCTTTCCGAGGCGGTGCACAGCGAGCGGCCGAGGCTCCCCGGCGAACCATGCGAAGCCGCGGAACAGGATCGGCACAAACGCCACCACCCCATACCATCGCATCATCCAGGCCGCGCACGCCGTTGCCAGCAGCCCCATCAGTACAAATTGACCGGCAAGGAATCCGCGGCCGGCCGCCAGCTTCTCGGCCCGGCTCTTGGCGTGGGCCGCGTGGATGCGTAGCTGCACGAAATGAATCTGGTTGATCGCGAATAGCAGATTCGCGCCCCAAAGCGTCCAGGCGGCTCCGCCCCACCCGCCCGTTACGGCGCAGTAAGCGGCCGGAGCGGTGGCGGTCAGTCCCGCGGCTCCGATCATCTGGGCCGCGGTTCGCGCGCTGCGGCTTACGCGCCGCAGCCATCCCTGGAGCAGAAATGCCGCTGCGGCTGCTGCTCCGATCCATACCAGCACGCCATTCCGTCCTCCCCAAAATAGCCAGATCAAGGCGCCGATCGAAACCGCCGTTAATCCTGCCACCGCATTGCGTACAGCTTCGATTTCGACCGCCGCCCGCGCCCGAATCGGCGCCGTTCCGATCCAACTCTCCAGTGGCGTGCGCAGCCAGAATAGTGCGAGGGCCGCCAGGGTGAGCGGAACCAGGCTCCAGGCGGTTCCACCGGAGGCCAGTCCCACGCCCGCGCCCGTTACCAGCGGCACCAGCAGGATTCCCCAGGCGCCGTGCTCGCGCGGAACAATCAGCGATTTCTGTCGTACCGCGGTAGCCATCACTCGTGCCGCAGCCCGCGCCGCGCCGCCATCTCGCGCCCCATCGCCGCGCGCTCTGCGCCCGGCAGGACCGCGGCGGCTGCTGGAAACAGTTCTCGCTCCTCCACAGCGATATGGCCGCGGTATAGATCCGCGAGACCGCCGACCAACTCCGCAAACCGCGCGCTATCGGCCGGAGCCAGCCATCCCGAGATCAACCACGCTTGCCCCAGCCGCTCTACCTCCGCGTGATTCCGCTCGGCTTGTGCGTGCTCGTTTTTGAGCCCCTCGACCTTCTCGAGCACCGCTTGGAGTTCGGGACGTTCCATACGCCGCAGCCGCGGGAACAGCGTCTCTTCTTCATCTGCCGTATGTTTCGGGGCCGCCTCGCGAAAGTACCGCAGGGCTGTCTCGAGCGCCTGGCGCTGTTCACTGCTTAGCGGGCTTCCCTGCGCCTCCGCGGCCAATCGCACGAGCACTTCCAGGAACCGCTCGATGCGCCGGTGGCAATCCGTCAGCAAGCCCATGGGATCCGCGAACGTGCTCTCCGGCTTGGCGCCAATCACGATCGGCATCTCCGCTCTCCCTTTTTTATTCTCGCGTAACCGGCTCCCCACGGCCATGACTGAAGTCACAGCCGGTCTTCGCTTGCCGGACAGAGTTGAAACCTGGGCTGCCGGGGGCTACCGTGGAGTCGGTACTTCATAAAGTCTGCTGCCGGGAGGCGCTAAATGAAGATCACCATCATCTTTCCCGGGCGTAGCCTGGAAACCGCGAAGGCTACGGCCTCGGTGATGCCCTTGGCTCCATGCCTGCTCGCCGCCCTCACGCCGGAGCGCCACCAGGTGTCTCTGGTGGATATGTTCTTCGGCGATGCCGTCGAGTATGAAGCTGATGTCGATGTCGTCGCTCTCACGGTGCGCACGCCGCTCGCCCCGATCGCCTACTCCATCGCCGATAAATTTATCCAGCGCGGGAAAAAGGTGATCTTCGGAGGACCCCACGTCTTTGCGTTTCCTGAAGAAGCGAAGCAGCACGCCAGTGCGGTTGCGATCGGCGAGGGCGAAGACCTCTGGCCGCAGATCCTCGAAGACATCGAGCGCAACCAGTTGAAGCACTTCTACGTCGCCGGCCCGTATGCCGCTGAGACGCTACCGGGCCCGGTTTGGCATATCAAGCAGCGCCCGTCGCTCGACCGGCTCCCCATGATGCGGCGCGACCTGCTGCCGCGCCATCGCTACGGGATGGACTCCATTTTCACCACGCGCGGTTGCCCCAATCACTGCCGCTTCTGCCCGGTCACCGACATTTTCGGAGCCCGCATCCGCCACCGCCCGATTGACCAGGTGGTGGCCGAGGTCGCCACCCTCGGTCCCCGCTACTACAACTTTGATGACAGCGTCTTTGGCCATCCTCAGATGATCGACCGCCCCGAGGAGAACCGCTACTACCTCGACCTCTACAGCGAACTGGCGCGCCTGCGCCCGCGCCGGCGCTGGACCGGCGCCGGGGGCCTCTCAGCCGTTGATTACAAGGACGGCCGCCGCATTCTCGAACTCGCCGCTGCGAGCGGGCTTTCCAGTATCGCGGCAGGCCTGGAATCCATCTCGCCGCGCGGCCAGAAGCAGTCCGGTGCCTGGCGCAAGCTGCACTACACCTCGCCCGACGCCTTCGACCTCCTCAAGATGAAGGAGAACATCCGCACCATCCAGAGCCTGGGCATCGAAGTGCGCGGCTTCTTCGTGATCGGCTGGGACGATGACACCGGCGAGACCTATCGCCGTACCCTGGACTTCTGCGACGAATGCGGCGTCACGCCCTTCATCTTCACGCTCACCCCCATGCCCGGCAGCCAGATTTACCAGGAGTACCGCGAGCAGGGCCGCCTTTACTCCGATCGCCCGTGGGGTCAATACGGGACTGGCGAGATCGTCTACCGCCACCCGTTAATGTCGGAGGCCGAGATGTTCACCGAAAACGCTCGAGTCATGACCAGGGGCTATAGCTTCCCCCGGATCTTCCGGCGCACCTTCCACGCGTTCCGCAATCAGCCGTCGCTCGACACCCTGAAGGATTCCTTCTTCATGCAGCTCGGCGTGCGCAGCGCCTATCGTCAGTTGTACGCGCAAGCGGCCAAGCCAACGGCCGCATAGTCCGCCGGGGCGGGTTTCGGTACAGCCGCCGGAACATCTGCGCGGCCGCAAGCAAGGCGGCGCCGACTCCGAAGGCCGCGGTCAGTCCGCGGAACTCCGCCGCGGCCGCGACTGACACTCCGGCCCCTGTGGCGGCCGTAAGCCAGGCCGCCAGACACAACGGGCACTTCGGCAACAGGACGAACGCAGCCCCGGCGAGCAGGGAAGCCGCCCCTCCGCTGAACTGTCGGGCGAGGCGGCGCCCAGGCGCCGCGCCCTGACAGCATCGGGCCGTCATCTTGCACCACCTTCTTCCTTGCAGCACGAGCCGCCTTCGCGCGGCTTCTGGTAGCCCGCCGTAGGATCGACCGCATAATTCTCGTCATAGCGATCGTGATGGCGCACCCACGACATCGTGAACGCCAGCCCATCCTCGTCTCGGCCTTTGGGAACGAAATCGAGGAACGTATACGTCCCCACCAGCGCGTCCAGCCCGCGCCCGTACGTGGAGTATGTATGAAAGATCTCGCCGCGTTCGTCCTTGTAGAACACGCTAAGACCCGGTGCTTCCTCTGCGCCGAAGCGTCGTTTGCCGTAGTTGTAGTTCACCTCGCCGGCCAGTTCCTCTTTCGTAAAGTGCACCCCATAATCGCGCTGAAAATCGTTCTGGAACGCCGAGACCCAGGGAAACCGCCAGCCCATGCGCTTTTGAAATGCCTGGATGCGCGCCAGCGGCGCCTGCGACACCACCGCCAATGTCACGTCGCGGTGCGCCAGGTGAATCAGCGTTGCGTCGAAATGATCGGCCAGGAACGAGCAGCTCTTGCATCCCTCTTCCCAATTGGGCCCGAGCATGAAGTGGTAGATAACCAGCTGGCTGCGGCCGCCGAACAGATCCACGAGCGTCTCCGGCCCGTTCGGCCCTTCGAAAACGTAATTCTTCTCGACCTTCTCCCAGGGCAGTTCGCGGCGCTGCCGGCTCACTTCGTCGCGTTTGCGCGTAAGTTCCTTTTCGTCGGCCAGGTGCGCCAGGCGCGCCTTCAGCCATTCTTCTCTCGATACCACGTTGTGTCGGGTCTGCGTTGCAGTCATCGGATTCTCCTGTTGGGTTGCGCACCGACACACTTCTCCTCTGCGGTCGGTGCGGGGTTAACGGTTAGCCCAGTTTCGGGCGCTTCTTGGTCTGCGCTTCGGCTTCGGCGTCTTCTTTGATGCGCAGCAGGTGGCTCGCCCATAACTCTTCGAAGCGGCCCACCCAGCGTTCGTATATCTGCCGGATCGGCACAACGTTCAAAGAATTGATGCGCTGCCGCCTCTCCTCACGCGTGAGAATCAGGCCGGCCCCGCGAAGCACCTCGATATGTTTCATGACGCCGAAGCGTGTCAGGTGAGGAAAGGCCTCGACGATCTCGGTCGTCGTGCGCGGGCCTTGGCGCAACAGGTCGAGAATCGCACGCCGCGTGCTATCCGACAAGGCTTTCCACACACCGTCGAGGTCGTCGCCGGCCATCTACGTTCGCTGCGCGCGGGCCCGCGATACGCAGTCCTGGGCGACATGGTCCAGAATGTGTTTCCAGCCCGTAGTCACGCCCTGGCGATGCGCCGCGTCGATAAAGCCGATCGCGCGGTGCCGCAGGTCCACGTGGGTTCCGCCCGGACGCTGCTCCAGCTTCACTTCGATGTGGTTCAGCGCCGGATACGACATGAACATGGGCCCGCTCAGCTCCAGCAGCACCGGCGGCTTGATCACCTGCACGTGTCCCCACAGGTGGCCGATTCCATTGCCCCGATCCCGGAACCACCGCCCGCCCGGCCACTGCTCCAGCGTCATCTGCATCGATTCGCCCTGCGCGTTCGTGCTGCCCTCTCCGAGCCGGTGCAGCACGCTGCGAAACACGTCGCCGATGTCCGCCTTCACGTCAATGCTCTCGGTCAAATCCAGCGTCAGATCGTTCAGTGTCATGAATGCGTTTCCCTCCTTGCGTGACTTTATAGTAACGTGACTAATTGCTCACGTCAAGAGGAATTTTTTAATCGGCGGGCCAAAATTAACGGTTCGACGCCGCGCCTTTGCCGCCGGCCAGGTCGCGGATGCGCCGGTTGAACTCCTGCTCCTGCGACGGCACGCACGTCAGGTCCTGCAGCACCGTCTTCGGTTCCAGGCGGAACGTCTTTGTGTCGCTCACCCAGGGCTGCGCATACGTTTTGGGATCGGTCAGCGTCAGCGTAAGCTGCAGGTTGTCGCGGTCGACCCGCCGGTACCGCTCCTGCAGGCGCATCTCGTCGCTATGCGGATCGCCAAAATGATCGAGCCAGGTTTTCTCGTCGAATCCGATTGAATCCACCACGAATGTGTCGCCGTCCCACTTGCCCACCGAATATCCCAGCCAGGTAGGATCGGGATCCGCCGGCAGTGCGCGCCCGTCGGTCCAGATCGTGCGCCAGACGTGCATCCACTCGAAGAACTCCACCACGCGATCCGGCGCCTGCAAAATTTCGATTGCCGTTGTCCCGCCGTAGAAAAGCAGCCGCGGGATGCCGAGCGGGTCGCAGTTCCCCTGCGGGTCGTTGCCCAAGGCGGGCGGCACGGCTCGCGATCCATAACTGGGCTTGTTGGCATTAAACCGCTGCTTGCCCAAGGCCGTCATCGCGGGCGTCTCGCCGCTCAAGGTAAGAGTGCGGAAGGTGGCCCGCCAGACTCCCGCGAGATCGTGCGGGTCGTGCGGTAGTCCGGGCGCCGCCGCGCGCCCCGCGTTCTGACCGCTCCCGGTGAGCGCGGCCGCCGCGAGCACGGCCGCGATTCTCATGCTAGTCAATCGCATTCAGCCTCGTCAGCACTCTCCCGTCGGGCAGCACGATCTTGCGCACCACGCCCACCGGCGTATTGGCCTTGGAAGGCGACACCGTGATCGTGATCGAGTCTCCCGGCCTCATGATTTTCCGGCTCCAGCCATCGCGCGAAAGCACGCCCGGGCTGTTGGTTTCCCCGGCCCAGTGCACGATATTCCCGTGCTCGTCTTTGACGTCGAAATAGATCTGGCAATGCGGATTCTGCCACACGAACTCCGTCACGGTGCCCGTCATCGTCACCTGCTTCGCCAGATCGTACGAAGCATTTGTCCCGTGGTGCGCGAATAGCGGCGCCGAGAGTAGCGCCAGGAGTGCCGCGGCCGGCTTCGCTATGCGATGTTTCATCCCTTCACCCGCCTATTTGAGATGCGCCCGGTCTTTCTCGTTTTCATTGCAGAACGATTCGAGAATATCGCTATCCGGCATCAACAGCAATCTCACCGAAAACGCAATCGCCTTCGTGTACATCCTGGGATCATCGATCGTGATCTGCAAGCCCATGTGTCCGAAATCGTCCCGGTGGAACCGCTCCTGGACGCGAAGTTTGTCGCTGTGCGGATGGCGCATCGTGTCCAGTTGCACTTCAGCGTTGAACCCCGTCGTATCGACCACCAGGGTGTCGCCCTCCCACCGCCCCACCGAATAGCCGAGCCAAGCCGGATTCGGGTCCTTCGGTAGCGGACGGCCGTCCAGATAAATCTGCCGGTGCGTGTGGTCCGCTTCGTACATCGCCACGAGCTGTTCCGCCGTCTGCACGATCTTGAACGGAAACCCGATCAGGTCGCCCCGCGGCACGCTCAGCGGAAGGCACCGCTCGTCCGGTGACAGCGCATGTTGGGGCCCGTTCTTCATGGCGGCGAAAGCTTCCGGAGTCATCGGCTCGTGGCCGCGCGCGAAATCCGCCAGGATATTGAAAAAATATTTCGAAAACGTCGTGAGATCGTCCCCCGGCACGTCCTCGACGTCCAATTTGCCGAACAACTTCTCCACTTCCCCCGCTGCCGGCGCCACCTGCCACACGCCGCTCAAAACCGGCTTGCCGCTCGCGCGTGGCGTCCGGGCCTGCAGGTCTGGTTTTCCGTCCTTGCTCCTCGGTGTGCCGCGCGACGGGTAATTCAACCATTGCGCGTGCAGGGTTGTGCATGCTGTCAAAAGCAGAAAGAGGCGCACAGGCCCGCCAGAGTATCATAGTTCGCTGCCAATACTCGCGCCTACAATGAGGGAATGCGGCGCCTTGTCCTACTCGCCTTTGATTGAGCCGCCATAGATATGGCCACTGAAGAAGAACGCTGCCGGGTGGCGAACGAGTTCCAGCGAATTGACGAGGCGTTTCGTGGCGGTGACCTGGATGCCCTCCGCGCCGCCCTCGATGATCCAACCGCCGTGCCGAACGGCCGCATGCCAGTGACCATCGGTACGTGCCTGGTCTACGCGATCTACCATAGCCCTCTGAGTTTTATCCGCACGTTGCTGGAAATCGGCGCCGATCCGAATGCTCCCGTCGATGACGGCTTTCCCCCGCTCATTGCCGCCCTGAGTTGCGCGCGCGACCAGCCCGGCGCAACCAAACGGTCCGATGTCGACGAGATTCTGCGTCTCCTGCTGCGCTCTGGCGCCGACCCGAACCAGCGCGGCACGAATGACTACACGCCGCTCCACATGGCCGTTTCGGAGCGCCAGGCGCTCGCGGTCCAGATCCTGCTCGATGCCGGCGCCGATCCCGAACTACGTACCCGGATCGACGACTGCGAGACCCCGCTCGAAATGGCCGCCGCGGCAAACCTGACCGTGATTGCGGAGATCCTGGCGCGAAAAGGCCAACCACTTCGACAGCGCCTGCGATCCGGTTTGACCCTGCTCACGGACATCCCGGGTACCGGCGATCAAGTGCGCCGCCAGCACAGATACGCAATCCGTCTTCGTCTATGGCTGAACCGCGGCGAAGCGGTCCGGTGGCAGATCGCAGCGGGACCGGTAGGTATTGCGCGCCTCGATGACAATGGCGAAACGCTGATCACCGAAATCCGCATGGAACGCCGCTCTCTGATCAACGGCCTCTTTTACGGCATCGAAGGCATGCGCGTCGGAGGAATGCGCCGCCTGGAAATCGCTCCGCACCTCGCCTACGGAGAACAAGGCGTTCCGGGCGTGATTCCGGCCGGCGCCGTTCTGACCGCGGAAGTTACGATTCTGGAAGCGCGGGCTTGAGCCCGGTATATCATCTCGGGTTATCGGCGGCTAATCTTTCAGCCCTCATTTATTGACTGTGCACCCCGAACTGTGTTAAAAATGACACACGTTTGCTTCGCACAGAAATAGAGGGGTCCTGGTCGGATAGGTGAACATCTCGCAGCAGTCGTCGTGTTTCCGTTCCCCTGCCGTGACGGATTTCTAAGGGAGATTATCGTAATGCGCTTCTCGTTCGCAGCTGCACTTCTTTTGTCCTCGTGTGCCGCCGTCTTCGGCCAGACCAGCCTGGCCACGATCACCGGAACCATAGCCGACCCATCCGGGGCCGCCATCGAGAATGCCTCCGTCGAGGTCCGTAACCTGGAAAATGGAGCGGTCTTCCGGGTAGCCAGCACCGATACCGGAAACTACACCGTGACGCAGTTGCCGATTGGCGACTACTCCATCGACGTCACCGTGCCTGGCTTCAAGAAATACTCGCACACGAATTTCCATTTAGCCGCGGGCCAGACCATGCGCGAAGACGTCGCGCTGGAAGTCGGCGCGGCCACCGACTCTGTAACCGTACAGGCGGAAGCCTCCCTGTTGCAAACCGAAAGCGCCGAAGTAGCGGGCAACTTCACACTAAAGCAACTGGACGACCTGCCGCTTCTCACGGTGGGCGCAACCAATGACGGTGTCCGCGACTATTTTGCGGCGTCGCGCCTGCTGCCTGGCGTGCAGTATTGCGATACCGCCACCTGCCCCACAGGCGGTAGCGGCAACGCCATCACCGTCACCGTCATCAACGGCACGCCGAACAATTCACTTGGGACTCGACTGGATGGCGCCACGATGAACCCCACCAGCTCACGCCTTGGGGGAGCCACCATGGAGACGCAGTCCTCGTCGGAAGCAGTTCAGGAAGTCAATATCCTGACCAGCAGTTTCGCCCCGGAGTTCGGGGCCGGCCTGGGAGCTGTGGTGAACGTCATCACCAAGAGCGGCACCAACAGTCTCCACGGCTCCGCCTATGACTACCTGGTGAATACCGCCCTGAACGCTACCCCGGCCTACTTGGGAGTGAAAAACGCGATTCACCAGAATGACTACGGCTTCACGGTCGGCGGCCCCGTCTGGATCCCCAAAGTTTACAACGGCAAAGACCGGACGTTCTTCTTCTTCAGCTTCGAGGAGTTCTACCAGAATCTGCTGAATACCACCACGAATTCCACGGTACCGATACCTGCTTACCGCAACGGTGATTTCTCCAGCCTCATCACCACCGAAAACCGCCTGGTGTCAACTGCCTCCGGACCCTACGTAGATCCGCTTGGCCGCACCATTCCGAGCGGTACCATCTTCGACCCCGCCAGCACCTTCACCGCCGCCAACGGGGCCCTGGTTCGCAATCCTTTCGATCGCAACATAATTTCCCCCTTCAGGTTCGATCCGGTTGCGGTTAAAATCCTCGGCTTGGTTCCGCAGCCTCTCGGCCCGAATGCCAACCAGGCAGGATCCAACTATCTGGCGCCGTACAACGGCAGCCGCAGATCCTATATCCCATCCGTCAAGATCGATCAAAATCTGGGCGCGAAGCTGCACGCCGCGTTTTACTTTCAAAGGACCTCCACCTCAACGCCCCGGACCGGCACGGGAGCCGACAGTTTGCCGGATAATATCACGGTCTCCGGAACTTCCGGGAATGCCGCCAGGACGTTCCGGCTAAACCTGGACCACACGGTGACGCCAACTTTCCTGATGCACTACACGCTTGGCTGGAACGACTCCGACTTCCTGTTGGGGCCCGAAGATTTCCTGAACGCCCAGCAGACAGTCGGCGTACCGGGAGCAATCTCTGCCGGCCGCGGTCTCCCCCTGATTGCCACCGGTGTCCTACCTAGTCTCGCCGAGGGCGGTATGGGCAATCTGGGGCCCCAATATGACCAACATTTCTGGGAGCGCCGTCCCTCGTTCGTGACTTCCGCAACGTACGTGCGCGGCTCGCACACCTACAAGGCTGGCTTTGAAATCCGGCAGATGAGGTATCCCAATTTTAATTTCACGTACACCGCGGGCGAATACGCCTTCGGTACGTATAGCGGCGGCCTCACGGGAGGCGGCACCAGCGGCGTCCTCGCCACCGTCGGTAACGTTTCAAACTGGACCACCCAAACCTCGCTGGCTGGAACGACGGTGTCCTCGGGCTTTGCCGGATTCGGTTTCGCTTCGTTCCTGCTGGGCGGTGCACAGAATATCGCCATTAACGCGCCGATTAACCTGCGAACGCAGAACTACCAGTCCGCCGTCTTCCTGCAGGACAGCTGGAAGGTCAGTCGCAAGCTGACTCTGGACTATGGTTTGCGTTGGGACTACGGCACCTACCAGAGAGAACAATTCGGGCGCTATGGGGACTTCTCCGCCACCACACCCAATCCCTCGGCGAGCGGACGGCTTGGCGCTATCATCTACGAGGCCAACTGCAATTGCAGTTTCGCCAAAAACTATCCGTATGCGATTGGGCCGCGTTTAGGCGCAGCCTACCAGCTGAATGACAAAACCGTCCTCCGCGGCGGTGTTGGCATCGTTTACGGCTCCCTCGACGGTTCCGCCGCTACCGGTTATGCATCCAATTCCGCCATCGCCACGACGCCGGCGTTCGGGCAGATCGCCGGACTGCTCCAGAACGGGATCCCGTCCACCGTGCAAGCGGCATGGCCGACCCTGAATAATCCAGCCGCAGGTCAGGCGCCTGGAGCCGTCGTGGCCGCGCCTGCTCTGCTCGATCAAAATGCCGGCCGCCCCGCGCGCCTGACGCAATGGAATATCACGGTGCAGCGCACGATCGGCAAGAGCATGGCGGTGGAAGCCGGGTATATTGGCAACGTGGGGGTTTGGGAGACAGCTCCCGGCGCCTTCGCCCCCGCCCCCTTCGGCACCACCGGCCTCCCCCCAGGCTACGCTCCACTCGCTCCGCAAAACGTGTTCAGTCTGTCGGAGCTTGCCGCCCTTGGAATCTCTGGTTCAAATCTCAGCAATCCGACGCTCTCCACCGCGTTCAACACACCCATATCGGCGCTGACTACGGGGCAGAGGGCAGCTTTGGCGTCCGTAGGCCTCACGCAGTTCCTCCCTTACAGCAATTTCCCGCAGAATCAGACGGTCCGCCAGGCGCTGCTGCCGTTCCCTCAATACAGCGGGGCCATGGCTCCCCTGGGCGCGCCCGACGCGAAAAGCTGGTACGATGCGCTCCAGCTCACATTTACCAAGCGTTTCAGCCACGGTCTGACCTTTAATGCGAATTACACCTACTCGAAGAATCTGGCCTTGATGGGCAGCCCTGATCCCTTTAACCGGAATTTGGGCAAGACCCTCAGCCCCTATGACACTCCGCACCAGCTCCGGGTGAGCGCCCAGTACGAGGTGCCGCGCTTTACCTCCGGTATCTTGAGCAACAAAGTGCTCAACTCCATTCTGTCCGGGTGGGGGACGGGCTGGTATCTGAGCTACCAGAGCGCGGCTTTGGTGGGCCTTCCGACCAGTTCCGGCGCCGCGCCCATCAGCAATTTCCTCGGCTACGGACCGGGTCCGGCGCAGTTGATTCCGGGTATGAGCCCGTGGTCGGTGAACTGGACCGATCTCAGCGGCCAGCACCACACGACGCCGCTGGACATCAACTGCCACTGCTTCGACCCGACTACCACGCAGGTGCTGAACCCGGCGGCATTCACGAACGTCCCCGACGGGCAGTTTGCGGCCAATGAAAGCTCGCTTCGCTCCTTCCGGGGCTTCCGCTACCCGGCGGAGAACGCCAACTTCAGCCGCAACTTCCGCATCAAAGAACGTTACGTTCTGCAAATTCGCGCGGAGTTCACAAATATCTTCAACCGGGTGCAACTCCCGATTCCCGCCGGCGGAACCAGCGCGATTAACCTCGGCAACTTCGCGACCGCTCCCACTACGTTCACTTCCGGTCCGAATAAAGGCTTGTACAGCGGCGGCTTCGGCACCATCGTTCCGGAGACGGTGGGCGCCGTCAATCCGCGCGCCGGCACGCTGGTCGCCCGATTTACGTTCTGATATGAAACGACCTGTCAACAATTAACACGACGGTTCGTGTTTTTGTTTTCGCCGAGGGCCGCCCGAAAGGGTGGCCCTCGGCGTGTTTGACGGAACACGCCGGGCAGGGCGGTTTCGGCACCGTTGTGTCACCTTCACCGCTCCGGGAATTACCGGCCAGCGCGCCGAAACGATTATGCCCGCTTCCAGTTTTGAAACGGTCGTTAGCCTCCTACGGCTGCTTGCAGGAAAAATTTTCCGCGTCGTTGGTGCTGCCCGTGCCTTTGTACACCGCCGCCTGCGGATAGGGGCACAGCGGCCGCGTCATCTCGATACGGCCATTCGCCACCCGCGCCGCGAGAATTGAGTTCGGCGCTTCCCCTTTTTCCCGCCAGCGCTCGATCACGGCCATTTTATTAAACTGGTCGGGGCCCGCGCCGCCGCGGCAATGCGCCATGCCGGGCTCCATGAATAGCCGCAGCCAGTCGTCCTGCTTGCCGCCCATCGTGTCCAGCACGCTCTTGTAATAACTCACGGTGTGTCCCGGCGGTATACCGGGATCGGCCCAGCCATGATAGAGCAGCAGCTTGCCGCCGTGCGCTTTGAACGCCGAAAGATCGAACGTCAGCACGTCAATGCCGGCTTTGTCCGCCTGCGCCACTTCTTTCGCGAGATCGAAATTATGCCAGTCGTAGTCTTTGTTCTGATGCCCCAGGATGCGAATCACGTCCCACACCCCGCCGGGGCTCTTCGGAGTGTTGCGCAGCGCGGCAACATCCAGCTCGGTGCCCGCCGGATATCCGGTCCAGATCACTTCGCCGGTCTTGGTCCTGACATCGCTGAAAACAGTTTGCACCGTTTTCAGCTCGGCCGGCGTGAGGCACGACGCGCCGTTGCCGTTTTTGCACAACAGCGCTGAAGGATCATAATGGCAGCGCTCCGGATTGCTGATGATCCCATCCTTCACCCCGTCGAGGCCGTCGCATGCGTCCATCACCGCTTTGTGCAAGGTTTCGACTTTCTCTTTAGAGAGCGGCGCGTTGTTTTTCATGAGCTCGAGGCTCCGCTCCACGCCGGCCGCGTGCAGATGCACGTGCGGATTGGCGGGCGCGCCGGCGACGACGGCATCGAAATCATCCGGAAATCGCGTCGCTTCCACCAGCCCCTGCCGGCCGCCGGTGGAGCAGCCGTTGTAATAGGAATATTTCGGCCCGCTGCCGTAGAAGGCCGCCGTGATCGCTTTCGCCTTGACCACCGTCTCGTGCATGGCGCGGTAGGCGAAGTCCGTGATCTTCTCCGGATGACCGAGGGCGAACATGCCATTGCCACCCATGTCCGCGGCGCGGTGCCCCGTATCATTCGACGCCGTGGCATAGCCTTCGCGGAGGGCGTCCGCCATGGCCGGATAGCTGACGGTGCCGGCCCATCCGCCGTTGCCCACAACCTGCAGCTTGCCGTTCCAGTTTTCCGTAGGCAGAAAGACGGCGGCTTCGATCTTCGAATCGGATGACGGCGTCAGAATCATCATCACGCGGCAATACGCCGGCACGTTCACCGGTGGCGGCGCGGCGGCGCGCGGCGCGGCAGCCCGGGCCGGCCCCGCCGGGCCGGCAGACTCGACGTCCGATTCCGGCGCCGGAATCGGCGCGATCTGCGGCGACGGCGCCTGGAACGGACCCGCCGGAATTGACTCGATCGAGGTCACTGTCGCATCCGGAAACGAAAGCTTGAATTGCTCGCAAGGAATTTGCCCAAACGCGGCCGCGGCCAGAAAAGCCAGCAACCCGGATAGCCGGAACATCGCGATACCCTCCGTTCTGAACCTACTCTACATGGAAATGAGGCCGGTTGACACCTCGGCGGCAGTCTCACATACTGATTCAGTTCATGCACAACCACAAAACCTCGCGCCGTGATGTTCTGAAAACGTTTGCCGCTGCCGGCGCAGCGTCCGCACTTTGCGCGCAATCGGCGGCCAGTCCCCGGCGCATCGACGTCCATCATCACTACGACATGCCGGGCGGCCGCGGCGTCCTCGGTTCCTGGACAGCCGCCAAAGCCCTCGAGGAGATGGACCAGCACGGCATCGAGACCAGCATCATTTCGCGCACCAGCGGCGAGACCGAAGAGGGCGGCGAAAAAGGCCGCGCCTTCGCGCGGCGCTCCAACGAGTTCGCCGCCAAACTGGTGAGCGATCAACCCAAGCGCTTCGGCTTTTTCGCCAACATCACCTATTCCGATCCCAATGGAGCCATGAAAGAGCTCGAATACGCCTTCGAAACGCTGAAGGCGGACGGCGTCAGCCTGCTGAGCAGCATCGGGGACAGGTGGCCCGGCGATCCCGCTTTCGATCCGGTATTTGACGAGCTCAATCGCCGTAAGGCCATCCTGTTCCTGCATCCGTTTACGTCCAAGTGCTGCCGCACGCTCATTCCCGGCGGCGAAGGTTCGGTCGAGCGCGATTTCGACACCACCCGCGCAGTCACTAATCTCCTCTATTCGGGCACGCTCTCACGGCTTCCCGATATCCGCTACATCATCAATCATTCCGGCGCCGACGTTCCGGTCATGGCCGGCCGCATCAAGGACCGCGTTCCCGGATTTTCCACCTTCGGCGGCGCGCCGTTATCGAACCATGAAGGGCGGACCGACAAAATCCCGCACGGTGTTTTCTATGAGCTGACCAGGCTCTATTACGAATGCGCGCACGCAGCGTACCCGGCGGCGATAGCCGCGCTCACCGCATTCGCGCCCCCCAGCCAGTATTTATTCGGAACCGATTGGCCCGCTGAGCCGATGGAATCAACCTTGGGCGAACTGCCGAAAACGAAGCTTTCGCCGGAGACCTTGCAGGCGCTCAACCGCGGGAACGCCGAGCGGCTCTTCCCGCGCTTCAAATCGTAATATGGAGCCGGTACAGATAGAGCGATTCTATTTGGGTTGCCTGGCCCACGCATCCTACCTGATTTCGTCAGAGGGCGTCGCCGCCGTCATCGACCCCCAACGCGATGTGGCCCTCTACCTCGACACGGCAACCGGCAAGAACTGCAAGATCAAATACGTCATCGAGACGCATCTCCATGCCGACTTCGTATCCGGACACCACGAGCTGGCGGAACGCACCGGAGCTCGGATCTATCTCGGGGCAGGGTCCGGTGCGGAGTTTCCGCACGTAGCTGTCCACGATGGAGACGAGATCCGGTTCGGACAGTGCCGTCTCCGGTTCCTGCAAACTCCCGGGCATACGCTCGAAAGCATCTGCATCGTAATGGAAGATCGTGGAAAGCCGGACCGCCCGCGCGCGGTCTTTACCGGCGACACTCTCTTCGTGGGCGATGTGGGCCGGCCGGACCTTTCGCCCGCTCACACACCTCAACAGCTGGCCGCCATGCTGT
Source organism: Bryobacteraceae bacterium (assembly GCA_035295805.1). GTDB lineage: Bacteria > Acidobacteriota > Terriglobia > Bryobacterales > Bryobacteraceae > PSRJ01. The sequence continues at coordinate 1,702 of DATGII010000177.1, read as the reverse complement.
ACCGGAGCCTTCAAGACAAGCTCCTCACGCTCCCCGACGAAACCGAAATCTTTCCGGCGCATGGGGCCGGCTCCCTCTGCGGCCGCCAAATGAGTTCGGAAAGCTCCTCCACAATCGGCAAGCAACGGCAGTCGAATTATGCTTTGCTGGCGCCGAGTAGTGACGAATTCGTTCATCTTTTGACCGACAATCTTCCGGCGCGGCCCGAGTATTTCGCGCGGGACGCAGATCTCAACCGGCGCGGGGCTGCGCCGCTATCGGAACTCCCTTTGTTAGCCGCACTGGACGCGCCGGAAGTGCTGCGATTGCAGAAAGAGGGCGCGATCGTGGTAGACACCCGCCCCGCGATGCAGTTCGCCGTGGCACACGTCCCCGGATCGTTGCACATCGCGCTCACCGGACAGTACGCCTCGTGGGCGGCGCGAATTCTCGGGCTTGACACTCCGCTGATCATCGCCGGTGAGGATCCCGAACACGTGCGCGAATCGCAGTTGCGCCTGGCGCGCGTGGGAATCGAAAATCTGGTGGGATACCTGGCGGACGGCGTGCTCGGTTGGATCAAGAACGGCTTCGAGCTCGATTACATTCCTCAAATCACAGTTCAGGATTTCATCGAGCTGCGCGTTCAGGAGGCGGGCCGCATCGCGGTCCTCGATGTGCGGGAGCCTGCAGAAGTCGCCGGCGGAGCAATCGAGAACTCGCTGTGCATTCCACTTGGAACTCTGGCCGCGAGGGTTTCCGAACTCGACCGTGAAAAGCTTGTGGTGGTGCACTGCAAAGGCGGGTATCGAAGCTCGATCGCCACGAGTATTTTGCGGCGCGCCGGCTTCCGCGACATCGCCAACCTGACGGGTGGGTTCGACGCCTGGAAAACCGCTGGTCTGCCGTGCTCTATACGTTCCGCCGGCGGAGTATAGACTCTGCGGCGCTACTCCTCCAGCGCGAACGCGAAAACCACGTTGCCTGCCGCGATGGCCACTTGTTGTTTGCCGCCGCTCAAGTAGCTGATCGGGTTCGAACTGATGCCGGCGCCCACTTGATTGCGCCAGAGCAGATTGCCGGTAGCGGAATCGAGCGCGTAGAAATCGCCTTCGTTGCTGCCGCCGAATAACAGGTTTCCTGCCGTGGTCAGCACACCCGCGGAGGACGGCGAAAACAGCTTGAATTCCCATTTCAGCTCGCCCGTCGATGGATTGAGAGCCCGAATGGCGCCGCTCGCCTCTTCGCCCGTCACCCGGCCGAATCCGCCGCCGTTGAATTGCGCCCCCGGCTTATACTCGAGGTCCCCTTTGTAGTAAATGCCGGCTACATCGCGAGCTGCAACATAGAAGAGATTGCTGGCGGGACTAAAGGAAGGGCTGAACCAATTGGTGCCGCCGCCCAGGTCCGGATAGAGCTTGGTTCCGTCCTCGGTGGGCGTGGTGTCGCCTGCCGGCACGGGGCGGCCGGAATCATCGAGGCCTTTCGCCCACGTCTGCTTTGCGAAAGCCCGCCCGGCCAAAAACTGGCCGCTCGCGCGATCGAGCACGTAGTAGAACGCGTTGCGATTGCCGAACAGCACTACCTTGCGCTTCTCGCCGCGAACCGTCGCATCGGCCAGCACCGGCACCTCGGTCGAATCCCAGTCATGCAGGTCATGCGGAGTGAACTGGAAATACCACTTCAATTTGCCGGTATCGCCATCCAGCGCCAGCAGGCAGTC
>DATGII010000176.1:0-11122 GCA_035295805.1 Bryobacteraceae bacterium | reverse complement strand
GTTCCGCATTCAATTCGATGGAGGCCAGGAATTCGGTCACATCGCGCATCAGCGTCGTGAACGCGCGCGCTTTGAGCAGATACGCCGGGTCGTCATGCAGCAACTCGGCATATTCCTTAAGAGTGGATCCGCAGCCTGCCGCGTTCGTGATGATCGCGTCATAATCGCCGCCCACCACGGCATCGATATTGCGGCGCGCCAGGCGCCGGGCGTCCTCGCGCAGCCCGGCATGCACATGCAAGGCTCCGCAGCAACCCTGGTTTTCGGGGACGACCACCTCGCAGCCGTTATTTTGCAGCACGCGCACGGTGGCCTCGTTCAGCCGGGCGAACGAGATATTCGCGATGCATCCGGAAAGAAACGCCACGCGATAGCGCCGCTGGCCGCGCGCCGGAAATGTCCGCCCGATCTGGCTGAAAAAAAACGGCGGCTCAGCGGCCGGCGCCAGCCGTTCCACATCGCCGAGTCTCCCGAGCAGCTTGAGGAATCCCAACCCTCGCACCAGCGCCTTCACCCCGAACGATTCGTACAAATAGAGCAGCGAACCGGCAATCGTCAGCGCCGCCCGCGAGGTAAGAACGCGCCGAAACACGAAATTGCGGATGATGCGCGTGAAAATCCCGCGCCGCACGCGCGTTTCGATGTCGGCCCGCGCCGCTTCCACCAGCCTCCCGTACTGTACGCCGGAAGGACACGCCGTCTCGCAGCCCCGGCACGCCAGGCACAAATCGATGTGCTCCAGATACGACTTGGTGACGGGTGCGCCTTCGGACACCTGGACCATCTGGTAGATGCGTCCGCGGGGCGAATCCATTTCCAGTCCCAATTCACGGTACGTGGGGCAGGCGTTCAGGCACAGACCACAGTGGACGCAGCGGTCGAGATCCACCTGCTGCGGTCCGTACGCGGATTTTTCAGATGAGACGATAGAGGCGGCCACGGTTCAATAGATTCGAGGGGTCAAACAAATTCTTGATGCGCTTCATAATCTCCAGATCGCTGCCTGGGGCGGGCCACAGGTCCAGCGCCCGCTTCTTGGCTTCCGGAGCAAATTCGATGACGGCTTTCCATCCTTTGGCAACCGCGTCGGAGACCCAGGCGCCGGCCGCTTCGGCTTGCTCAAAGTAGCCGTAACAAACGCCTGAACCGGCGCGCGCGAGGGCGGGTCCGGGAAACGACCCAATCACCGCCTCCACTCCCTTCAGCGTACATGAGACGCGCACGACCGCGCCATCCGCATGCCGCTCCAGATGCCGCGGCGTCAGGTTCTCGATATGGCGCCAGAGAGTCTCCTGGCGGTAGTCCTCGAGCACCACCCCGGTCGAGATGTCCGCCAGCTCGCGCTCGTAGCGCTCCAGCGCGGCCGAGTTTCCGCCGGCGCGCAGAGCCAGCGTCCACCCGCGGCTGCCCAGCGCGCCGGCCGCGTGGGGATTGAGCAGATCAATCGCCGAAGGAGTAAGCACACCGCGGATAATCCGGTCGCGCGCCGCAATCGCACCCCCCAGGGTATCGAACACCAGCAAAAAACTGCGCTCGCGTTCCGGACACGGAATCAGCTTAAAATTTACGATCGCAATCGCAGCCAGAGTCCCGAACGAGCCGATCATGACCTTGCCCATGTCGAGCCCCGCGACGTTCTTCACCACCATGCCGCCGGTCTGCACCAGTTTGCCATTAAGCGTGGCGAACGTCATGCCAATCACCAGGTCGCGCGCGGTGCCGTAAAGCCGCCTCCGCGGCCCATGGGAATTGGCGGCGATCACGCCCCCCACGGTCGCGTTTTCGGCAAACGGCGGGTCCAGCGGCACCATCTGCCGATGTTCGGCGAGCCGCTGCGTCAGGTCGCGCCATCGTAACCCCGCCTGCACGCTAATGGTGAGGTCGTGCGGTTCATACTCGAGCACCCCGTTCAGCGCGTTCGTCGAAATGCACACGTCCGCCTTCTCGACCGGGCCTGCCATGCGCCGCTTGGTCAAGTTTCCGGAAATCCCGATAGTGCGGCCGCGCGAAGCGGCCTCCTGAAGTGTCTCCGCCAGTTCGAGCGGAGTTTTGGGGACGTGCACTTCTATAATGATAGGCCATGGCGACTCTTTACGCCGGAACTTCCGGCTTTGCCTACGCGGCCTGGAAACCCGTGTTCTATCCCGCGAAATTGCCCTCGAACCAGTTCCTAAAGCATTACGCCGATCGCCTCAATTGCGTCGAGATCAATTACACGTTCCGCCGGCTGCCGGCCGCTACCACCCTCGAAAGCTGGGTTCAGCAGACAGCGGCCGGGTTCGTGTTTGCCGTCAAGGCTAATATGCGGATCACGCACATCTTGCGGCTGAAGAACGCCGAGCAGGCCACTGAGATCTTCTTTAAGGCGATTGATCCGCTCCGCACCTCCCGCCGGCTGGGTCCGGTTCTGTTTCAATTGCCGCCGGCAATGAAGTGTGACGTCAGCCTCCTCAAAAGCTATCTGGACCTTTTGCCCAAAGGCATGCGCTACGCCTTCGAGTTCCGGCACCCCTCCTGGCTGGTCGATGCCGTCTATTCCGAGCTCCGCCAGCGAAACATCTCGCTCTGCGTCGCGGAATCCGAACGGCTGGAAGTGCCGGAAGTGATCACCGCCGATTTTGTGTACTACCGTCTGCGCAAGCCGGACTATACCGAAAAAGATATCGAAGCGTTCGCCTCGCGCGCCCAGGAGTTACTCGCGGCGGGCCGCGACCTCTACCTGATGTTCAAGCATGAAGAGACCCCCGAGGGTGCGCTGAATGCGGAACTGCTGCTCAAGAAGGCGTCGTGACAATCGCTCGCATTCTCGATCGCCTCGAAAAGCACTATGGCAAGTTGAAACCCGTTGCTCCCACCGCGGCGTACGAAATGGTGGTCTACGCGAACTGCGGCTATCCGGCGAATGATGCCACGTGCGCCGAGGGCTACGACGCATTAAAACAGAGGGTGGGCCTCCGGCCCGATCAGATTCTCTCTGCGCCCGATAAAGAGCTGGCCGCGGCTTTGCGGTCCGGCGGAATCTTTCCTGAGTTGCGCGCGCAACGTTTGAAGGAGATCGCGGCCCGGGTGCAGGGGAAATTCTCGGGAGACCTCGCCGCCGCGCTCCAAAAGCCGCTGCCCGAGGCCCGCAAGGTACTAAAGCAGTTTCCGACCATCGGCGATCCCGGCGCCGACAAAATTCTGCTGTTTACGCGAATCGCACCTATTGCCGCGGTGCCCTCGAACTGCGTGCACGTACCGCTTCGCCTGGGGATCGGCAAGGCGTACCAAACCTACACGAAGGACTACAAGTCCGCTCAGGACGCCCTCGCCGCCGAACTGCCCCGGGATTGTAGCGCCCTCCTGCGCGCCTACCTGCTCCTGCAGCGCCACGGCCAGGAGTTGTGCAAGCGCTCGCGCCCGAAGTGCGGAGCCTGTCCGGTCACTGCCGAGTGCCGGTATTACCAGGCGACCCGTTAAGCGCCGATACATGCGACGAAGCTGAGGGGTCAACACCACGCCTGCCGGAGCACGGCTGCATGGCCGCCCATACCTAGCGTGGTATTCTCCTAGAACCGGCGATGGAAAAACGAGTTCTAGGGAAAACCGGGATGCGAGTCGCGGTCCTCGGCTTTGGTGCGGCCGAGATCGGCTACGAGAATGTCCCCTTCGATAAGGTCGAGCGCCTGCTGCATTCCGCTCTGGACGCCGGTCTGAACATCATCGATACCGCGGAGTGCTATCCAGGCAGCGAAGAGATGATCGGCCGCGCTCTCAGCCGCCGCCGCGGCGATTTCTTTCTGTTCACCAAGTGCGGCCACGCCTCCGGATTCGACCTCCCCGATTGGGACCCGCGCATGCTGGAAATGCAGATCGATCGCAGCCTGCAACGTCTGCGCGTCGATCAGGTGGATTTGCTTCAGCTCCACAGCTGCTCGCGCGCGATTCTGGAAAGCGGCGATGCGATTCGCGTCCTCCAGAAAGCGCGCGACGCCGGCAAAACGCGCTTTATCGGCTATAGCGGCGACGGCCAGGATGCCCTCTACGCCATCCAGACCGGCGCCTTCGACACGCTCCAGACTTCGGTCAGCATCGCCGATCTCCAAGCCATCGATCTCACCCTGCCTCTCGCGGTTCAGCGCAACATGGGTGTGATCGCCAAACGACCCATTGCCAACGCCGTATGGAGAACCGGAGCCAAGCCGGCCAGCCCCTATCATCACGAATACTGGCGGCGTATCGAGCTGCTCGAATACGATTTTCTGCGCGGCGGCGTCGACCAGGGTGTCTCAATCGCCTTGCGATTCACGCTCGCGCAGCCCGGTGTCGCCACCGCCATCGTCGGAACCGCCAACCCGGACCGCTGGGCCGCCAATGCGAGGCTGCTCGAGGCAGGCCCGCTGGGTGCCGCTGAGATCCAAGCCATACGCCGCCGCTGGGCCGCCGTCGCGCAGCCCGATTGGATTGGACAAACCTGAAAACGTGGTTGTTGCCGGCCGCTGCGCGGCATTATAGTTGGGGTGGGAATGAATCTTCCGAACACGCTGACCATTCTCCGCATCTTCTTTGTCCCGCTGCTGGTCGCGGCCCTGGTACAGGAGAACGTCTCGTTCCGTATTGCGAGTATTTTCGTCACCAGGGAGTGGCTGGCGCTGGCGATCTTTCTGGTGGCCGCCGCCACCGATTTGCTCGATGGTTACCTGGCGCGCCGCTGGCGTCAGGTAACTACCATCGGCACGCTGCTGGATCCTATCGCCGACAAGCTTCTGGTTTCCGCGGCGCTCATTTCGCTGGTTCAGGTTCGCGTTCTCCCTGGTTGGATGGCCATCCTGATCGTCGCCCGCGAGTTCGCCGTCTCGGGTTTGCGCAGCATCGCCGCCGCGGAAGGCTACACCATCAAAGCGAGCGACCTGGGCAAAACCAAGATGCTGTCACAGGTCGTCGGCATCTCCGTCATGATGCTCAGCATCGGTAACCGGGCGCTGCATTTTCCCGGCATGATCCTCATGTGGACGGTTGTCGTTTTTGCCGTCCTATCCGCCTTCAGCTACTTTCGCAAGTTCTGGCACAAGGTGGATGAGGGCGTCAAGAAACGCCGCCGCCGCGAGCTCCTGCAATTGGAACGCAAGCGGCAGCGCAAGCCGCTGCGGCATCAGAGCGGATTGGGAGATTCAGTCGGCGGCGCCGGGCTGGGCACTTCCGGCGGCACGATTTGGAAGCCGCCTGGCGTGAGTTGAATCGTCCGCACCGCTCCCTTTGCGCCCAGCGGCCCGATCGGCTTCCCGTTCAAGCGCACGTCCACTCCTCCCGCGTTGCCGAGCTTCAATATCACGTTCCGGTTGGCGGTCACGGTGTGCGCCTGATTGGCTTCCAGCACGCCGGAAAATGAAAACTGGCCATCGGCCCGCATCCAGATCCACGAGGCTTCCTGCGCCAGAACTTCTACCCGGACCGCGGCATTGGGATCAGCTTCGGCCGCCGGAGCGGTCACGCGCGCTGCCGCCGCCGGAACCGGGTTCGCGGTCTCCGTCTGCGGCAGCGCTTCCGTCTTCTCTGCCGCCGGCGCTGAATCCGCCGGAGTCTCGGGCGCCGGCTGCGGGTTCGGCTCACTCGCCGGCCGCGTTTCGGGCTTCGTCGCCGCCGGTGGAATCACATGCGCCGCCGCTGGATGCCGCGCCCGCTGCCACCACGCGTATGCGCCCGCGCAAGCCAGCATCACCAGCAGCATCAGCACCAGTGCGCCGACTGAAGACGACCAGCGCGCGCCCCTATCGCCGATCGCCTGCCAGCCCGACATCCGCGGCAGCGGAATCTCCGCCGCCGGCTCGTTCACCGGGTGCCCGCTCTCGAATGCCTGCGGCGTTGGTTCCAAGACGTCTTTTAGTTCACTAATGATTTCGTTTTCGTTCAGTTCCAGCAAGCGTGCGTATTGGCGTACAAAACTGCGCGCGAACACGCCGCCCGGAAGCTTATCGAAGCGCTCTTCTTCGATGGCCTTCAGCATGCCGGCAGAGATCTTCAGTTCGTCGGCAATGCGGTTCAGCTCGAGATTGCGCTGCAACCGCGCGCGACGCAAGGTCTCGCCCACGGATGTCATGCCGGTTTGTACCTGGCCTCTAACTTTATCATACTACAGGACCTATGCATCACCGGCCGGTCCGTGGACAAATACCTCGACCGAACCTGCTAGCATAGGCGTTTCCCGGCCCTGAGGGCCGCGCCGCGGATCGAAAGTACGTTACCTCACAACTCCCTTGGACGGCGTCATCGTAGTTGATAAACCAGAGGATTGGACCTCCCACGACGTGGTCGCCAAAATGCGCCGCATCGCCGCGACCCGCCGCGTCGGACATCTCGGCACTCTCGATCCGATTGCTACGGGCGTGCTGCCGCTGGTGATTGGCCGCACCACGCGCCTGGCGCAATTTTACACGCGCGCCGACAAGATTTATGAGGCCACGGTGCGCTTCGGCTGGTCCACCGATAGTTATGACCGCGCCGGAACCCCCACTAGCGAAACGCGTGATGTTCAGCCCGGCGCCGACGAAATCCAGCGCCTTCTGGAAAAATTTCGCGGCGAGATTCTACAGACCCCGCCGCCGGTTTCGGCTAAGAAAATCGCCGGGCGGCGAGCCTACCAACTCGCGCGGCAAGCTGTTGCCGTGGAACTTCAGCCCGTTCCCGTTCAGATCTACGAGTTGACTCTGCTGGACGTCAACGGCCCCGATGTGCGCTTGCGGGCACATTGCTCGGGCGGCACCTACCTGCGCTCCATCGCGCATGAATTGGGTGTTCTGCTGGGCTGCGGAGCGCACCTGCAGGAATTGCGCCGGACCGCCAGCGCCGAATTCTCGCTCGCGCAGGCGCGCACCCTGGCGCAGCTCGAAGCGCTGGCCGCCGACGAACGCCTGCTCGATGCATTCGTTCCCCCCGACAGTCTGCTACCCGACTTTCCCGCCGTTTTCGTGGATGACCTGACCGTCACCCAGATCCGCAACGGCCGCAATTTCGCCGCATCCCCGTTCCGCGCCAATCCCGCCGCCCGGCACGTGAAAGCTCTAAACCGCCAGGGCGAATTGATCGCCATCGGCGAAGCCGTCCTGCCTCATGTTTTTCATCCCGTCGTCGTCCTCTAAGTGTCTGGGCCCGATTACGCCCCGCGGTGGCTTGCTAAAATGAGTAGCGAATGTTGAAGCGCTTCATCTTCTGGGACTTCAAGCGAGGGAGCTGGCAATATGACGTCATGGTCGGCGTCATACTGGCCTTCATCTTCTTAACGCCGCGGGCCTGGTTCCGCGACCAGCCGCGCACGCCGACCGCCAGCAGTATTACACCCATACCGGCTGAAAAAGGCAGTTCCGTTTTCTTCGTGAATACCGAACTGCTCGCCGGAGTTCCTGAAAACCAGCGCACTGCGCAATTGACCAAAATGCTGCGGCTTCGGGCGGCCAACCCCCAGCTCGAGGTCACCCGCGTCGAGCCCGTTCTCGATTCGGAAGGCGGCTTGCAAGGCTATATGGCGTTTGCGCGGCCATGAACTTCTTGCACTCGCGCTTTTTGTTACTCTCTTCGGTGTTGGCGGCCACGGTACCGAACCTCGCCGCCGGCTCGCTGGAGGCGACGTTCGCCAAAATGGATCGCGCGGCTTCCATGTTTTCCGGCGTTACCGCCGATCTCCGCCGCCTCAATCACATGGCGCTGCTGAATGAAGATACCGCCGAAACCGGGACGTTTCGCATGAAACGGACCAAACGCGATGTCCGCGTGCTCTTCGACATTAAACAGCCCGAGCCCAAAGCCTACTCCTTCGATGGCAAAAAACTCGAGGAATACCTGCCGGCCGAACAAACGGTCCAGGAATACGATGCCGGCAAGTACAAATCCCTCGCCGATCAGTTTCTGCTGTTGGGCTTTGGCACTACCTCGAAAGAGTTACAGGCCGAGTACACCATTTCCCTGGGAGGTTCAGAACGCATTGCTAATGAACAAACTACGCGTCTTGAGCTAATTCCGAAATCCAAGGAACTGATCCTGCATCTACCTAAAGTGGATCTGTGGATTTCCGACCAGACGGGTGTGCCGGTGCAGCAAAAGTTTTATAGTCCCGGCGGAAATTACAATCTTGCCACGTATAGCAACATCATGCTCAATCCCAACTTGCCGGATTCAGCTGTCAGGCTGGACCTGCCTAAAGGCGTGACGCGTCAGCACCCCCTCAAGTAAGCCGAATCATGAAGACCAAAACCAGCGCCGAAAGGCTGCTCTATCTCGACTGGCTGCGCGGATTAGGCGCGGTTATCATGCTTCAAGGTCACGTCTTCCATTCCTTCTTGAAGCCCGAATTGCGTAGCGGCGGCCCTTTCATGATGTCGCAGTTCGTCGGCGGCATGCCCCCTGCCATCTTTCTGTTTCTCACCGGCGTCACGCTCGCGTTTTTGATGGACAGCACGCAGCGTAAAGGCCTGCAGCCCGATGCCCGCTACCGCGCCGCGCTGCGCCGCGCCGGGTACCTCTTCGTTCTGGCTTGTGCGTTCCGCCTGCAGATGTGGATTTCCGGTTGGCCTGCGCCGTGGACCGATCTCCTGCGCGTCGACATCCTCAACGCCATGGGCTTTTCCGTCGCCGTGCTTTCGGTTATGGCCCTCTTCCGCACCGTCGAGCGCGCCCGCCTCTGCGCCATCCTCGGCCTCGCCATCGCGTTTGTTTCGCCTCTGGTGTCGCAGATGAACTGGTCGTGGGCGCCGGCGCTTCTGCGCAGCTATATCGTTCCCGATTACAATTCGTTCGGCTTCTTTCCGTGGGCGGCGTATCTGGCGTTCGGTATTAGCGCCGGCAGCATCATTCGCGTGATTTCTCATGATTCCATCGAGCGCGTCATGCAATGGGCCGCGCTGCTCGGCGGAGCCCTCGTCCTCGCCAGCCAGTATTTTGCCAATCTGCCGTTCTCGATCTATGCGCAGTCCGAGTTCTGGCTCAACAGCCCGGCTCAGGTGCTCATCAAGCAGGGCGTCACGCTCCTGCTGGTGGCTTTCGCGTTTCTATGGACGCGCTGCATGCCCGCCGGCGCCTGGAGCTGGATTCGCCAGTTCGGCACCACCTCGCTACTGGTCTACTGGGTGCACGTCGAGCTGGTCTATGGCCGCTGGCTCTGGTTCTTCAAAAATAATCTGAACCTGGTGCAGACCTTGATCGCGGTCGCGGCTGTGGTTTTGTTTATGCTCGGAATCTCGCTCGCCAAGACCCGACGCCACCGCATCGCCGTCGCCCTCGCCAATATGGGTTGGACCTTCGGCCCCAAGCCCGAGCGCGTACCCGGCGATTAGTCATCCGGGGCACAGACCATCGTTTTCGTGAACGCGTAAACCCGTTGGGGGACCCCGGACAGCCGTCCTTCGCCGTTTCTCCGCCCCCCTCTGGGCCCTTCTAGCCCGGAATGGGGGCTGCATTTGTCCCCTCACTCGTGTAGAATCATCAAGGACACTGTACCTGTCGCTAGGTAGGTTGGCGCAGGTCGGAGGGGAGATGGAATCTGGCGCTGGCCGCTCCGGACCAGGGTGATCGGAAGCCGCGCACGCTGCAGCATCTCCTCAAGGAAGGAACGCACATGAGAGCTTCATGGATGACCCGCCGCGTTGTCATCGCGAGCGCGGTCCTCGCACTGGCTTCCGGGACGGCTTTCGCCGCACCCGCACTCAATCAGCCTCAAGTCACTTTCTCGAAAGATATCGCGCCGATCTTTCAGGCCAAGTGCCAGGAGTGCCATCAGCCGAATTCGATCGCGCCGATGTCTCTCATCACTTATAAGGATGCGCGTCCCTGGGCCCGTTCCATCAAGGAGCGCGTGGCCACTCACCAGATGCCGCCGTGGCACATCGATCGCAGCGTCGGCGTGCAGAAATTCAAGAACGATATTTCCCTGACCGACGAGCAGGTCGCCACCATCGTCCGCTGGGTCGATGAAGGCGCCCCCGAAGGCAATCCCAAGGATATGCCGCCGCCCAAGCCGCTCGTCACCGACAACGAGTGGAAAGGCGTCCGCGATGGCTACGGGCAACCCGACCTCGTTGTGAAATCGCCCGAGTTCACCATGCCCGCGCAGCATCAGGATGTCTGGTTCCGTCCCATGTCCGACATCGCGCTCAGCGAGCCGCGCTGGGTCAAGATGGTCGAGATCCGTCCGACCAATCTCAAAGGCCGCCGCATCCTGCATCATTCGATCGCCTACCTCGTGCTGAACAACGATCCCGATGCCGTCAGCAAAGGTACCGCGAACGGTCCGCGCCGCGGCCCCGACAGCCCCGATGACCTCGTCAACCGCCGTCCGCAGCTCATGGAATGGGCCATCGGCAAAGGCTACGACCTCTATCGCCCCGGCACCGGCAAGCTGCTCCTCCCCGGTGAAAAAATTTCCTGGGATCAGCACATCCATGCCGTCGGCGAAGAGATCACCGCGGGTTCCGAAATCGGAATCTGGTTCTACCCGAAAGGCGAGGAGCCCAAGAAGCGCAGCTACCTGATCGGCTTCACCGGCATTCGCCAGGGCCAGCAGCTCGACATTCCGCCGAACTCTTACGCCCAGACCGAAGGCTTCACCGTTCTCAAAGAGAACACGCTCATCGAGAACTTCCAGCCGCATTTCCACCTCCGCGGCAAATCGATGGAAGTCGAAGCCATCCTGCCCGATGGCAGCAACCAGGTCGTCAGCTACGTTCCGAATTTCAACTTCAATTGGATGACCAACTACATCTACGCCGATGACGCCGCCCCCGTGTTTCCCAAGGGCACGGTCATTCATGTCACCGCGTGGTATGACAACACCAAGAACAACAAGAACAACCCTGATCCGGACCAGTGGGTTGGTTACGGCGACCGCACGGTCGACGAAATGGCCCACGCCTGGATGAACGTCGTCTACCTCACCGACGACGAGTTCAAGACGTTGCTTGCCGAGCGCAAGTCGAAAACGCAGACGGCCGCGGCAGCACCCAACCTGCAATGAATCGGCTCCCCGTACTCTTCGCCGCCGGCGCGCTAATCGCCGGCGGCGTTCTCCTGTTTGCACAAACGGAACAGGCCAGCATTCCACAGCCCCGCCGCCAGTTCGGCTCCAGTGTCACGGGGGCCTTCGAGGGTTGGTTTCCCA
>DATGII010000175.1:0-16359 GCA_035295805.1 Bryobacteraceae bacterium | reverse complement strand
GGTGGTTACTGGGATATCTGGGGCAATCATCACGTTACTTCCACGCCGGTCAAACAGGCAATTCTGAAGTCCATCGGCCTTGACGCAGACACGCCGGAAACCCTGGTCCGTTCGCTGACGGACCGGGCGCGGCGGCAATGGGAGCGCCTGCTCGCGCCCGTGGCCGTGGTGTCCGAATCCCAGCCTCGGCTGCTGGCCCTTCAGGTTCCCGCCGAGTTGGCCGGCGAGCCCGCGGAGTTGCGCATACGGCGCGAGGACGGCGGTTCGGCCGAATTGCGCGTGAATCTATCCGAACTGCCGCAGACTGGATCCGCGGAGCTGGACAACCGCACGTGGATCCGTAAGGAACTGCGGCTGCCCGACGATCTGCCGCTCGGCTATCACGACGTTTCCGTTTCGGTGGCATCCAGCAGCGCCACGACGCGCTACATCGTCACGCCCGATCGCGCGTGGTCCGGCCCCGATCACGGGCACTGCCCGCGCACGGCAGGAGTTGCCATCAGTCTCTATGGTGTGCGTTCGGCGCGCAACTGGGGCTGCGGCGATTTTCGTGATTTGATTGCCGTAATTGACTGGGTCGCGGACCGGTTGCAGGCTAGCTTCGTGGCGCTCAATCCGCTGCACGCGATTCATAACCGTCAGCCGTTCAACACGAGTCCGTATTCGCCCAATTCGATCTTTTATCAGAATCATATTTACCTGGATGTGGAAGCCATCGAGGAGTTTAGCCGCTCGCGGCGCGCCCGCCAGCGGAGGCATCGCTCCGATATTTGCGCTGAAATTGAGGCGCTGCGCGCCGCGCCGCTGGTCGACTACGAGCGCGTCAGTAAGCTCAAGCTGCCCTTCTTAAAGCTGCTGTTTGCCGAATTCCTGCGCGAGCGGCAGGCCGGTTCGGCGCGCGTCCGCGAGTTTGACGAATTCCGTCTTCGGGAAGGGGATCTTCTGGATCGGTTCGCCGCCTACTGCGCGCTCGACGAATACCTTCACCGGCGCGACCCGAATGTCTGGATCTGGCCGCAGTGGCCGGCCGAATACCAGGATCCCGAAGGGCCGGCCGTGCAGGCGTTCGCCAAAAAACATTGGCGCTCCGTGCTGTTTTATCAATATGTCCAGTGGCAAATCGACCGGCAGCTCGAGCGCGCCCAGCAACACGCGCGGAGCCGCCTCTGCATCGGCCTGTATCACGATCTGGCGCTGGCGACCGACAGCTTCGGCTCCGACCTATGGGCGTACCGGCGGTTTTTCGCGCCGGGCTGCCGGGTCGGGTCTCCGCCCGACGACTTCGCGCCCAAGGGGCAGGATTGGGGCTTCCCCCCGCCCAATACCGAAAGCCACCAGGAAGACGGCTACCGCTTGTTCGCCGAATCGATTCGCAAAAACTGCCGTCATGGCGGCGCGCTGCGTATCGATCACGTCATGCGCCTGTTTCGCCTCTACTGGATTCCGGATGGTTACGATGCCAGCCAAGGCGCCTACGTGCGCGAACTCTCCGATAATTACCTGAAGCTGCTGGCGCTGGAGAGCGTCCGGAACCGCGTCGTGATCATCGGGGAAGACCTCGGCACCGTCGATCCGGCGATCCGCGATACGCTGGCGCGCTTCGGAATCCTGAGTTACCGGCTCTTCTATTTTGAAAAGTACGACGGGACCTTCCGCTCGAGCGATGAATACCCGCAACAGGCCCTGGTTTCATCCACGACTCATGATCTGCCGACCCTCGCCGGATACTGGATCCACGCCGACATCGAAGCCCGGCGCAAGGCCGGCGCCATCGATGAAGAGGGCTATCGGAAGCAATCGGAAGCGCGCGGGCAGGATAAACAGAAAATGCTGGATGCTCTGTTTCGCGCGGGGCTGCTGGCGGAGCACCTTCCGCACGCAGCTGGTGATTATCCCCAGCTTAGCGATGAGCTGCATCACGCGATCGCCGGCTTTCTGGCCCTGACGCCTTCGCAGCTGCTGGCGATCAACCAGGAAGATATCACCCGCGAGGTGGAGCAACAGAACTTGCCGGGAACCACGTGGCAATATCCGAATTGGCGGCGGAAGATGCGGTTCCGCATCGAGGAATTGCACTCAGACCCACAAGCGGTGGCGTTAACGGAAACGTTCCGGCAGTGGATCGTCAAATCCGGCCGCGCCAACATTCAATAAAAGGCTGATTCAAGGACGATACACGCGCGGATCCACCGGCAGCGCGCGATACGGCGCAGTGTCGGGAATGTTGGTGAAGCAGCCGCTCAGATCAGCGGATGATGCATCCTGCAGAGTCAGCGGCGGGACCCCGAGCAGCCGGAATATGGTCTTGCGCAATGCCGGGAAGCTGGCGTTGGCGTGAGAAACCGAATTCTTGCGCGCCCACGGCCCGGCACATAGCAGAATCGTGCGGTTCGCGTCGATGTGATCCACACCGCCCCCGGAGGAAGCCTCAGTGACAAACACGGCCATCCGGCTCCACCACCTAGTTTCGGACAGATACTCCAGAATTCGTCCCAGTGCGAAATCGTTATCGGCCAGAT
Source organism: Bryobacteraceae bacterium (assembly GCA_035295805.1). Classification (GTDB taxonomy): domain Bacteria; phylum Acidobacteriota; class Terriglobia; order Bryobacterales; family Bryobacteraceae; genus PSRJ01. The sequence goes on along the minus strand of DATGII010000175.1, from coordinate 13,840 downwards.
AAGATTCCGCGTACGGAAACCCGGAAGCGGGGTCGGACGGGGCCATGCGGTCATTCGGGAGGTGAATCATCACGAGGCCAGGCAGCTCTTCGCCGGGTCGGGCGAATTTCGCGTCGAGTTCTTCAATTATGCGGCGGGCGCGTTCGGTATCCGCGGTTTTCGGATCGAAGCCGTCACCGAAGCGGTAAATCGTCACACCGTGGCGCACCAGGTACCCCCAGGCCGCCAGCCAATGAACACCCTCCTGGTCCGCATCCGCATCGGCGTAGAAATTGTCGCTGAACGTCCATCGCGCCGCGATCGCGTGATGGTTCGGCGTGACATTGAGGTGGTGAAGGCTCAACCGTTCATGCCGCCCGTCGACATACCCATCGCGCCCGAAACGCGCCAGAGAGGGCGCCCCCATCGCGGTGCCGTTGCCGGCGTGGGAAACGTCTCCGAGGATCTCATCATAGGTCAGCCCGCTTTTCAGGATCAGCACCACGTGGCGGATCGCGCCGGGCAGCGGGGGCGGCATACCCGGCCGGGCCGTGAAACCGCCCGCGGCCAGGACCAAGCGGGTTGACTCGGTGAGCGTGTTGAGATCCGGCAGCGAAAACATAGAGACCGATCCCCGCGGGCCGGGACTTCCCCGAGTACTCGGCCCGACTCCCGCGCCCTTTCGATTCGCCACATACGCAACCCCGCGGCTCAACACAACCTGCGTCGGAAACCACCCTACCGGAACATGTCCCAGGGTCCTGCCGGTGTGAATGTCAATGATGCCCACCGCGTTGATTCCTGCCTCCGCCACCAGCAGCCAGCCGCGGGTTACCTCAAAGGCCATTCCCATCGGGAGCACCCCGCGCCACGCTTCGAGCCCCGGTACGCGAATCGCGATCTGCTCCTCGATCTGCCTGGTACGCGAATTGATTACTGCAATGGAATCATGAGCGGCGTCGGAAACAAACACGCGGTCAGGGGTCGCGACAAGGGCCGCTATAGCCGCGTCCGCCAACTCCTTCGCTCGAATCTCGGCTTCGACGTGCACGGCGCGCGGTTCCGCCACATCCACTACACAAACTCCGTCCCCGGGAGGACCGGCCTCTCGGACCAAATTGCGCGCCACCGCCACATAGAGCCTACTCCGATCCGGGCTCAGAGCCATTGCGCCAGGCGGACCAGGCAACTCCAGAGAAGCCAGTTTCTGCCGCGAACGCACGTCGAGGGCGATCAACCGAGAACGGGGCGGATCGGCAACGTATAAGATGCTGCGGAGGGCATCGAAGGCGAGATCGCCCGTAAAGCCTTTGGGATCGATTTCCAGCGCGCGCCGCCGCTCCCCGATCTCCAAATCAATGACCGCCACGCGTCCGGTGTTCCCCTCGGAAACAAATACAGAATGCTCTCCCGAAAACGCCAGGCCACGCGCCACGCTGCGCCAGCGATCATCCGAATCGCCGGCCGCGGCCGGCAATTGAGTGGTTTCCCAGGTTTTCCGGCGCTCCATGACGGTGAGCGAGGGCCGGCCCGAACCCTGATTCACCGTAACCAGTACTTTGCCTGATGCGCTGATTGCGAGCGCGATCGGGTCCGCGCCGGTTACATGTTGTTCTCCCGTCGGCGCAATCACGCGCCCGCCGGGTAAAATCGACACTGCCGAACCGACGCGCGCTGCCCGAATCCCCGCAGGAGGCGTGTACCACTGCGCGGGCGCAACCGCGGCGAACACGACTGTAGCGCCGACAAAGCGCCATGGGCCCGGCACTTTCTCATGATATATTCAGACGCGTCCCGAGCCTGTATTCGCGCAATCCGCGCAGGTTCGCCAGCGTGCAGATTCTGTCCGGTTCAGCCTCTAAGTTTCTCGGTTTGCGTAAAGATTTCCGCCTGGATGCGGCGTTCGTCTCCCCAGTTTCCCGGATTCCATCACCGAACTAAGCCTGCTACACTCGTGTTCTCAAGGTAAGATTTGGGAGTTCAAGCCTCACAGGCGTGCACTGAGCCGGGTGAGGAGGTTGAACTTACGTTGTCGGTTCATGCAACCGCAGTTCGGGTGACGCTATTCGGATAAATTGGCACAACAACTGCTGACTATTCACTCCAAAAACGAGATGCAACAACCAAATCTAGTGGAGGAGAAATAAATGGCTACCAGTTTTACAGCGTTGGCACCTCAGCGGGCGTTAGAAGATCCGTTAGCCCACCTGCCCTGTTCTAGTATTGTAGAGTACCGGCGGGGGCAATCGATCTATAACCAGACCCAGCCGTCCACTGCGATCTACCTCGTTATCGGCGGCAAAGTAAAGGTTTCGCGGCTGGCGGATGACGGCCGGCAGGTAGTGGTTGATATTTACCAGCCGGACGAATTTTTCGGCGAATCCGCCTTCGTGGGCGCCGCGCCGCGCGCGGAACAAGCCACGGCCCTGGAAAACACGAAACTGATGGCCTGGAGCACTGCCGAGATCGAAGATGTCGTCATGAAGCGACCGCGTCTGGCTGTCGCCCTCGTCCAAATCTTCGTGCAGCGCACCATGGAGTTTGCCGACCGCATCGAGAGCTTCTCTGCCGATAACATCGCCCAGAGGCTGGCCCGTTCCCTGATTCGATTCTCCGATCGGCTGGGGACCCGGCATGAGGATGGATCGGTGCGCATGGGGCCCTTCACGCACGAGTTGCTCTCGCAATATGTGGGAACATCGCGCGAGATCGTGACCCATTATATGAACCACTTCCGCAAACAGGGCTACCTCCAATACTCGCGCAAGGAGATTATCTTGTACCGGCCCGCCTTGCAGGAATGGCTGCGGCAGAATCCGTAAACCGTAGTTCAGAACTAAGCACCGCGCTACGGGCCCTCAGAAATTGGTACGGGCACTGAGCATCGTGCCTTCCGAATTGCCGACAGACACCTCGAACGCGGCGACTTGGGACGCGTCGCCTAAAACGGGGAACACGGCCCGTATCAGGAATATTCCTCCGAGATCGGACGTCCGGTAGTACTGTTGGAAAGCGGGCGCCGAATCGGTGCGGATCGGCCCGGGCGCGATCGGGTTTCCGGCACGGTCAAAGAAAGTGAAGGCCACCGGCCCAGCCGTGCGTGTATTGTCGAACCCGGTCAAGCGCACTTCCAGACTTCCGGCGGACCGGGCGGCCTCGAGGGTAGTGAGCGCGACGGGCGCCCGCCCGATCGCGATGATTGCTTGCGCCGATGCGCTTCCAATCTGGGCGGTTAGAGTCAAAACCCCCGCGGTGGTGCCGGTCTGAAACGCGGCCGCCTGGCCGTCAAAACGGCCCTCGGTAGCGCCTGCATCGAACGTGAAAGCGACGGCCCGGGTTCCCGACGAGAACACGATGGTTGGGTCGGCAGCGCCGGCCGATTCGGGAGTGAAGTCCAGTCTGACGGTGCCGGTTCCGCCGCGCGGCGCGGGCGCGTCGAAGTACACCGCGACAAGGCCCGTTTGTCCGCTGAGCCGGGACCGAAGCGATACCGCGACGTGCGGCGCCGGCAACGGCGGCCCGGTTTTCACGCCGGCGGTGAGAATCACTGCGATACCCTCCGAGTCCAGAGCAGCGCTGTAAGTGCCGGGGTCTGGCGCGCTGAACGTGACCGTGAAATCCACCGCCGCCTGGGCTGCCAGCGTTATGGGCAGTGGGAGTGGATTTTTCGGTCCGAAGCCGGTTCCGCGTACCTCCAGATAATTCAGAACCGCGGAAGCCGGCGCCGTGTTATGTAAACGAAACTGCACCTGAGCAGTGTCGCCGGCAAATACGGTCCCGAGATCGTAGCGGGGCGACGCCGGCACTTCAACAGTGCCGTTGACGACGAACAGCCGGAAATCCGCGCGCGCCGCCGGTAGCAATCCCGCGCTCAGCAGCGCGAAACGAACCCAGGAGCGGCTCATGGTTTCTCCACCGTGACGGTGGGCGGACCGATGCTCACCGTGGGCGTAGCGATTGCCGCTGCTGCACTCGGCCCGGCGGCAGCTCGGCCGCGCGTGGACAGCACTCCTGCCGCCGCTCCGCCCGCCGCGGCCGCGGCGATTACAATCCACCACGTCCGGCGCCGCGAGATTTTCGGCGCGGCCTGTCTGCGGGTTTCCGCTGCTGTGATCACCGCGCCTTCGCCGGCATTGATGGTTTGGAATGAAACGATGCCCGCCCGCGCCTGCTCCCTGGAAGCGACGATGCGAACCTGGAGGCGGCCGGCGACGCGGTTCCACCGCAAGCCGCGCGCGCTGGCGCGGCCGCGATCATCGGTCGTCACCACTTGGGTACGGAGGCCGTTGGCAAACAAGCCGCTCGGCCCTTCCTCCGGCAAATGAAAGCTCACCGCCGCCGCCGATACCGGACGGCCGGTCTCGTCCGTCACTTCGATCGTCAGCGGGCGCGCGCTGCGTGAGCCGGGCGCGTGCGCTGCGCCTTCCCCTTCGATTACCTGGATTTGAAGAATTGCGACCTGAGCAGTCGCCGTCGTCGAGAGCGCTACAGCCAGCGCCGCCGCGGCAACATTTCGTAACACGTGCGAGAGAGCGTCATGCGGACTTCCTCACCAGCAGAACGGTGATGTTGTCCGGGCCGCCAGCCTCCTTGGCTGCTTCTATTAAGTTCCGGCAACTGTCCTGGAGCGAGGTGCCGTTGCGCCCCCGGCGCAGAATGCGCTCCAGTTGGGCGCCTTCCACAACTCCATGCAGTCCGTCGCTGCACATCAACACCAGGCTGCCTTGTTTGAGTGGCACCGAGTAATAATTCACCGAGAGCGGCGCGCTGGCGCCGATGGCCATGGTGAGCACGTGCCGCATCGGGTGCGTGCGCAGGCTCTCTTCGTCGAGCCCCAACGGCCGCCCGACTTCGTTGACCCAGGTCTGGTCGTCGGTGATGGTGCGGAAGCCATCGTCATCCAGGACGTAAGCGCGGCTATCGCCGACGCTGGCGATGTCCAGCCCGTCTTCGAGTGCGAGCGCCGCCACCAGCGTGGTGCCCATCCCCTCCAATTTGGGGTCGTTGTGCGCGGCTTCGAGAACGCGGCGGTTGGCTTCTTCCACGGCGTGCAGCAGCACCTGCGAATCGCGGCGCGCGGCGCCCTGCACAATCTCCGCCACCGTATCCACAGCCAGCCGCGACGCCTGTTCGCCGGCGCGCGCGCCGCCCATCCCGTCCGCTACGACATACAGCCCGGTTTCCGGTTGGATGAGGCAACAGTCTTCATTATTCGACCGGACACAGCCCTTGTCGGTCGACGCGAATGCTTCCAGCACTCCCGGGGCTTCCTTTCCAAACGCTTCCGTTACGCTCAAGTTAACACGGTGACGCCAGGGTAAAATAGTAACACTCCCAGCATGTTATGGAAACGGCTCCGGCTGACGCTGGAGATGATTAAATTCGAGCACTCCGTGTTTGCGCTGCCCTTCGCGTTAACCGGCGCGCTGCTGGCATTTCGCGAAACCGGCTATCATCACGCGGGCAGCAAGCTAATTTGGATCATTGTAGCGATGGTGGGAGCCCGATCGGCGGCCATGGCTTTCAACCGTCTGGTAGACGCCGAAATCGACGGACGCAACCCACGAACCAAAATGCGTCACCTGCCCAGCGGGTTAATCAGCCGCGGCTTTACCTGGGGATTCGTGGCTGTATCGGCGGCCGTGTTCTTCTTCGCCTCCGGGAGGTTGAATCACCTTTGTCTGCGGCTGGCGCCGGTTGCCCTGGCGATCGTGTTTTTGTATTCCTTCACTAAGCGCTTCACTTCCTTTTCGCATCTGGTGCTCGGGTTTTCTCTAGGCATTGCGCCGGCAGCGGCGTGGATCGCGGTTGCGGGCTCGCTCGATCCGCGAATTTTGTGGCTCACCGCCGCCGTTACGTTCTGGACTGCCGGGTTCGACGTCATCTACTCCTGCCAGGACTATGAATTCGACACCGTGGAATCGCTGTGGAGCATCCCGCGCCGCATTGGCATTCGCGGCGCTTTGCTGGTGGCGCGCGCGCTGCATGTGCTGATGGTGGCGAGTCTGCTGCTGCTGGTCTCGGCGCTGCACCTCGGGGTGCTGGCACTGGCGGGCGTCGCGGCGATTGTGGCGTTGCTGATCTACGAACACAGCCTGGTCAAAGCGCACGATCTTTCGCGCGTCAATGCGGCATTCTTCACCATGAACGGTTACGTGAGCGTGCTATTCTTTCTATTCTGGGCTGCTGATATATTCTTCCTGCGTCCTGGTGCGTAAACATGCAAGTTCACATTGAAGATCCGAGCCTGGTCCCGATTCGCCGGAAAGTCGAAGCCGGCGAGCGATTATCGTTCGATGACGGTGTCGCCCTCTATCGCACAGCCGACATCCTGGCGCTCGGTTATCTGGCCAATATCGTGCGCGAACGCCTCCACGGCAACACGACCTATTTCAATGTCAACCGTCACATCAACCCCACCGACGTCTGCGTGGCGAGCTGCCGGTTGTGTGCGTTTGGAAAGCACGCCAAGGATCCCAAAGCGTACACGATGTCGCTGGAAGAGGTGTGGCACCGCGCCGGCGAGGGGTGGAGCGAAGCGGTTACGGAGTTTCACATCGTCGGCGGCCTGCATCCACAGCTGACGCTGGATTGGTATTGCCAGATGCTGCGCGGCCTGAAGCAGCGGTTTCCGCAGGTGCATCTGAAAGCGTTCACGATGGTGGAGATCGCGTACCTGGCGCGCCGCGACAAGATTTCGATCCGGGAAACACTCGAACGCCTGCGCGACGCCGGCATGGATTCGCTTCCGGGCGGCGGCGCCGAGATCTTCAATGAGCCGGTACGCCGCATCATCTGCGACCACAAAATCGACGGCAACGAATGGATCGAGACTGCCCGCACTGCCCACCAGCTCGGCCTGCGCTCGAACTGCACGATGCTATATGGGCATATTGAGAACGAGCGGGACCGTGCCGACCACCTGATCCGGTTGCGCGAACTGCAGGACGAGACGCACGGCTTCGTTACGTTCATCCCGCTGGCGTTCCATCCCGACAACACGCCGCTGCACCACATTCCGAAAACGACGGGCTTCGACGACATTAAAGCGATTGCGGTGGCGCGCCTGATGCTGGACAACATTCCACACATCAAAGCCTACTGGGTAATGATGACGCCCAGGGTGGCGCAGATCGCGCTGCGCTTCGGCGCGGATGATATCGATGGCACGATCGTGGAAGAGCATATCTACCACGATGCCGGCGCGACGACGAAGCAAGGAATGCGGCGGAACGAGTTACTGCAACTGATCCGCAAAGCGGGCCGCGAGCCGGTGGAGCGCGACACCCTGTACCGGCCCGTGCAGCGGACCGAAGCTACGTTTACGGTGCTGGTATAGCTGGTCCGGGCATCGCCCGGTGATTCCCGGTCGTGATACTGTCGAGCACGAACCATGAAATTTGCACTGTTTGCATTCGCGACGCTGGCTGCCGCCCAGTCCGGCAGCTTCATCCCCGTCACCGACTCGATGCTGCAGAAGCCGGATCCGGCCGACTGGCTGATGTGGCGCCGTACGCTCGACAGCTGGGGCTATAGCCCGCTCAACCAGATCAATCGCGCCAACGTCGCGCAATTGAAAATGATCTGGACGCGCGGCATCGGACCCGGCGTGCAGGAAGCCACGCCGCTGGTTCACCGGGGAATTATGTACCTGCCGAATCCGAGCGACCTGGTGCAGGCCATCAACGGCGCGACCGGCGATCTCATCTGGGAGTACAAGCGCAACCTGCCGGATGACGTCACCAAGCATCTGCTCGTCCCCAGCATCAATCGCAACCTCGCGATCTACGGCGACCTAATCATCGACACCAGCGTCGACGATTTCGTGTATGCGCTGGACGCGAAGACCGGCAAGCTGGCTTGGGAAAACCGTATCGTGGACTACCGGGAGGATTCCGCGCAGGAAACCTCGGGGCCGATCATCGCGGACGGCAAGATCATCTCCGGGCGCGGCTGCGAGTTTAAAGCCACGCCCAACGGATGCATCATTACCGCGCACGACGCGAAGACCGGCAAGGAGCTGTGGCGCACCCGCACCATTCCCCGCCCCGGTGAGCCCGGCGACGAAACCTGGGGCAATGTCCCCGATAAAAACCGGCGGCACGTCGGTACCTGGATGGTACCGAGCTTCGATCCCGAGCTGAAGCTCATCTACATCGGCACCTCGGTCACTTCGCCCGCCCCCAAGTTCTGGCTGGCCGGCAATGACAAGACGTACCTCTATCACAACTCGACACTCGCGCTGAGCCTCGATACCGGCAAAATCGTCTGGTATTACCAGCATGTGGTCGATCACTGGGATTTCGATCATCCCTTCGAACGCCTGCTGATCGATACGCCCGTGAATCCCGACCCGTCGCAGGTGACATGGATCAATCCGCGGTTGAAACCGGGCGAACGGCGCAAAGTGGTCACTGGGATTCCGGGCAAAACCGGGATCGTCTACACGCTCGACCGGCAAACGGGCGAGTTTCTCTGGGCGCGTCCCACGGTGCGCCAGAATGTCGTCGCGAATATTGACGGCGCGACCGGCAAGGTGACGGTGAATCCCGAAACCGTGTTCCACAAAGTAGGCGATACCGTTTTCGTATGCCCGACGGCGCAAGGCGGCAAAGATTTTCCGGCCGGCGCCTATAGCCCGGTGACGCACAACATGTTCTACCCGCTGCAGAACACGTGCGGCAATCTCACCGCGCTTCCGGAACAGCCCTGGACGGTTTCGCCCTACGACATCCGTTGGAAGACGCAGATCGCGCCGGGCACCGACAAAGTGGGCACGCTGCAGGCGGTCAACGTCGAGACCGGACGCATCGCGTGGAAGCACGAGCGGCGCGCCGGCATGATGTCGCTGGTGGCCACCGGCGGCGGCCTCATTTTCGGAGGCGATAGCAGCGGCCACTTCATGGCGTTCGACCAGGACAGCGGCAAAGTACTGTGGGAGGTGAACCTCGGTTCGCCGGTGACCGGCTATCCGATAACCTATTCGGCCGGCGGCAAACAATATGTGGCGGTGAGCACCGGCAATTCGCTGGTCAGCTCCGGTTTGAACACGCTGCTGCCGGAGCTGCACCCGAGCAACGCCAGCAACCTGTTCGTGTTCGCGCTGCCGTGATATAACAGCGGCTATGCGCAAAGCATTGGTGTTGGCGCTCGCGCTGGCTTCACTCGGCGCCGCGGCCGCCACGCCGCCGAAGGTACGGGCGATCACGGCATTCATCCGCATCGACGCGAAGAACTATCAGGCACAGGTCGGCGAGGCGGCGAAGTTTCTCAACGCCGCGCGCGATGAATACCGCGCATCGGGCTTCGAAGTCGAAACCATTCGCATTGCGGCCCAGCCGGTAGCCGATTCCATCAAGGGCATGGCGCGCGCCGATGCCATCGCGTTTTTGCGCCAGTATGGTGACCTGGTCCAAAAGCTCGGCGCCACGCCGAATATGGGCGCTCTGCTGCTCGACGAAAATGAATCACAGGATCCGGTCAATGTCGCCATCGAAGTTCTCGCTTCCACGAAGATTAATGGCAGTCTGATCATTGCGTCCGAAAACGGCATCCATTGGAAGGCGATTCGCGAGGCGGCTCACGTCATCAAAACGGTGGCCGCCAAAAGTCCCAATGGCGGCGGCAATTTCAACTTCGCGGCGATCGCGATGGTAAAACCGTACGGACCGTTTTATCCTGGCTCCTATCACACGGGCGCGGGCAAAACTTTCGCGGTCGGACTGGAGAGCGCGAACGTGGTCGCAGATGTGTTCGCCCACAATCGCGAAGCCGGGCCGGCTGAAGCGAGCCTCACCGACGCCTTGACCAAATATCTGAAGCCGGCTGAAGAAACGGCGCGCCGCATCGCCGCGAAAAGCGGTTGGACCTACGGGGGAATCGATCCCACGCCTGCTCCGCTCGGCGATGTATCGATCGGCCGGGCCATCGAATCATTCACCGGCGCGCCGTTCGGCTCGGCCGGCACCATGACCGCGGCCGGAATTATCACCCGCGCGGTCCAGGCGGTGCCGGTCCAACGAGTCGGCTACTCCGGGCTGATGGTTCCGGTTCTGGAGGACAATGTCCTGGCCCGCCGCTGGGCTGAAGGCGCATTTCACCTGGATTCGCTGCTCGCGTATTCCTCGGTATGCGCCGGCGGCCTGGATACCGTGCCGCTGCCCGGCGACGTCACCGAGGACCAAATCGCCCGCATCCTGGGTGATCTGGCCTCGCTCGCTTATAAGTGGCACAAACCGCTGGCCGCGCGCCTGGTCCCGGCGCCCGGCAAGAAGGCGGGCGATCGCACGGCGTTCGAGGATTCAAGGATGGCGAATACAATCGTGCAATCAATTAGATAGGCGAACTCCGAAATCTCCCTTATCCTGATCGGATTTCTGTAGTATGATGGCTTCGTGCCGTTCCTCGTGGGGTTTTTCATCGCCCTGGCCGTGGGCTTGACCGGCGTCGGCGCCGGTTCTATTACCGCGCCCATTTTGATCCTGTTCTTTGCGATTTCACCCGCCGTGAGCGTCGGCACAGCCTTAATTTTCGGCGCCATCATCAAGCTGGTGGTAGCCCCTATGTACCTGCTGCGCAAACAGGTCGACCGGCGGGTGATGACGCTGCTCTGCGCCGGCGGCATTCCGGGTGTGTTCCTGGGCGTGTACCTGATCGGCGCGTTGAATGCGCTGCATTATGAACGCATTCTGTTTGTTCTACTGGGCACGACCATCGCCGCCACTGCCCTTTACAGCTTCTACCGCACGTTGCAGAAGGGCAAAGTGTCCGGTGGAGTGGACCGGCACGGCTGGCTGCCGCTGATTGCGGCGGGAATCGGAACCGAAGTCGGGTTTTCCTCGGCCGGCGCGGGAGCGCTCGGTTCGCTCGCGCTGCTCAATCTGACTTCGCTTGCGCCCGGTGAAGTGGTGGGTACCGATATGCTGTTTGGCCTGGTGGTATCGCTGATCGGCGGGGGCTTCAACCTGACCGCGGGGCATTACGATTCGGCCCTGCTGTGGAAACTGACGGCGGGCGGTATCGTCGGCGTACTGATGGGCGCGAACCTGGCGGCGGTGCTTCCCGCGCGGGCCTTGCGCGCCGGGTTGGCCGTGTGGCTGTGCCTGGTCGGAGCGCAACTGGCCTGGAAAGGGCTGTTTTAACCGAGAACGCGTTTCAGCGTTCGGCTCAACACCGGTAGCGACCACGGCTTGGGAATGATGGCGTCGAAGCCGTACCGGCGGAACTCCGACATCACGGGCGCGTCCGAGTAGCCGCTCGAGACAATCAGCTTGACAGACCGATCGAGCTCGCGGATTTTGGCGGCCGTGGCCACACCGCCCATTCCGCCGGGAATCGTCAAATCGAGCAGCACCGCCTGGAACGGCCGGCGGGCCTGCCGGGCCTGCTCAAAAAGTGTGACCGCTTCCGCTCCGTGACATGCGGATTCGGATTCATATCCCAGATGCCCGAGCATCTGACCCAGCAGAACGCGCAAGGTATCGTTGTCATCCATTACCAGAATTCGGCCCGAGCCGGTCAAAATACCTTCGTCGCGCCCCAAGTCCTCCGGGGTGGCGGCCGGGGAGGCCGGCAGGTCAACCGAGAACCTGGTTTTGACGCCCGGCCTCGATTCGACTCCGATCTGACCGTTGTGCCGGGAAATGATCGCGTAAGCGGTTGCCAGGCCCAGGCCGCTGCCCGACGATTTCGTGGTGAAGTACGGGTCAAAGATCTTCGGCAGGTTTTCCGGCGCGATGCCGGGGCCATCGTCTTCGATCGTAATCCGAATGTGGGGCCCGGTGCGGCCGGCGCCGATATCGGCTGTCGCGCGGTTCCGGGCACGGACTTCGATCGCGCCGCCGTCGGAGACGGCCTCGCGGGCGTTCAGCAAGATGTTGTGGAGTGCCTGGCGAATCTGTTCGGGATCAACCTCGGCCGGCCACAGATCTTCGGCTACATCCAGCGTCCACGCGGTGGGCGAACCGGCGCGCACCAGTTCAACGGCGCTCTTGAGAATCTCGCCGACGGAAACGATCTGCCGCACCGGCGCCCCGCCCTTGGCGAAAGTCAGCAGCTGGTTGGAGAGGGAGGCAGCGCGCTGGCAGGCATCATTTGCCTGGTCGAGGATGCCGAGCGCGGCATGGGCCGCGGGCAGATGCACTTTGGCGAGCGCCAGGCTGCCCTGAATCACGGTCAGGAAATTGTTGAAGTCGTGCGCGATGCCGCCCGCCAGCACGCCCAGCGATTCGAGCTGCCGGGCGCGCAGCAGCTCATCTTCCACCTGCCGCCGATGGCCGATCTCGGACCGCAGGCGCTCGTTGGTCTGCTCCAGCTCGCGGGTGCGCTCGGCCACGCGGGCGGCCAGTTCATCATGGGCCTTGCGAAGCGCTTTTTGCGCTTCGGTCAGCTCTCGCTCGGTGCGCACCCGGCGCGTGACGTCAAGCGCGTGTCCCAGCACGAGCGGCGGCTGGCCCGGCCGGTCATAGCGGGTGTTGCGATAGAACCAGACGCGCTCGGTCCCGTCCCGCGCCACCAGGCGCATAAGCCCGCTGACAATCTGATGATTTTGGATACGGCGCAGATAATCGTCGAACAAATGACGCACCGAAGGCGCCAGAAAGTCCCGGAGGTTTCTCCCTATCCCTTCTTGGACGGCATAGCCAAGCGAGTGTCCGACAGCCGGGTTGACCGACAGCAGCACGCCGTTCATGTCATGCACACATAAAAGCCCAAGGCTGTTTTCCACCTGGAGGCGGTGGAGGTCGAGAGGCTGCTCGGCGGGAGGCATGCAGGCGGTTTCCAGGCTATGTGTATGAGACGTGTGCGGGAGACCTATGGAACTTTAATTACCATATCCGCGAAGCCAAAGATATTAGGGGAATTACCCGCCCGGGAAAGCGCGGGTTGAGAACGTTCGTCGAAGCACATCCGGGCGTTTCTGCTCGGAAAACACCGGAAGCTGACCCATCTATTTCGTCGTGAAGTAATTCGGCTGCGCCGCCGGGACGGAAGCCTCCTCGGGCGGTACGGCGGCAAGGCTCGCCTGCGCGGCCAGAGCCGCTTTAGCGATGGTCCGCGCAACTCGTTCGGCCCTGCGCACACTGACCAGCTCAAACCCGAGGTAGAGGCCCAGCACGATGGCAAAGAAAGAATAGAGGAAACACAGTAGGAAGAGCATAGGTTCGACCGCTCTTAGAATGCCGGGAAACCCCGCACGCGACAAGCCTGCAATGGTTACGGCGGCGGGAGTGCCGTCGCGAAGCACGACGTTCCCGTCGAAGGTTAGCAGCGAGACGTCTATTCCCGTTTCGCCGCGGCATACGCCTCACGGATGCCCCCGCACCCTATCGGGCCAGGGCGATCGCCAGCAGCAGGCCCCGCTGGGTTCCAAGATAGGAATCTTTGATGTTGAAGTCTTCGTTAAGGGAGTGCGCACCAGAACCGGCGCCGCCGCTGCCGATGGTCACGGCAGGAACGCCGAGATTCATCGGCACGTTGGAATCGGTGGAACCCTCGCGCAGCGCGCCCGGAGCCCCAAAGAGTTTCGTGACCGCAATCGTGATTTGCACGATGGACGAATCCGGCGGCGTCATCCCGGCCGGCCGGTAACCGACGAGCGCGTTGTCGACCGCGACCGGCCCGCGGCCGCTCCAACGGCGGTTTTCTTCCTCCACCGCCCGCTGGACAGCGGCTTTGTATTTGCCGTGGAGGGTTTCTAGCGAATCCTTATCGGAAGAGCGCAGGTCCACCTCCATCCAGCATTCGAAGGGAATGGCGTTGACCGAAGTGCCTCCGCCGACGCGGCCGACATTGAACGTCGTCTTGGGATTCGCGGGCACTTCAAAAGCGTCGATCTTCGCAATCGCCCGGCCCATGGCTT
>DATGII010000174.1:0-17560 GCA_035295805.1 Bryobacteraceae bacterium | reverse complement strand
GGACAGCCGTGCCTCACGTCTGCACGCGCGTATCCGGTATGAGAATGATCGATACCTGATCGAAGACAGCGGCAGCCGCCACGGCACCTTTGTCAACGGCAAGCGGGTTCAAGCTCAAGAGCTGCACAATTCCGACAAGATCGAGTTCGGAGTCGAGGACTCGTACCAGCTGATCTTCGCGCTGGACGGCGCGGAGCTGAAACGCCTGATGGATCAGCTGGCCGGATCGGAACACGACTCGGCCGCGCACGGCGTAGGCGCTCATCTGGGCAAACTGCGGGCCATTCTGGACCTGGCACGCACGTTGCAGAGCGCGTTTTCGGTGGAGGATGTGCTGGAATCGGTCGTGGACACGGCGCTCGCGATCACCGGCAGCGAGCGGGGTTTTCTGCTGCTGCGATCGGACGCGGGGCTGGTGACGCGAGCGGCCCGCCATCGGGACGGGCGGCGTCTGCACGACACCGACCTCCGCGTACCGCGAGATGTCATCCATCGCGCGCTGCAGCACCGGCGCGATCTGTTGTCGATGAACTTCGATCCGCTGGGTTCAGATGATGCGGGGCCTCGGAATACGATCGCGGACCTGGAATTGCGGAGCGTGATCTGCGTGCCTCTGGTGCGCATCCAGACGGGCCGGAGCGAAGCCACCAGCATTGTATCGGCCGCGCGGGAAACGGTGGGAGTCCTCTACATGGATTCGCGGCGGGTGGCGGCCGACCTCACCGGCGGAAATCGCGAACTGCTGCAGACGCTGGCGATTGAAGCATCGACGGTGCTGGAGAACGCGCGCCTCCTCGAAGAGGAGCGGGCCAAGCAACAGTTGGAAGAGGAGCTGCATGTGGCACGCTCCATCCAGCAGAGTTTGCTGCCAAAGGCGCTGCCAGCCGGCGGGTGGCTGCGGGCAGCGGGGAGCAGCGTAGCAAGCCATGAGGTGGGCGGCGACTATTACGACGTCACCGAGGTTACGCGAAACTGCTGGTCGGCGGTGGTTGCCGACGTTTCCGGGAAGGGTGTGAGCTCGGCATTGCTGGCTTCGCTGCTGCAAGGCGCGCTGCTCAGCGCTACCGATAATCCGGAAGCGCTGGGGCGCCGTATGGAGCGCTTGAACCGTTTTCTGAACGACCGCACCGGTGGCGAGAAATATGCGACGGTGTTTCAGTGCCTGCTGCATCGCGATGGCCGGGTGTTTTACGTCAATGCGGCGCAATGCCCGCCCTTGGTGGTGCGCGCCGGCGGCGTCCTATCTGCGCTCGACGCCACGGCTATGCCCGTGGGCCTGCTGCCGGAAGCGACGTTCGATGTTGCCGGAGAGAAGCTGACAGACGGCGACAAGCTGGTGATTTACTCCGACGGCGTGACCGAATCGGAGAACCCGCGCGGCGACTTCTTCGGCAAGGCGCGCCTACGCGAGTTGGTGACGGCGCATGCGGGCGATTCGTGCGCTGCGTTGCATGATGCCATTCTCAAAGCGGTGACGGTCTTTACGGAAAGCGCACCGCAGTCGGACGATATTACACTACTGGTGCTGGAGTATGGGAGTAAGATCGCCGGGCAGATCGGAAATCCGCCCCTATAGCTTCATGCGCTCGAGCTTGCGATAAAGCGTTTTGCGCTCGATGCCGAGGATTTGGGCGGCTCTGCTCTTGTTGCCACCGGTGGCGGCGAGGACGCGGCGGATCTGATCCTCTTCGGCTTCGGCCAGCGTGTCCACCGGCCTCTCGCGCGATTCCATGGCGGTCAGGGCTTCGCGGACCGAGGCGGAGTCGATGCGGTCGGCCAGGATCACCAGCCGTTCGATCACATGCTGGAGCTGGCGGACATTGCCCGGCCACGTGTGGTCCTGCAGCGCTTTGACGCCGGAATCCATCAATTTGACATCGCGATTGTAGCGGCCGTTGTACTTGTTCACGAAAAAGCGGGCGAGCAGCGGGATATCGACGCGGCGCTCATGCAGCGGCGGCATCACGATGCGAACCACGTTGAGGCGGAACCAGAGGTCCTCGCGAAACTTGCCGTCATCCACCAGACTCTGCAGGTCGCGGTTAGTCGCGGCCAGTACACGCACGTCCACTTCCTTCGATCGGGGAGCTCCGACGGGCCGGATCTCACGCTCCTGCAGAAAGCGCAGCAGCTTCAACTGGAAGTTGAACTCGATATCGCCGATTTCATCGAGAAAGACAGTGCCGCGATGGGCGGCTTCGAAGACGCCCGCGCGGTCGCGATCGGCGCCGGTGAATGCGCCGCGCATCGCGCCGAATAATTCGCTTTCGAGCAGCGAGGGGGCGATCGACGCGCAATCGACCGGAACGAACGGGTGATGACTGCGGCTGCTGAAGCGGTGGATCATGCGGGCGACGAGCTCTTTGCCGGTACCGGTCTCGCCTTCGATGATGACGGTGGCATCGGTCGGGGCGACGTGCGACACGGTTTTATAGATCTCGACCATGGCAGGCGAGACGCCGATCATTTCGGTCTCCGGCAGATCCTCTTCCTCGGCCTCGGTCTCGTCGTCGCTGCGCACCGCGATCGCGCGCTCCACTGCGTCGAGCATCACGTCCAGATCAAAAGGTTTGGCGATATAGTCAAAGGCGCCGCCGCGCGTGGCGGCCATTACGGTTTCGACGGTCCCGCGACCGGTCATGAGGATTACGGCACAGCGCGGGTCTTTGCGCTTGGCGGCATCCAGCACGTCGAGCCCCGTGCGCTCGTCGACGTAGATATCGGAAATGACAATGGGAAACGCTTCTTGTGTCAGCCGGTCGAGCGCCTCGCCGGTGGTGAACACGGCATCCACGGCATAGCCCTTCTCTTCCAGAGCCGTCTGGATGGTGAGCTGCAAGGCGGGGTCGTCTTCGACGAGGAGAAGCTTCGGCATCAGTGTTGCTGGGCGGTGGTCGGCCGGGCGGCGCCAAGCGCACGGTCCACGACGGCCGGGATGACCAGGGTGAAGCAGGAGCCGGCGCCAGGTTTGCTGACGACTTCAATCGCGCCGCCGTGCTGCTCGACGATCTGCTGCACGATCGACAGACCAATGCCGGTTCCCGCTTCGCCCGATTCCTCCGCCCGTTTCGTGCGATAGAACTTCTGAAAGATTTTCTTGATTTCCTTCTGATCCATGCCGATGCCCTGGTCCCGAACCGCGACCCGGATCCGATCGTCCGCGCGCCAGCCCGACACCGTCACTTCCGTGTTCTGAGGCGAGTATTTCACGGCGTTCGTAAGAAGATTGTAGCAGGCGTATTCCATCAGCTCGCGGTCGCCGGTCACCCGCAGATCGTCACCGATCGGCTCCAGCGTGACGCGGATGTGCTTGCGATCCGCGAGCGGGCGGGTGCGTTCGAGGCAGGTGTCCACCAGCTGTTTGATCGGGATATCCTCGTGCTTGAGCTGCATCTGGCCGGCCGACAGACGCTCTACATTGAGGAATACTTC
Source organism: Bryobacteraceae bacterium (assembly GCA_035295805.1). GTDB lineage: Bacteria > Acidobacteriota > Terriglobia > Bryobacterales > Bryobacteraceae > PSRJ01. Next base: position 14,128 of record DATGII010000174.1, on the reverse strand, counting down.
AATCATGCGCGCCAGCCGCTTGGACTCGGAGTTGATCAGATCGGCGATTTGTTTACGCTTCTGTTCAGTGAGTGAATAGCGCGAAATCAGCTCGCTCGAACCTTGGATCGCCGATAATGGAGTGCGCATCTCGTGCGTAACGAAATGCATGGCCTGCTGGTAGCGGGCACGGTCAATCTCGGCCCGGACCAGGCTCCGCCGCACGACCAGATGCTGCCAGGCGGCGGCGGCGATGGCGCACGCGGTGACAGGCCCGGCGCTGGCGGCCCAGGAAAAAACGATGCGATGCGTGAAGAAAAAATAGGGTGTGAACCACGCCGCCACGAGCAGCATTACAGCGGCGGCATAGGCTCTCCAACCAGGTAGCCACGCAAACGCGAGGCCGATACCGGCGGCGACCACGAGACTGAAGAGCAAAACCCAACTCTCTGGAGAGTCAGTGATAAACAGGCCCTGCGCCATGGTTTCGAATGCATTGGCGTGGATTTCGATGCCGGTGGTGGTGTAACCGCGCGCATAGGGCGTATACAACCGGTCGCGGACCTCGCTCCCCGCCGTTACACCGACAAACACAACTTTGCCGGCAAAGTCGCGCGGCCGGCTGCGGTTTTCGAGCACAGCCTTCATGGAAACGGTGGGAATACCGGAGGGAGCATAGCGGATCCGCATGAGCCGCCCGTTGTCGGGCGTGCGCCGGAATGGGATCACGGTCGATCCGACGCGCAGATCTTCGGGTGATTCGATAATCAATCCGCCGTGAGTGAGCCGGAACGCCTCGAGCGCAATTGCCCAACGCTGTTCGTGGCCGATGTGCTTATCGAGCGGAATGACGCGCGTGACCGAATCATGCTCGTCAGGCTCGGCCGATACGTGGCCGATGGCCGCTGCGGCGCCTGCGAAGGCGGGGTTCACACGCTCCCAACGATCGGGCAGCATCATGGAAGAAAGCACCAGGTTGGGCGTTGCGCGAAAGGCATCGGCCAATTGACGGTCCACGGCGCCGTCCCGCTGATCCGTCAGGATCAGGTCCACCACGACGGCTCTCGGAGAAGCGGCGTCCACGACACGCAAAGCCCGCGCGAGGGCGCCGCGGATATTGGTCATGCCGCCGGGAGTGGCATCGAGCGTTTCTTCATCAATGGCGAGCACGACGGATTCCGGCGTCCAGGCGGGCGGTTGATAGCGCCGGAACATCTCGTCGTATGAGTAGTTATCGACCTGGGCGCCAAAATCCACGCTGGCCCACCAGGCCACCACGAACACGCCCGCCAGCAGTCCGATGTACCGCAGTCTCATGGAGCGAGGGCCTTTTCGATGTCGCCGGCCTCGCGGGGAAGCGACGCGGTCAGCACACGCGCGCCGTCTTTGGTCACCAGCACCATATCTTCTATCCGAATGCCGATGTGCTCTTCCGGAATGTAGATGCCGGGCTCAACGCTGATCACCATTCCTTCGGCCAGCGGAAGCGCGGGATCGCTCGCGTCGTGCACGTCGAGGCCGATCTGGTGGCTAATGCCATGGGTAAAATACTTGCCCAGCGGATCGCCATGCAGATCCGTGCCGTGAGAATTGATGTAGTCGTAGGCGACTTGATAGATGCTGTTGGCAGCGCGCGTGCCGATCATCAGCCCTGGTTTGATCGCGGCAATGACCGCTTTTTGCGCGCCGAGCACGATTTCGTAAATCTCGCGCTGGCGTTTGCTGAATTTGCCCCCGATCGGAATGGTGCGGGTGATATCTGCCGAGTAGCCGGCACACTGGGCGCCCGCGTCGATGAGCAGCAAATCGCCGCGGTCCATGCGCCGCTCGTTGCGCTGGTAATGCAGATAGATGGAATTCGGACCAGAGCCTGCGATCGGCGGATAGGCCGCGCGTTCGCAGCCGTGATCGAGATAGAAAGCGGTGAAGGCGGCGGCGACCTGGAATTCGTAGACACCGGGCGCAGCACGTTTCCAGGCAGCCTGATGGGCGGCGGCGCTCACGTCGGCCGCGTGTTGCAAGAATTCGATTTCTTCCGGGGACTTGACCATCCGCAGCCGCGCCAGCGCGCGTTGCGCGTCGACGACGTCGCGCATGGGGGCCAGCGCGCGAAGGCGCGCCGCAGCCTCATCGCCGGCCGTATCGATCTTCGAATGACGCTCCAGCGCGGATTGCAATTCGCCTTCAAACCGCTCGACCGGAAGCACTGTATCGAAACCGGTAAGTGATTCGATTCCGGAATCATCGGGGGCGGCGCGCGGGCCGGTCCACTTCTCGCGATCGAGGTTGTGCTTGGGTAAGAAGAGAACCTGGCGCGTTTCCTCGATCAATAGAATCGCGCCCGGCTGTTTCCAGCCCGTCAGATAATAGAAATTCGGGTCCTGGAAGAACCCATCGCGGACATCGTCGCTGTCCCGATCGGGCCGTCCAAACAGAACGATCACGCCATCGGGCGCGGTCTTGGCCAACTCGGTGCGCCGCGTTTGATAGACGGCGCTCGCCGGCGACACGGGGGCGCACAACGCCACAGTGGTTGTCGCGATCAGGCACCAGAAGCACCGAATTCGCACTAACCCAGTATAGCGAGCAGTCCTACCGGGCGGCCCGCAGCCACTCCTCTACTTGCTGTTGGAGTAAATCGAGAGGTAACACGCCGTCGCGCAACACCACGTCGTGGAACTCGCGGATATCGAAGCGGGAACCGAGCTTCTGCTCGGCCTCCGCGCGCAGTTGCCGGATCTTGAGCTGGCCCATCTTGTAAGAGAGAGCCTGGGCCGGCCAGGCGATGTAGCGATCAACTTCGGCAAGCGACTCGCTGGGCGCATGCGTCTTGAAGTAGTCCACGGCCTGCTGGCGGCTCCAGCCCATGGAATGGATGCCGGTGTCGACCACCAGCCGGACAGCGCGGAAACGTTCGCTGGCCAACTGCCCGAAATGGTCGGCGGGGTCACGATAGACCCCGAGCTGCGCGCCCAGCGATTCGGCGTACAGTCCCCAGCCTTCGACGTAGGCGCTATTAGAGTAGAAGCGGCGGAAGGCCGGCAGCCCGGTGAGCGCGCGGGCGAGCGTCAATTGAAAAATGTGGCCCGGGACGGATTCGTGCAGCACCAGCGCCTGTTTGTCGTACTTCACCTGTTTTTCCGGCTGGTAGGTATTCAGGTTCATCCAGCCAGGGACCGTATAATCCGGCGAAGGCGCCTGCGCATTGGTCGCGGTGGAGGCTTCGCGCTCCACCGGGATGATGCGGATGCCGTAGAGCAGCTGCGGAATGTGCCGGAACTGGTTCGGCAGCTCGGGTTCGACGATCTTCGCGACGTTGCGGCAATAGGCGAGCATTTCCTCTTTATTGTGAAAATGCTGTGCGGGTGAAGACTCGAGCTGGCGCTCATAATCCGCGATGCTGCCGCTGAAACCGGCCTGGCGGATCACCTGCCGCATCTCGTTTTCCAAGCGATCGACTTCCGCCAGCCCCAGTTTGTGAATCTCCTCAGGAGTTGAACCGGTGGTGGTGTACAGGCGGGTAAGAGTCGCATACGCCTTCTGCCCATCCGGAATGCCGCTCACACCGACAGTCGCGCGAGCGCTGCGCGCATATTTACCGGTCAGATACTCGCGATATTTACGCCACGCCGGGAGAAACTGCTTATCATAGACGTCGCCGGCTTCAGCGCGCAGCTTGGTCTGTTCATCCGCGGGAATCGAATTGGGAAATGCGCGGAAAGCAGCCAGCAGCCGAGTGTCGTTCCGGCTCTGGCTGATTTGCCCGTCGACCTGCGCGGTTACCAGGTCCACCACGATCTTCGGCTGGGTCATGCCGCGCGCGATGGCCTCATCCAGCATGGCAAGATTCTGATCGATGTACGCGGGCACGGCGCGCAAGCGCGCCAGGATATTCTCGTAGTCGTGCACGGTGCGGGCAGGCATGCGGTCGATCGTGTTGTAGATGCGGTTATGCAGCCCGTTTTGCTGCGACACCGCGAACAACTGGTTTTCCAGATCGAACGCCTCGAGTTGCAGCTTTAGGTTGTATTCCATCAAGCGCGCGCTCAACCGGTCCTGCGCAGAGAGACTCGCCTGCGGAAAGGTGCGTAGGTTTTCGAGCCGATGCTGCCAATGCGCGCGCCGCTGGTCGCGCCCCGGTTTGGACCAATCGCTCCATCGATCGTCAAACTCGTGGCGACCGACGCCAGTGGCGAGTTCCGGGCTGTCGCGCAGTTCCTCTTCAAACGCCTGGTTGAAGAACGCCTGAAGGGGTGACGGCGCGCTTTGCGAAAAAATTGGGGCTGCCAGCAGCAGCCCCAAAATAATAAGAAACATCTTTTCAGTGTAGAACCGGACGCCGGCTCGCGCGGGCGCCCAGCCTTTTCAGCTACTGGTAGGTCGGCAGCGAGGTGGTGCCAATTCCCGCGGTGAACAGAGCGAAGTCCGTATTGCCTCCGGCCGTCAGCGGCGCCGTGAACAGACCATTTCCCGTGGTGGGCGTGCTTGTGCTAAAAACCTCCAAGGTTCCTACACTGGACCCGGGGGCGCCCCCCGCCGGGCTGGCCGGCAACTGCAGCAGGATGGAAGACGGCACGGTGAATGTTTGCTTATCGCCGGTGGTCGTGCAGACAAACGTTCCGGTGTTGAACGTGCCGTTTTGCGGAGTTCCGCTTACCAGCACTGACGACGTTCCGGCGATGATCACCACATCACCGCTACCGCTTCCGGTCCAATTCAGCGTGAGATTCTGGCTGCGGTTGACCGTGGAAGGCAGGCCGCCTGTGACGGAGAGCGGCTGATGAATGTTGATGCTGCTGCTGAATGCACCCACGTCAGCGCCACCGGCGCCGGCCACGGTGTACGTTCCGGCGGTAATCAATGGCTGTGAGTTGAAGCCTGGAATCGGAATCGGCGGCAGGTTGCCTCCCGTGATCGCCGTTCCCAGGGCGAGGGAATAAACGTTGTTCGTCTTCGTGAATGCCTTGTTGCTTACATTCGGACCGTTCAACGTGATAGCGCCGGCATCCAGATACTTCAGATTGCTCACCGGGCCGCCGCCAGCCGACGTCGTCGTGGCGGTGTAAACCGAACAGGTGCCGCTGGCTGCCGAAGCCAGATTAGGAATCTGGGTAATCGTGTCGGAGGTGTACTGTGCGAATGCCCCGCTGGCCGCTTCCACCCGCGTCGAGAAATTCTGGCCCTGAAAACTCAGGTTGCTCGCGAAACTGGTCAGGTTGAAATACCCGATGTTGAGAACGCCGCCGCTATCCAGCTTGCTAAGAACCGACGGGCTGTATTGCGGATCCACACAAGCCGAGGAATTGGCGTCGGGAGCAATCGAGATCATCGTCATATTGCTCAGTTGACCGGCTACGCGTATTTGGAACGAAACGGTGCAGCCGGTAGGCACGTTGGCCGGGAGAGGCACCCCGATATTATCCAGGCCCGGATAAACGTTGTTACGTCCGGCGAAGAAAGGCGTGACTTCCACGCCCCCGACAATTGCCTTCACGTCAACACCCTGGGCCAGGAAATCAAGTGCCGCGGGTGCGGTTGCGTCGTATCCGACCGCGGCGCCCAGCCCGGTTCCCCACACGATCAGGGCTCCGGTCGGCTTGGCCGGTGCTTTGCCGCTGCTGGTCGTGAAGCTGTTCACCTGGTAGTTCGCGTCGGTAACGGTGGCCCTTCCGCTGCCGCTGCCCGACAACGTCAGGATCTCGAACTTCCGAGCGACGACCGTCGTCTTAAATGCCGCGCTGGTGCTGCCGTTCGAGCTTACCGTTACGTTGTAGTCGCCCGGTGCGGTCCCGTTGGGGAGTTCCGCGGCCAACTGTGTTAAACCGGACGCGTTGTAGCAGTAGACCATGTAGGCGCTGATTGCGGCGCCTCCCGCCACCGGAGTGAGGCTGATCGAAGCGCCGCCCATGGGCGCGGTGGTGTAGGGAGCCGGCGCGGCCGCTGTCGCGCTGGTCCCGCAAAGGTTAGTGCCTTTGACGACAAATACAATCCCCGGCGACAGATTCGACGTATACGCGCCTGCATCAAGCACGGCCGTGATAGTAGGCGCCTGCGCAAATGCCGCGGCAGCTGCCATCGAGGACACAATCGACATCGAGAAACGTTTCACAGGAGCTCCTTCGTACGTACGCGCAAATAGTGTAAAAACTGTGTCACCAGGTATTGGAACGTGACACATTTTCTAGCGCAATAGTTTTCTCGAACTATCCGACGTACGAAATCGCACAATTTTGGCAAGATTGTGATGAAACGTACTGAGGCGATGGGAAGGAGGGACTGGAGGCCGGACGGCGCCGACGGTGGCGCCGTCCGATGGTGGCTTATTGGTAGGTCGGAGTAGCGGCGGTTCCGATTCCAGCAGTGAAGAGCGCGAAATCCGTATTTCCGCCCGCCTTCAGCGGCGCAGTGAAGAGGCCATTGCCGGCGGCCGGGCTGCTGGTGCTGGACACAGTAAGGACTCCGATGCTGGTCCCGCCGGTCGTGGGCTGCAGTTGCTGCAAAATCGAGCTGGGCACGGTGAACGTTTGTCTGCCCGCCGTGGTTGTGCACACGAAGGTGGCGGTGTTGAAGGTGCCGCTTTGCACCGTTCCGGTGGTCAGGATGGAAGAAGTTCCTGCGATCACGACCGCATCGGAGCTGTTCCCGCCAGTCCACGCAATTGTGAGATCCTGGCTCCGGTTCACAGTCGCGGGAAGCCCGCCTGTTACGGTGAGCGGCTGGTTGATCGTAACGCTGGCGGTGAAGGGGCCCACGTCGGCTCCGCCGGCGCCGTTGAGGGTGTAGGTTCCTGAGGTGATTAGTGGCGACGGATTGAGGCCGGGAATCGGAGGCGTCCCCGAACCAGTCATCGATGTTCCCAGATTCAACGTGTAGACATTGCGGCTCTCCGTGAGCGCCTTGCTACTCACATTCGGTCCGTTCAAAGAGATGGCACCCGCATCCAGAAACGTCAGCGAGTTGCTTACGCCGGAACCGGCGCTGCCTGTAGTTGTGGTCTGGAAGACCTCGCACCCGCCCGTGGTGGACACATTCGGCAACTGCGTGATGGTATCGGCCGTATACTTTGCAAACGCGCCGCTGGCGCCTTCGATCCGAACCGCCAGGTTTTGTCCTTGAAAGGCCAGGTTGGTGTTGAAGCCGGTGAGATTGAAATACCCCGCCGTTATGCTGCCGCCGGAATCCAATTTACTCAGGACTGCCGGAGCGAATTGTGAATCACTGCATGCGCTTCCGTTGGAGGCAATCGAGATCGTTGTCAGATTGCTCATTTGCCCCGCCACACTCACCTGTAACGGCACGTTGCATCCGGTGGGGACGTTCGCGGGAAGAGTAAAACCGATGTTGTCCAAGCCGGGCCAGGTATTCGACCGGCCCGCGAAACTCGGCGTAATCGACATGCCGCCGACGATCACCTTAACGTCCAGACCCTGCGCCAGGAAGTCCAGGCCGGGGGGAGCCGTGGCGTCGAAACCGGCGGCCGCGCCCAGCCCGGTACCCCACGCAATCATGACCTGCGATGCTTTTGCGGGCGATCTCTGAAATGGCTGGCCGGGCACCGGCTGCGTCGTGAAACCGTTGACGTCGTATTGCGTTTGGGAGACGACATTCTGCGCGAGCGCGCGGCCGCTGCCCGTCGCCGGCTGTGTCATGAGCTGAAAGTTGCGTGCCACCACGGTTGTGGCGAACGCGGCGCCGGCGGTTCCGTTGGCGGTAACAGTCAGGTTGTAAGTTCCAGGCGCTGCGCTACTGGGGATCACCGCCGCCAGTTGCGTGACACCCCCTGAGTTATAGCAGTAGACCATGTAGGCATCCAACGGGCTCCCGCCTGCGGCCGGCGTGAGGCGGATGGCGGCGCCCCCCATTGCGGCGGTGCTGTACGGAGTTCCGGTCACCGAAACACTGGTCGAGCAAAGATTACTGCCTTTCACGACAAAGACGCTGCCCGGGGCGAGATTCGAAGTGTACCCACCCGCGTCGAGTACAGCCGTTACCGTCGGCGCCTGCGCAAACGCCGCCATAGACGCAAGCGCCAACAGCGCAACATCTCGAATTTTCTGCATCAAAGCTCCTCCTGAGCGCCCGCGAGAGACATGGGGCAGAGCGCGGTCAAAACGGCACAGTAGGAGCAATGCGGATTCCGATGTGGGTTTCGCCACGTGGCGGAATTCACGCGCGGCGTGCCGGGTTCAGCGCTGGCTCAGGCCGCCGTCGATTGCCAGCAACTGGCCGGTGACGAATTCGGTGGCTTTGAGAAAATACACAACCGCTTCTGCAACTTCAGCGGGCGTGCCGCCGCGCTGAGCAGGCGTGACTGCGATTAATCGCTTTCCGCCCTCGTCAATATCTTCGAATGGAATGACGCCTGGAGCTACGGAATTTACGGTAATCCGGGGCGCGAAGGCCTTCGCGAGCGCGCGGGTCAGCATGATCACTCCGGCTTTGGACGCGCAGTAATGCGCATGCTGTGCCCAGGGACGGATGCCGCCCAGAGAGCTGATGTTAACGATGCGCCCGCCGCCGGTCTTCTGCATGAGGCGCGCGCCATTCTGGCAACAAAAGAACACGGCTTTCAAATTCACCGAGTGGATCCAGTCCCAATCTTTTTCGGTTATCGACAGCGGGTCGAAACGCGTGAAGCGTCCGGCATTGTTCACCAGGCCATCGAGCCGGCCCAGCCGCTGCTCAAGATCGCGAAACATGCGCTCGATCTCGGCGACGCTTTCCAGGTTGGCTCGGAACAATCCGGCGCCGCCACATTCGGCAGCCGTGCGCCGCGCTTCGGCCTCCGAGCCTCCGTAGTGAATGGCGACGCGCGCGCCTTCTTGCGCCAGCCGCAGCGCAATGCCGCGGCCGATGCGCCGGGCCGCCCCCGTGACCAGGATCACTTTGCCGGAGAGATCAGACGGTGGGTTCGCCATGAACTTCGATTTCTTCCGGCTCCACGCCCTCGGGCGCCGGCTGCGGAAGCCTGCCGGTCAGATGAGCCCATCCCCAAAAAATTGCCGTAGTCGAGCTGAGTGCGCCGGCAATGGCTCCGATGGTGCGCGGATTCCACGTCTGGGTGCCGATGCCCGCCAGCGTCATCGAAATCATCATCACCGACCACTGCATCGATTCCATGGTTGAAAAGACGCGCCCACGGAAGTTGTCGGAGACGTGCCGCAGGAGCTGCGACATATTCAGTATCGAGCTGATGCCAACGGCCGCCCGCGACAGCGCGATGAAGACCAGCGCCCAGCCGAAGCTTTGCATCTGGCTGAACACGATGTATGCACCGCCGTGAACGATGTAACAAAATACGATGGCACGCTTATAGCCGTTGAATTTCAGCCGCCGGCCCAGCTGGTACGCCACCATTCCGCCGCACAGTAGGCCTATGCCGGCCGCAGTCCAGATAAAGCCGATGCCCTCCGGTCCGCGGTTGAAGACCAGCTCGCCGAAGACGCTGAACAGGATCTGGGCCGCGCCACCGCCGGTGGCCCAGCCGACGCCGATCAGCGCGATGCCGAGAATCAGCGGGTGCGCGCGCATGTAGCGCAACCCCTCGACGTACTCGTGCCACGGCCGCACCACCTCGGCTTCCGTCAGAGCCTTGCGCGCCGCGCGGAAGCCGCCGGCCTGCACAAAGAGCCGCGAAATACAGAGTGCCGAAACCGCGAACGAAAGTGAATTCCCGAGAAACGCCCAGTGATAGCCGAACTGGGCCACGCTGATTCCCCCGAGCAGCGTGCCGATCGTAAGGGTGATCCAGCCGGTCGTCTGGGTGAGCGAGTTGGCCGTGTGAATCTCCTCTTTAGTGGCAATAGTCGGCAGAATCGAGGAGCGACCGGCGGTGAAGAAAGGCGATGCCATCATCAGCAGAGCGCTGAGGACGTAGAGCAGCCAGGTGCTCTTCTCGTGAATCGTGAAAATAAAGCACGCAGCCACCACCATCCGAACCAGGTCGCTGGCGATCATGACGCGCTTGCGGTCGAGGCGGTCGAGCGCCACGCCGGCCAGCGGCCCGATCAACATCGCCGGAACCGCGCGCGACAGCATGATGCCGCTTACTACCAACCCGGACCTGGTGGTGTCGAGCGCCAGGCTGAACACCGCAACGTTATTGAAATGATCGCCGATCTCGCTGACGATCTGGCCGATCCAGGTGTAGCGATAGTTGCGATTCTGGCGCAGCAGAGTGGAGAATCCGCTCAATGGATGCTCTCCTCGCGTACCGTGATGTGGCGAATGTAGTCGTGGTCGAGTTCGTAGCCGAATCCAGGCGCGTCACGAATCTCAATCGTGCCGCGCGCCGTCACTTCGACGGCCGGATTGGTGATGTCGCGTTGCCAGTAGCGGCGGCTCGCCGACACGTCGCCGGGCAATACGAAATTCGGCAAAGTCGAAAGCGCGATGTTGTGCGCGCGCCCGATGCCGGATTCGAGCATGCCGCCGCACCATACCGGTAGACCGGCGGCCTGCGCCACGTCGTGCAGCCGCCGCGCCTCGCGAAAGCCGCCCACGCGACCCAGCTTGATGTTCAGGATCTTGCCGGCACGCAGGCGGATTGCCTGTTCCAGATGGTGCGCGGTGCGGATGCATTCATCCAGGCAGATGGGTGTTGCGAGGCGCGCCTGCAGCTCGGCGTGGTCGATGATGTCATCATGGCTGAGCGGCTGCTCGATCATCATAAGATTAAATTCATCGAGTCTGCAGAGGTGTTCCGCATCGGCCAGCGAATAGGCCGAGTTGGCATCCGCCATCAGCCGGATCGCAGGGAAGCACTTACGCACGCGCCGGACGACATCGATATCCCAGCCCGGCTTGATCTTCATTTTGATCCGTTGATAACCCGAGGCCAGTTCTCCGCGGATCGCTTCGATTAGCTCCTCAACGGAGTTCTGAATCCCGATGGAAACGCCACATGGGATCTCGCGGCGCGAGCCTCCGCCGATGTGTTTCCACAGCGGCACACCCCGGTGGCGCGCCTCCAGATCCCAGACCGCCGCTTCCAGGCCACCGCGCGCCATCCGGTGTTCGCGAATTCCCTCGCTGAGAGGAGCGACATCCGCGGCGCTCGCCAGATCCCGCCCAAGCACGCGCGGCGCCACGTAATCGCGCACGATCATCCACGCGGCGGCGGTGAACTCCTCGTTATAGAAGGGGTGCTCACCGGCTGTAATCTCTCCCCATCCGGACAATCCCTCGCTCTGGACTTCCACGAGGATAATGGCGCGCTCGGTGGTTCGCCCGAAGCTGGTCTCGAAGAAATGCACCAGCGGCATGCGGATTTCGCGGAGGGTGATGCACTCGATCTTCATTGCGAGAGCCCCAGCAGGTACGTGCCTTCGGTGGCGCTGCGCTCGAATCCCACTACCGCCAGTCCTCTCGCGAAGCAGTCCTGGAAACGGGCGGCATTGGAGCACTGGATCCGGCGGGCGCGCGCCGGATCTTCGCTCCGCAGGCGGCCGATTTCCGCGGGGACGGCGATGCGCTCTTCGGTTTGCCGATCGGGTTGCCGGCCGGCCAGCACCTGCTCGACGCGCGGGCTGGCAATCCACCACTCGGCTACGCAGCGATCCGTCGGCAGGGCGCCATGGAGCGGGCTGGATGGGGCGCCGTACTCGTTCTCCTCGTAGCGGCGGACGATGGCGCCCAGCCGCTCGATATTGAAAAATGCGTTCTTGATCTCCAATGGATCGAATGTCCATTCCACGAGCTGAATGCCGCGTGCCAGAGCGTCGGCGCGCTGCTCCAGCTTAAGCCGCCGGCCCACCCCTACATTCCGATACGCCGGCAGCACACCCAACATATGGCTGTGCAGATACGCTACGCCGTTGGCCTTCACGCCGGGAATAGCCAGGCAAAAACCGATCATCCTGTCCGTATCGTACGCACCGAAGACCTGCCCCCCGATCCGATTGGCCACCACGAAAAATCGAAGCGGCAGCAATTCGCTATCGGGGAACCCCCACACGCACTGCTGCAGCTTGACGGCTTCGGAGAATTCGGCAAGAGCGAGAAGCCGGCGGACGGCGATCACCGTTTCGCTTCCTGCCACAGCTGCTCCATTTCCTCGATATTGGAATCGCGCGGCTTCCTGCCGCGTTCGGCCAGCTTGCGCTCGACATACCCGAAGCGGTCGCGGAATTTGGTGTTGGTGCGGCGCAGCGCCTGCTCGGGATCGACCTTGACGAAACGCGCCAGGTTCACCAGGACGAACAGCAGGTCGCCGATCTCATTTTCCAGATCGGTCTGCGAGGCCCCGCGCCGTGCCTCTGCGAGCTCGCCGAGTTCTTCGTGCAGTTTTTCAATTACCTGCTCGGCATTCTCCCAATCAAAACCAACGCCCGCAGCGCGCGACGAGATCTGCTGCGCCTCGACCAGCGCCGGCATCGCGCGCGGCACGGATGCCAACAGGCTGTCTTCCTCTTTGCCCTTCTTCTTTCGCTCGGCGGCTTTGACGTCGCCCCAGATGCGCTTCACATCGCCCGCGGTCTCGGCCGATTCCTCGCCGAAAACGTGCGGATGCCGCCGAACCAGTTTCTGATTGACCGCATCCAGCGTATCGGCGATACCGAACAGCTCTTGCTCCTCGGCCATCTGAGCATAGAACACCGCCTGCAGGAGGAAGTCCCCGAGTTCTTCGCGAAGCTCGTCCCAATCGCGCCGGTCGATGGCGTCGAGGACCTCATATGTCTCCTCGAGCGTATAGGGCTTAATGCTGTCGAACGTCTGTTCGCGGTCCCACGGACATCCGCCCGGCGCCCTGAGCCTGGCCATGATCGAAACCAATTGTTGAAACTTTTCGCCAGCAGTGGACATGGTTGGGGAATGCGCGCACGCGCCGGTGATTTCCCCAATGTAACAGAATCGCCGGCACGCCGGCTTCAACGATTTCGGCTGGAACCTGTTGTCCGGATAGGCGCTGGAACTGGCCGTATACATGAGAGGCCGTCCCGCGGGGCAATTCTGTGCGGCCTGGACGGCGGGAGCGCGCCGGTCCGAGCCCGGCGTGAGCGGCGGTTGTGTTATTGGTAGGAATTCAGCATGGGCTCACTAGGCGATGATCCGGGAGCCCAGCCGGGCAGGCGGGTGCTGCTGATTCCGCTTGCGTTTACGGCTGGTCTGGCCGGACTCGTAATTGTCGCTTCCGTTCACCAGAATCCCAGGCTGCTGTGGACGTTTGTTGCAACCGCGGCCGTCCTCTGCGTGTGGAATGCGGCCCTGTTCCTACAGACGCGGCGCAGCGGGCGGGCCCTCCGGGTCGAAGTCATTTTGCGGAGGCAGCATTATTTGCAAGCCTGCGCGCAAGGCGCCGTGCTGGTCTACTGGGGCTGGTATTGGCGGCAGGTGTACGCCTCGGCTTATCTCATCGTCGCCCAGGTGATCTTCGCATATGCGTTCGACATGCTGCTCGGCTGGTCGCGCCGTAACACGTACACGCTTGGCTTCGCGCAATTCCCCGTGGTCTTCAGCATCAACCTGTTCCTGTGGTTCAAGCCCGATTGGTTCTATTTGCAGTTCGTGATGGTGGCGCTTGGGCTGGCCGCCAAGGATTTGATCCGTTGGAACAAGGACGGGCGGCGCGTGCACATCTTTAATCCGTCCTCGTTTCCACTCGCGGTCTTTTCGCTGGTCCTGCTCGCGGCCGGCGCGAGCGACCTTACGTGGGGCCAAAACATTGCGAACACGCAGTTCTATCCGCCGCAAATGTACCTGGTGCTATTCTTGATCGGACTGCCGGGCCAGATCTTCTTCGGCGTGACTTCGATGACCATGTCGGCCGTGCTGACGACTTACGTGTTCGGCGTCCTTTACCACGCCGCGACTGGTATTTACTTCTTCTACGACTCGTATATTCCAATTTCCGTGTTCCTGGGAATGCACCTGCTCTTCTGCGACCCCTCGACCTCACCGCGCACCGAACTGGGACGCATCATTTTCGGCGCGCTGTACGGGCTGAGCACCGTGGTCTTGTACGAGATCTTGGGCAGCATGGGAATGCCTACTTTTTATGACAAGCTTCTGCAGGTGCCTCTGTTGAATCTGTCGATCAAAGGCATCGATCGCTTTGCGCGTCTGCCCGGGATCCGGGTGCTCGATCCGGCCGCAATAGGCCGGACACTGGCACCGTTGAGGCGGAATCTGGCGTACATCTCTGTATGGA
>DATGII010000173.1:0-20159 GCA_035295805.1 Bryobacteraceae bacterium | reverse complement strand
AACGCAGACTTGGCGCGGCCGTAAAGCAAAGCCGCGCGCTCGATCTGGTCGATGGACAGGCCGGTGATTGCGGCAACGTGCTCCGGTGTGTAGCGGTTGACAGCGGCAGCAAGTTCGGCGAAGCCGGTCGTGTGCTCTTCGATGTAGGAGCGATTGATCAGGCCATCGCGAATTAAGATGTGAGCGATGCCATTGAGCAGGGCGATATCGCTGCGAGGTTTCAGCGGCAGGTAGATGTCGGCCAGCATGGCGGTCTTGGTGACGCGCGGATCGGCGACGATAACGGTGGCCTTGGGATTGCGCTCCAGCCGCGCGCACAGGATTGGATGGTTGTCGGCGATGTTGGCGCCGAGCAGCAGAATCAGATCAGCTTTTTCGAGATCTTCGTAGGACCCCGGGGGTCCGTCGCTGCCGAAGGAGCGCTTGTAGCCGGAGACGGCGCTGGCCATGCAGAGCGTGGTGTTGCCGTCGTAATTGCGCGAGCCAAGGCCGAGCTGCACCAGCTTGCCGAGCGCATAGAACTCTTCCGTGACCAACTGGCCGGTGCTGAGCACCCCGAGCGAATTGGGGCCGTATTTTCTCTGGGTCTCACGGAAACGAGCGACCATTGTGTCCAGCGCTTCGTTCCAGCCGACACGCGCGAACTTGCCGGCTTTGCGCAGCAGCGGGTATTCCGCGCGCGTCTTGGCGGCGAGGGTGTGGTGCTCGGAAAGCCCTTTGGGGCAGAGCTTGCCGCGATTGACCGGATGATCCGGGTTGCCGCGCACGGCGACGGCGCGGCTCTCTTTGACGCCGATCAGAATGCCGCAGCCGACGGAGCAGTAGCCACACGTGGTCGGAACCCATCGATCCGCCACGCGCGATGACGAGATCCAGCCGTGCGCCGGGTCGTGCGCGTAGGCGTAGCGGTCGGACAGGATGTCGAGGCCGAGGGCGCGTTTCAGGTTCACGCGGCCTCCTTGCGCAGGAACGAGGCCGCCATATTGCGCGGGACCACGGAAACAAAGAACAGGTATCGGCCGAGCAGTTCGCCCGTGAGCGCCACCAGCAGGGCGGCGGCCGGCAGATGCAGCAGCGGAAGGGCCACGCCGCCGGCGATCAGCAGCGCGATGCGGAGGGTCAACCGGTGCTTCAGATCATTGCCCAGGAGGCGCGCCGAAGCACGCAACTCGAATTCCTCGGAGCTGCTGAGCCCGATCAGACGGGTCACCAGGTTGAGCAACTGTGTTGACGCGGCAGCGAGCGTCAGGACTGGCGGTATGGGTGCGCCCAGGGCTGCCATGAAGAGGGGGCCCAGCAGCCATGCGGTCAAGTGGAAATCCGCCAGCGTATGTTTGCTGTTCCACGCGGGCCGGGCGGGCACGAGATAGATACAGGCGCTGGCGGTGATGCCGGCGAGACCGAGCAGCGCCGCGGCGGCAGTGAGAGCGCGCCAGGGTAGAACCGCGCACAGCGCAGCGGCGCCTGCGAACAACGAAAATGCAAGCACCTCGCGGCTCAGCCAGGAACGCCGCCACATCTTGATGGCTCGGTAAGCGTGTATCGGGCGGCCGAGGTGCAGCATGGATGATGAGAGTGAAAGCAGGGCCACCGCCAGCGGCGCGGCCACGGCGGCGAAGCCTGTAATGCCAAAAATCGGCAAACATAGGAATGCGCCGACCGCGAGCTGCGTGAACACGAGCATGAATACCAGCGGGATATGCGGGTGCTCGGGCCGGACGCGGTGGTAGTCGGCCTTTTCCATTGTCGCGGCAAGTTTCTCCGGCAGCGTGATCCGCGTGGTGGAAACGGTATACTCGGCGGCGGGCATGCCGGGCGCGTTCGCCGCAGCGTGATCGGCGCGCCATTCGGCAATGTTCACGAGTTCAACCTGAATGGCGCCTTGCGGACACGCGTTCACACACGCCGGCTCGAGCCCTTCGGCGAGACGGCCGTAGCACATGTCGCACTTGGCGACGACGCCGCGCTCGGGGTTGTACTGCGGCACGCCATACGGGCAGTTCCACGTGCAATACTGGCAGCCGATGCAGGTGTCGGCGCTGTGGAGCACCAACCCGGTGGCCGCATCTTTCCGATACGCGTCGACCGGGCAGCCGCGCAGACACGCGGCGTCGAGGCAATGATTGCAGCCCATCGACAGATAAAATCGCTGGGTGAACGGGTATGCGCCGCCTTCGATTTCGCCCACGCGCCGCCAGCTGCGTTCGATCGGATTGTCATTCTGCTCTGAACAGGCCACTTCGCAGCAGCGGCAGCCGATGCACTTGCTCATAGCGAAGTGGAATCGATATTGTTCGCCGGCGGCGGGCGGCTGCGCGGGAATCAATGCCGCTCCGTCGCTGAGGCGGTAGCGGGAGTGACCTTCCCTGGCCCGGTCGAGCAGTAATAAAGACAAGCGTCCTCCGTTCGCAAAAGTGCAAAGCTCAAGGACGCCTGGGTCCGGGATTCGAGGTCGGTGAATCGGCGAGTACAGCCCTGTACTGGCCTTCAGGTTACGGGGTTGGGTGCGGAAAATCCAATCGAAAGAATGGATGCGGTGGGGAAGAAGTTTTTATGTTAAGGCCGTAAGCATTTGAAATAACAGGTGCTTACGTATTTGAGCCGAGCCCTGCCGGCAAACCGTGGCTGCGGTCAGCTCGGCCCGGCAGAAGCCGTAAGTTATTGAAGCGCAGCAGCTTATAAGTGGTCAGCGGGTGTCGCCTGGCTTGACACTCACTGGGGCGAAATAATAGAATGATCGCACCGTACGGGCGGTCGCTGTTTGTCTATTCCCCCTCATTGAGTAACCGCGCTGCCGGACGAAGCGCCACAAAGGGAGCGAATCGGCGCGACGTGCATAAAAAGGGATCGGGAGGTCACGAAAGGATGAGAGCAAAGTTAACCGTTTGGGCGGCCGGTTTCGGCCTGCTGCTGGCGGCGCTGCCGGCATTGGCGCATCACTCGTTTGCGGCCGAATACGACGAGAACAAGCCTATCAAAATCACGGGAACGGTGACCAAGCTGGAGTGGACCAACCCGCATGCCCGGTTTTACGTCGATGTCAAGGACGATAAGGGCAAAGTGACCAACTGGAATTTCGAGTTGGGCAGCCCGAACGTGCTGGTCCGCCAGGGGTGGCGGCGCACCGCGTTGAAGGAAGGGGACACTGTCACGGTGGAAGGGTACGTTGCCAAGGACGGAGCGAACCTGGCCAATGCCCGCCGGGTCACGCTGCCGGATGGGCGCAAGGTGTTCGCGGGAAATGCCGAGACCGACGGTGGTCCAAGCAAGTAGCGTCAGTACCAAGTTCAACATTGGAGGAAGTGCGATGAGAGCAAAGCTGAATCTTCTGGCGGCAGGCTTCGGTCTGCTGATCTCCGCGACGCCGCTGCTGGCGCATCATTCGTTCGCGGCCGAGTTCGACGACAAGCAACCCGTGACCCTCAAAGGCACGGTGACCAAGATCGACTGGATGAACCCGCACATCTGGATTTACATTGCCGCGAAGGATGAAAGCGGCAAAGTGACCCAGTGGCAGTGCGAGGGCGGCCCGCCGAATTCGCTGACCCGGAACGGCTGGACCAAGAATGCTCTCAAGGAAGGCGACCAGGTGACGATCGAAGGGTTCCGCGCCAAGGATGCGACCAACACCTGCGACAGCCGTGCGGTGAAGCTGCCGGATGGAAGGAAAGTGTTCTCAGGGACGGCCGATGATGGTGGTCCGAAAGCGGCCGGCGCAGCTCAAAAGTAGCCGACTTTTGCGAAATCTCGGCGGGCACGCAGCACAACACCGGCAGTGTGCCCATCGAGAAGGAGATCTTTGGAAATGAAAGTTCGCTTAAATTACTGGATGCTGACGGCGCTAATGGCGGCGGCCTTTGTTCCGGCTGCGGCGGTGGGTCAAGGCCGCGCTCCGAAACCCCCCGAAGGGCCGGCGCCAAAGCTGAACGGCCATCCCGATCTTAGCGGCTTGTGGCAGCGGCCCTACGTTCCTGACATGACGGTTACGACGCGCAACGGCGACCAGCAGGCGGACGCCTCGCTGCCGGAGCGGAAGGTCAATGCCGATATGCAGAAGAAAGGTCCGCCGGGACCGCCGCCGAAAGAACTTCCCTTCACGGCTGCAGGGAAGCGGGTGTGGGAAGCCTACGATCCGGCCAAGGGCGACTACACAGGCAGCTGCCTGCCGTTCGGACTGATCCGCTCGATGAACTCACCGGATCCCATTCAGATCATCCAGAACGACAAATACGTCGCGCTGCTCTACGAGCAGAACACATGGTTCAAAGTGATTCCGACCGACGGGCGTAAGCATCGCGATATCGAGCCGACCTGGTTCGGCGATTCGGTCGGGCACTGGGATGGCGACACTCTGGTGGTCGACACCATCAATTTCAACGGGAAGACGCGCCTCGATACGATTGGCCATCCGCACAGCGACAAGCTGCACGTGGTGGAGCGTTTCACGCGGACGGATCTCGGCCACATCGCCTACGAAATCCAGATCGATGACCCGGTGTATTACAGCAAGCCTTGGAAGAACACGCGCACATTCACGCTGCGGCCGGATTGGGAGATCATGGAGTACTCCTGCGAAGAAAACAACAAGGATTTCCTCGAGCACCACATCACGGGGGGGCTCAACCCGGACAAATAGTTGGGCTATCGGACGGGTACGGTTCCGAGCTGCGCGGGGCCGGCCGACCGGGTTCGGAATTCAGACTTCAGGATTTTCACGGCTACGCAATTGCGCTCCATGCGAAGGGCACAGCCCTCGATGTGGAGTGCCAGCGGCACTATACCATGCAAAAGGGCCGGCCACTCGATTCGGACCCGGATTTTGGAGGAGGCCTCCAACGGGTCCTGGCAATGAATGAGAATCCCTCCGCTTGAGATATTCACGACTCGCGCGGTGCTGCTCACCACCTTGCCGAGACGGTTGCGAATTTCGCAGCAAGCTGCCAAATCGATGGAATAGCGGCGGCTGGAGCGGCGGTCAGCCTCCAGAGGCGCTACGGAAGCGCCGAAAGCCGGCCTGGCGTAAGCGGCGGGGGATCCTGTGGTCGGTTGGCTCTGTGTACCCATGTTTTTCCTCCGGTTTCCGAACCTGTTTTCCTGCCGGCGAACGCGGCTGGCTGGCGGAAAATCTCTTTGTGCGGTTGTTCAATTATGGCGACCGTGCGTTTTCGAACCGTGAGGGTTCCGTGAAATTTTCGTGGAATTTCGAGTGACTGTATAATCGTCCTTTGGCCCACATCCTGCAGAATTTCCCTCCTTTCCGGCTAGATATTACAAATCAATGTCTATGGCGCGGCGGCAAGCGGATCTCACTGGCACCAAAGGTCTTTTCAGTACTCCAGTACCTGGTGAGACATGCCGGCCGCGTGGTTCCCCAAGAGGAAATTCTGGAAGCACTATGGCCGGAAACTTACGTTCAACCCGAGGTTTTGCGAACGTATATTCTGGAAATCCGGAAAATTCTAGACGATCCAGCGAAGGCGCCCCAGTTCATCGAAACATCTCCCAAACGCGGCTATCGATTCATCGCGCCGGTTACGGCGGAAAGCCGGGCGGGAGAGGCAGCGAACGCGCCCGAGACGGGAGGCGGGGAGCTGGTCGGGCGTGGCGGGTCTCTGGCGGAACTGCGCGGGTGTCTAAACGCTTGTGCGCGGGGCCAACGCCAGCTCATTTTCGTCACCGGCGAAGCCGGGATCGGCAAGACGAGCCTGGTGGACGTTTTTGCGCAGCATGAGATCGCGGATCCAAATCTGCGAATCGGGCGCGGCCAATGCGTCGAAGGGTTTGCCTGGAAGGAAGCGTATTATCCGGTTTTGGACGCCATTGGCTCGCTCATGCGGAAGCCGGACGGCGGCGAGGTGCTGCGGGTGCTCGCGACGCAGGCGCCGACGTGGCTGGCGCAATTTCCGGCGGCCGTGAAGGCGGAAGAAAGCGAAGGGCTGCGGCGGGAAATTCTGGGCGCCACGCGCGAGCGGATGATGCGTGAGCTGTGTGACGCTCTGGAGACTCTCACGACGGTTCGGCCGCTGGTGCTCATCCTGGAGGATCTGCAATGGGTGGACAACGCGACCCTGGATTTGCTGTCGGCAGTGGCGCGCCGCCGGACGCCGGCGAAACTCATGGTGGTGGCGACGTATCGTCCGGTCGATGTGATTCTTTCCCGGAGTCCGCTGAAGCTACTGCAGCAGGACCTGCTGGTGCATCGGCTATGCCGGGAAATCAGTCTGGCGCGGCTGAACGAAGCCGACGTGGAAGAATACCTGGCAGCGGCGTTTCCGGGGAGCAGCATCAGCAAGAAGCTCGCCGGACCGATCCACCGGCACTCCGACGGCAACCCGCTATTCATGCGGGCGATTCTGGAACGGGTTTTGAAGAGTGGTGTGATCGACGACCGGGACGGAACGCTGACGCGGCCGGCCGAGGATCTGCGTCTGGGCATCCCGGAAACCCTGCAGCAGATGATCGAGACTCAATTGGAGCAACTGGGGGCGCCCGAGCGGCAGCTTTTGCGAGCGGCCAGCGTAATCGGGCGGCGTTTTCCGGCGCGCGCCGTCAGCGCGTTGCTGGAGATGGATGCGGAGCAGGTGGAAGAGATCTGTGAAGGCCTTGCGAGCAACCAGCGATTCGTCAAGCCGGCCCCGCCGTCTTCAGGGGCGCACGGCTCGGCGGGCGGTGAGTACGAATTCAAGCATGTACTGTATCGCGAGGTGCTTTATCAGCAGCTCAAGCCTACACAAAGAAGGCATCTGCATTTACGGCTCGGCCGGCATATGGAAGCGCAGCCCGGCGGCGCGGATCCGGCCCTGGCCTCGGAACTGGCCTTTCATTTCGAGGAGGGGAAGGATTCGGGCAAGGCGATCCGCTATCTGATTCAAAGCGCCGCCAGCGCGATGCGGCGGTATGCGCCGGCAGAATCAATCCAGATGCTCAACCGTGCGCTGGATCTCGCGGTAGACGGGCGGGCGGAGGGCGCGCGCGAGCTGGAACTCGAGATACTGGAACGTATCAGCGATTCACTGTATGCCCAAGGGGAGATGCTGCAGTCGGCGGATATCGACCGGAGGGCGGCCGAGCTGGCAGCGCAGCGCGGCCTGAAGCAGGCGCAAGTTCACGCGCTGACGCGCGTCGCACGCGCGCTGGCATTCCTGGATCCGGCGCGCTGCATTACCGTCTGCGACCGCGCTGCCGAGGTGAGCCGGACGGTGGACGATTCGCTGCTGCGCGCGCGCACCGAACTACTGGCGGCGTGCTGGCACATTGTCGCGAACGGATGGGATGCATCGGACGCCGCGGCCTGCGCGGCGGCGCGGGACAAACTGCGCCAGCTCAGCCAGGAACTGGCGGCTTACTACGAGATCCTCTACGCGCACGTGCAGTGTATCCAGGGCGATTACGCGGATGCGGTGGGAACGGCGCAAGCGGGGATCGCCAAGGCGGTGGAGACGGACAGCCTGGTGGTGTATCTATCGGCGCATTCGTCGCTGGCTCACTCGTTGCTGCATCTGGGCCGCTGGGGGGAACTGCTGGAAGCGCTGGCAGCCGGGAGGGACGCAGCGCGCAAGAACAAGAACGCGCCGTGGCTGGGAATTTTTGAAGCACATTTGGCGTGGCTTCACTTTCATGCTTGCGATTTCGAGGGAGCGTTGCGGCTGGCCGGGGAACTGTTGCGGGGGAGCGCCGAGGAGCCGGGGGGACAAGTCCGCACGATGGCGGCTCTCACGGCGGCGTTCGCGCAAATTGAACTGGGGGCCGCAGACCAGGCGATTGCGACGTTGTCCCGTGTCTGCGACCGGCCCGAGCAGCCGCGGTTTTTCATGGACTGGTACTGGCGTGGGATGGCGCGCCTGGGCACCAGCCGAGCGTGGCTGGCGAAGCGGGATCTGGAGCGGGCCCGCGGCGAGTCTGAAGTTTTCCTGCAATGGGCGGCGGGTTCGGCGGATCCCAGTCTTCAGGGGCTGGCTTGGGAAATGAAGGCGCGCGTTGCTCCAGACCCGGCGGCAGCCCGAGACTGCCTGGACCAGGCATTTGCGGCATTGGCGGCAAGAGAGGTGCCAGGTGTTGCGTGGAGGATCCACGCCGAAGCGGCGCATGTGTGCGCGGTCGACGGCGACCGCCGGTCCTCCGAGCAGCACCGGCAACAAGCCGCAGCACTCCTGTCATCTCTGGCGGAGTCGCTTCCCCAGGAATCGGCGCTGCGTCTGTCGGTGCAGAAAGCGTCGCACCTATCCGCTGCTCCAAGGAGCGGAGGCGCGGGCGCGCGGCGTGTAAGCGCCAATCGATTGGACTCCGAATGAGGCGCGCTACATTTTCACGGTGCGGTATGCTTGGCGGGCCACTTCCGCATAGGGGATCGGAGCTACGGTGGCGCGCATTTCCATTTGAACGTGCGGCTCGACGGTCGGCTTGGATCCGGTGCCGGGCTGCTCGCCCCAGACAAACGTAACGTCATTGCCGACGCCGGCGTATTCGTTATCGAGAATCGCGAGCGTCAGCATCTTGCCTTCATTGGAGCTGTAGCCGACCCAGGTGGAAATCCCGATGGTCTTGCCGTTCCTGGTGACCTTGTCATAGGGCCAGGTGGCATAGACGGCGGACGGGAAATCGATGTACTTGGCGCGATTGGCCGGCTGGAACATGGTGCCGATGGCCTTCATGACGTCATCCGTGTTCAGAGCCAGCGTGACTTTGGTGCGTCTGGGATTCCGGGAGATTTTCTCGAGCGCTTCGCGGCCGACAAAGTCGTGATCGAATTTGACGGTTGCTCCGTAACCCAGGTCGTAGGGCGTCAGGTAGTAATCTTCGATCTTATCCGAATAGAAGCTGCCGCCAAGCGAGCCGATCCCTTCATAGCTGTTGGCAGGCAGCCACTCGCGGTAAGGCTTCAGTTTCGGGCTGGTGTAGATGGCCGGCAGCGGAGAGGGAATCCATCCGGACTCCAGGGTGTTGGACGAATAGGCGCGCGCGCCGGATAAGCGCATGCCGAATTCGCGGCCGGCTTCGACGAGCGCATCTTTGACAGCGTCGCCATCGGCCGCCGGACCGAACAGCTCAAAGCCGGGCTGGCCCACCATGCCATGGCGCAGAGCGTGAACGGTTTTGCCGGCGATGGTGAAAGTTGCCATATGGAAGAACTTGACATCAGGAACGGGCCCTCGGAGCGCCTTCTCCATGATCTTGGGCGCGGCCGGGCCCTGGAGTTGGTAGCGATAAGTTTTGCGAACAACGGGACCTTTCTGCGCCGCCGCTCGTTCGTCGCGCGTCACCTTGGCTTTGTAACCGCCGATTTCGCAGTTGTACTGCACCCAGTTGTGGACCGAGGGCCGGCCGACCAGGTTGAGGAGATTCTGCTCCAGATGAAACAAGATGACGTCGCCGATCACGTAGCCTTCCGGACTGCAGACGATGTATTGTTTCGCCTTGTTGGGAGTGAAGTTCTTAAACGTGTTGACGCCGAGATTTTCGAGCAGCTTGAGAGCATCGGGGCCTTCGACATACATGTCAGTCATGTGATACGACTGGTTGAACAAGATGCAGCTGTGCTGCCAGGCGTGCTGCTCGTCGCGCCAGTTGGTGTACTCGCTGGGCACAACCGGATAAACGTAAGGGCCGATTGCTGAATTCCGTAACAGCTTAACCGGAGTGGTCTTCGATAGGAGTGCTTCCAAACTCTCCTGGCTCATAAATTTTTCCGAATTTGTTCCTCAATCTATTTGATATTGATGTTTCGGGGCTTCGGCCACGAGCGATTAGTCTAGCACCGGAGAGGGAAATGCGGCTACACACGCCTTATAAAGTGAATCGCACTGGCAACGGTGCTGCAGCGGGGCTTGCGCTCTTATAGAATGTCGTGGAATTACTTATGCGATTACTTGCCGGCAGGAACGCGATCCGCAGAATAACCCGGCGCGACCTGGCAGGTATGGTTGCCGGAGTATTTGGGCGGCGCGCATTCCCGCAGGCATTCAATCCGGTCAGTCGGCCATTCCGAGTCGATATCCCGCAAGCCACCATTGACCGCATCCGGAAGCGGGTGCGCGAGACGCGCTTTCCCGAGCGCCTTGACTCCACGGATTGGAGCTACGGCGCCAACTGGGATTACATCAAAGATCTGGTCGCTTATTGGACAAGCCGTTACGATTGGCGCAAGACGGAACGGCGTCTGAACCAGTTTCCACAGTTTGTTGCCCCGATCGAGGGCTTTGATATCCATTTCATGCATGTCCGGGGCCGCGGACCGCGGCCGTTTCCGATCATCCTGACGCATGGTTGGCCCGGGTCAATCGTCGAGTTCCTGGAAACGATCGGCCCATTGACGGACCCTGCCCGGTTTGGCGGCGCGCCGGAAGACGCTTTCGATGTGGTGATTCCTTCGCTGCCGGGCTTTGGTTTCTCGTCGAAACCGAAAGGGAAGCCGGTGGGTCTCGTGAGCATCGCCCGGATGTGGCATACATTGATGACGGAAGTCCTGGGCTACCGAAGGTACGGAGCCCAGGGAGGGGACTGGGGAAGTGTGATTACCATCCAGCTCGCGGTCCAGTACCCCGGAGAGTTGGCGGGAATCCATCTGAATGCCGCGACCGTGCCCCCGGCCGGCGACACCGAAGTAAGCGAAGAGGAGCAAGCCTGGAGGCGCGCTGCGAACGCGTTCAGTCAACGGGAAAGCGATTATGCGGGCGAACAGCGGAATAAGCCGGAAACGGTTGCTTTCGCGCTGGCCGACAATCCCGTCGGCACCGCGGCATGGATCATCGAAAAACTCAAAGTCTGGAGCGATTCCGGCGATGACATCGAGAGCGTCTTCACCAAGGATGACCTGCTATCGAACGTGATGGTGTACCTGGTCACGGATTCCGCTCCGACGGCGGTCTGGATTTACCGCGGCGCCAGAGAGGAGGGGCAGGGTGGGCCAGCGCGAGGAAAGATCGAGGTGCCCACGGCATACGCGGCGTTTCCTCGGGAGATGACCAATCTGGCTCCGCCCCGCAGCGCGCTGGAGCGAGGCTTCAACCTGGTTCAATACACAACCATGCCGCGGGGCGGTCACTTCGCCGCATTTGAGCAACCCAAATTGTTTGTTGCCGACGTGCGGCAGTTCTTTCGAAGAGTACGGTCGTGACCTTCGGCCTTTGGCGCCGGCAAACTACGGCCCGAAGTAGCCGTTGGTGTCGATGATCACGTCGGTGGTGTTGGTGACGAACACGCTGACCGAGCTGCTGGGACCGGCCGGAACGATGGCGGCGTTGGCCACGACCTGACCCTTCCACGCATTGAGAGTGGAAACCACCGGTTGCGAGGAGCCCGAAGGCCAGAGGGACAGAAAGCCCAGCACGCCCTGCGGAACCACGGTCACGTTCAGCGAGTAGGCTTGGGCCGCGGGAGCAGTTGGCAACTGGCAAGAGCTTTGCTGCGGCAGAGGGAAGGCGCGCGTGGCCCCAGCGCCCAGGGCCGGGCCGCCGAGCGCGCCGATGGCAGTGCGCGTGTCGACCAGGCGGCACGGCGACAAGGTGTAGAAGTTCAGGCCGCCGGTGCCTGGAGGCGCAAAGTAGCCGTTGATATCGACAACGAGATCGGTGTTATTGGTGGCGTAGAAGCTCACGGCGCCGCCGGCGCCGGCCGGGACGATGGCGGCGTTCGCGAGCACGGTTCCGTCGTAGGAGTTCAAAGTCGAGACGAACGGCTGCGCCTGGCCGGTGGGCCACGCGGTCAAAAATCCAAGCGCGCCCTGCGGCACGGCAGTCACATTGAACGCATACGCGGCCGCGCCGGCCGGCACGCCGCACGAGCTGCTCTGGATCGGGAAAGAACGGCCGGCGCCGGCGACGAGCGAAGGGCCGCCAAACGTGCCGGGGGAATTCCGCGTGTCGAGAAGGCGGCACGGCGTCAACGGGTAGAACTGAAGCGTGCCGGAGGATGGGGGCACGAAGTAGCCGTTGATATCGATTACCAGATCCGTGTCATTGGTAGCGAAGGCATTGATCGCGCCCGCCGTCCCCGCGGGAACAACAGCCGCATTGGCGATGACGGAGCCATCGAGCGAATTGAGCGTGGAGACGAGCGGCAGGGGCTGCCCGGCGGGCCAGATACTCAGGAAACTCAAAGTGCCGGCGCGCGGCACGACCGTGATGTTGAGCGAATAGGCGGCCGCGTTCGCGGGAACGCCGCACGCGCTGGAAACCGGGATCGTGCGCGCGACACCGCCGGCGAGGAACGGTCCGCCGAGAGGCCCGGCCGTGTTGCGGCTATCGAAGACGCGGCAAGGAGGCACCGGCTGAAACTGCAGCGCGACGCCGGGCGCAGTGGGGCTCACAATGACGATTGCGAAGCTCTGCGCGCCCGAGATGGTCCCCTGCGAATCGGCCGCGGTGATGCTGAACTGGTACGAACCGGCGGTAGTGGGGGTGCCGCTGATCACGCCGGTGGATGTGTTCAGGCTAAGCCCGGGCGGCAGGGAGCCGGAAGCGACAGCCCAGGTATATGTGCTTCCGACGCCGCCGGTGGCCGTCAAGGTCTGCGAAGGGTAAGCGGTGCCGATGAAGCCGCCTGGGAGCGTTTTCGGCGCAATGACGAGGGGAGCGGTGGTAATGGTGATCGAAAAATTCTGCGCGCCCGAAATGCGGCCCTCGCGATCCGCGGCGGTGACGCTGAACTGAAAGGGACTACCGGTCGCCGAGGTGGGGGTGCCGCTAATCACGCCGGTTGTGGAATTGAGTGTGAGGCCGGGTGGCAGGGAACCGGAAGAAACGGTCCAGGTGTAGGGCAGGCCGAGGCCGCCGGTCGCGGTCAGCGTCTGCTGCACGTACGCGGTTCCGGTGACTCCGCCGGGCAGGCTTTGGGCGGCCACCGTGATCGGCGTCGCGATGCTGATGGTCAGCAGCTGCGCCGGCGCCGATGCATTGCCGCTATCCTGGACGGTCACGTTAAAGCCGCCGGTGGCAACGCCGGCCGGCGTACCGCTGATCACGCCGCTGGCGGCATTCAAGCTCAAGCCGCTGGCAAGCGATCCGCCGATGACGGCCCAATTCTTGTACGGGGGCGTGCCGCCGCCGGCCGCGAGGGTGGCGGTATAGGCGGTGCCGATGGTCGCGAACGGCAGCGAGGTAGTGGTGATCTTGAGCGGCGCGGCGACCGTGGTTCCCAATAAGACGGCGAGAGAATTGGGCGAGCTGAGCCCGGACAAGAGGTCGGCACGGTTGTCGCCATTGAAATCGCCGGCGACGACTGCTACTGCTGCGCCCGCGTTGGCGATGGGCCACAAAACGCCGGGCTGCAAGCTGCCATCACCGTTGCCGAGGAAGACTTCGACGGCGCTGTTATCCGGGTTGGAGACTGCAATATCAAGCTTGCCATCGGCGTTGAAGTCAGCCACCGCCACGCCCAGGGCGGACGAGAAACCGGTAGAGCCGTTGGGAGCCGCGACGGAAACGACATCGCCCGCACCGTGAGCGAATGTACCATCGCCATTGCTGGTATACGTCAGGACGCCACCGGGGATGTGCAGCACGATGTCGTCTTTGCCATCTCCGTTGAGGTCAGCCACAGTGAAGGAAAGGAGTGGGGGCGGAGCCGGCACAGTACTGGGCAGACAGCCGGCTGTACCCAACGCGATGCCGGGCACAGGGGAATCCGTCGTGCCGGAGGGGTGAAGCGACAGCCCCTGAAACGTGCCGTCGCCATTGCCGAACAGCGGCGTGGCGGTATAACCGGTGCAGGAATTGTTGCTGCCGGCCTGAACGACATTCCATTGATACACGACAAAGGCGTCCGGTTTGCCGTCGTGGTTGAAATCGCCGGCGACCACCGGGCCCTGGGGTGTGAGCGTGATCGTAGAGGATCCGACGCTGAACTGGCCGGAGGAATAACCGCTCAGCGGCTGAAACGTGCCGTCACCATTGCCTAAGAGAATGCCGGTCGAAGTGGCGAGATCGGCCTTGCCATCGGCGTTAAAGTCGGCAACTGCGGCTACGGTCCCCGCGGCTTGCGGGTAGGCGATGAGCGGCTGGAAAGTGCCGTCTCCATTGCCGAGCTGCACGCCGCCGGAGGTGGCGAGATCGAGTTTGCCATCACCGTTGAAGTCGCCGACGGCGATGGGCGCGGCGGCCGTGGCGACGAGGGCCTGAAAGGTGCCATCGCCGTTGCCGAGAGCCACGCCGGTAGTTGTGACCACATCGGCTTTGCCATCAGCGTTGAGATCGGTAACCGCGAGCGGAGAACCGGCGGCTGCCGGAGACGTGCTGATGACGGAATTTCGAAAAAAGTTATCGGGCAACGCGCTGACTGTCTGCGACAGTGCCGCCGACGTGCTCGCGCCAAAAAGCGGAAGTCCGTTGAAATAAGCCCGCAACGAATGAGCGCCGGGTCCGAGCGTGATGGTGGTGAGGACGGCCTGACCGTTGGATACGGGCACGGTGCCCAGGACGATGACGCCATCATAGAAAGTGACTGAACCGGTGGTCGGAACCGGCGTAACCGATGCCATCAGACCGACCGGCTGGCCGTAGCCGGAGGGATTTACGGTGCTTGCGAGCGTGATTGTGGTTGGCGTCGAGGAAGCAGCTATGGTGACAGTGAAACCCTGGGTAGCAGACGCCGCCATCGAATCAGTCGCGGAAATTGTGAAGGTCGAGATAGCGGCGGCGGTAGGAGTTCCAGTGATGGCGCCGGTCGATGTGTTCAGCGAGAGCCCGGCGGGCAAAGTCCCGGTGGCGACAGCCCAGGTGTACGGCGAGCCGGCACCGCCAGACGCCGTCAGCGTCTGCGAATAGGCGACTCCCACGACACCGCCCGGCAAACTCTGCGGCGAAATCGTAATGGGAGCGGCAATGGCCGTTGCGACGGTCAAACAAGCGAAAAGGATTCGATGGAGTTTCACGCCGGTGCCTCTCCTCACAATTAAACGGCCACTTGGCGCACATTTGAAATCGTTTGTTTTCCACGTTTGTAAGGGATCATACTGTGTCGGTACAGCTTAAGGCCGGGTCATCCTGCCCCAGGGTTCCTGATAAGATGGACCAAAATCGGCGCAATCCGTACGGAGGAGTTGTCATGGTGACGGTGACGGTCAATGGAGTGCGGCGCGAGATTCAATCGCCGGCAGACACTCCGCTTCTATATGTCCTGCGAAACGATCTGGAGCTGAGCGGGCCGCAGTTCGGCTGCGGGCTGGCGCAATGCGGATCGTGCTCGGTACTGCTCGATGGCAAAGAGATCCGTTCCTGCGTGACGCCGCTCTCAGCGGCTTCCGGCAAGGAGGTCACCACGCTGGAGGGGCTGGGGGCGCGGTGGGCGCAACAGAAGGGGCTTTCCGGGGCCGAGGCGGAGAAGACGCTGCACCCGGTACAGCAGGCGTGGATTGAGGAACAGACGCCGCTTTGCGGTTTTTGCCAGAACGGAATGATGATCAAAGCGACCGAGTTGCTGGAGCGTACGGCGCAGCCGAGTGTTACGCAAATCAAGGAGGCGTTCACCAACTCGGGGCCGTCGCCCCATCTCTGCCGGTGCGGCAGCTATACCGCGATCATCGAGGCCGTGCAGCGCGCGGCCGTAGCGATGGCGAAGGGGAGGTGAGCGATGGCGCAGGCGAATGACAAAGGCGTGAACGTTTTCGGCGCCAAACTGACGCGCAGACAGCTGGTGCAAACGGGCGGGGCGCTGCTGGTGGGTTTCGGGATGGCAGGCAGCGCGGTGTGGAACAAGGCCGTCAAGGCCGCAGGGAAGAACACGCTCGACCCGACGCTGCCCGGTTCCTGGATCGAGATTCACCCGGACAATACGATTCTGATACGCACGGGCAAGAGCGATTTCGGGCAGGGGACGACTTTTACGGCGTACCGGCAGATCGTGGCCGAAGAACTGAGCGCGAAATTCGAGGCGATCACCACAGTTGTCATGGGTGATACAGATCGCACGCCGGACGGCAGCGGCGCTTTCGATTTCCTGGGGCGCGGCACGCCGAATATCCGCAAAGCGGCGGCGTACACGTATCAGGCGCTACTGGAGTTGGGGTCGAAGCGGCTGGGCGTTCCGAAGGGACAGATCACGGCAAAAGACGGCGTATTTTCGGGCGGCGGGAAAAAGATTTCGTACGGCGAACTGGTGAAGGGGCAGCGGCTGAACCTCACAATCCCAGTGACCGGCATGCTGACCAGCCCGATGGGGCTGACGGTGACGGGCAATCCACCAATGAAGCCGGTCAAGGAGTACACGATCATCGGGAAGCCGTACCGCAACAGCGTGATCGCAGCCAAAGTGGCGGCGAAGGAGCAGTGGGCGACCGATGTGCGGCTGCCGGGGATGCTGCACGCGCGGATGGTGCATCCGAAGACGCTGGGCTCGAAGCTGGTGGCGGCGGGGGAACTGGACAAGAAGCGGTTCCCGAATGCGCAGGTGGTGGTGAAGGGCAACCTGGTGGGCGTGGTGGCGCCCACAGAGTGGGAGGCGATCCAGGCCGCGCAGCAGGTGGCGGGTTCGACGAAGTGGACGGAATGGAAGGGACTGCCGGGCGACGGCAACCTGTTCACGCACCTAAGGGGCGCGGACTGGAAGACGACGCGGGTGACCAAGAGCGACAAGAGCCGCGGGGACGCGCCGAAAGCGCTCGCGGGCGCGGCGAAGACGCTGAAGGCGACGTACGAGATGCCATTCATGAAGCACGCGCCGATCGGTCCGACGATGGCGCTGGCCGATGCGCGGCCGGACGGCACGGTGCAGATCTACACGCATAACCAGAACCCGCAGGCGCTGCGGGGTGAGATCGCGCAGATGCTGGGCACATCGATCGACCAGATCGTGGTGCGGACGTTTTCCGGCGCCGGCCATTACGGGCGGTCGAACGGCGGCAACGCCGGAGCCGAAGACGAAGCGGTGATTCTGTCAAAGGCGGTGGGCAAGCCGGTAAGAGTGCAGTGGATGCGGCCGGAAGATTTTCAATGGTCGACGCAATCGCCGGCGGCGTTCTCCGATGTGGAAATCGGGCTGGACGCGAAAGGCAAGATGGTGGCGTACCAGGTGGATCACTACATGCCGGCGATGCAGGACGACCGGCCGGTGGGCGCGATCCTGGCGGGGCTGCCGACGATGGCGGCTCCCAATGAGAAAGCGGATTTCATCGGCTCGACGGTGAACGACATTCAGGATCCGTGGATCTATGACGGCGTGGCGATCCTGGCGGAGCGCGGGCACGGCACGTTCCAGGTAGGCGAGAAGGCATCTCCGCTGGCGATCGGGCTGCGCGATCACAGCATGCGCACGCCGGGACAATACCAGCAGAACTTTCCGCGCGAGCTGGCGGTGAACGAAGCGGCGGCACTGGCGGGCGCGGATGCGATCCAGTTCCGCATCGATCATGCAACCGAAGACCGCGTGATCGGAGTGCTCAAGGCGGTGAGGGAGGCATCGGGGTGGCAGACGCGGCCCTCGCCGGCCAATCATGCAATCGCGGCCGGTGACAAGCCGGTGCGGGGCCGCGGCATCTCGGTGATGTTCCGTTCGGGGACTTATTGGGCGTGCGTGTGCGAGATCGCGGTGACGCCGGCGACGGGCGCGATCCAGGTGGAGAAGTACACGATCGCGGTGGACCCGGGAATCGTCGTGAACCCTCTACAACTGAAGCGGCAGGTGCAAGGCGGGGCGGTGATGGGGATCAGCCATGCGCTGCTGGAAGAAGCGCGGTTCGACGAAGGCGCAATCACGGTGCGCGACTGGCGGAGCTACCCGATTCTGAGGATGGCCGATATTCCGGAGGTCAACGTGGTGCTGCTCAACCGGCCCGAGGTGGGCGCTTACGGCGGCGGATCGGAAGCGGCGAATGCGCTGGCAGCGCCGGCGATCGCGGCGGCATTGTTCGACGCGACCGGGAAGCAGGCGCGGCGGTTGCCGCTGAAGCCGGCATACGTACAAGGGCTCCTGAAAGCCTGAGCAGGCACAGTCCGAGGAAAACCGAATGATGCGATATAAGTTTGCACGACTCGCCTGTCTGGCGGCGGCCGGCGCAGGGTTGCTCGCCGCGCAGGATGTCACAATCACCAATGCGCGGATTATCGGTGCGAACGGCGCGGTAATCCCGCGCGGATCGATTGTGGTGCGCGCGGGGAAGATTGTTTCCGTGGCGGCGGGCGCGCCATCGAGCCCGAGCGGGCGCACGATCGACGCGAAGGGCATGACGGCGATGCCCGGCTTCATCGACGCGCACAAGCACATCAATACCGGCCCCAACGAGAAGGCGGAGATGCAGGCGCTGCTCGAAGCGGGGTATACGACGATTCTTTCGGGAGGCGGACCGGCCGAAGGGAACATTACGCTGCGGGATCACATTGAAAAGGGAATGATCAACGGGCCGCGGATTATTCCTTCGGGCGCGCTCTTTCAGCTGGGCAATCTGACGGAGGAGGCGGCGCGGGGCGAAATCCGAAAGATGGCGGCGATGGGGGTCAAGTTTACCGGTGAGATCGTGCTGCGTCCGACGCCGGGGCCGACGGCCAAGGAATTGGAGAACCTCCGCGCGGTATTGGACGAAGGCAAGAAGGACGGTGTCACGATCCAGGTCCATGCGGTCAGCACGCCGGCGATGGTGGCCGCGGTCGATGCCGGTGTGAAGCGGCTGGTGCACCTGCCCAACAAGGATTGGACGAGCAAGGAAGACGCGAAAAAAGTGGCGGCCGCAGGAGCGATGGTGTTGGGGACCGCGAGCTTCGGCACGCCGGTATTTGGGGTGTTCGCCAACGACAACAAGCCGCGATTCCGCGACGGCAAGTCGTGGCCCGAGGGCATTATCGATGGCGTTCGCCTCGGCGAAGAAGCGGGCTACATGCCGGTGAATGCGCGCACGGTTTGGGATGCCGGCGCCGTCCTCGGCTATTGCACCGATACGGGCTACGATCCGAGAGCCGGGCTAGACCATGAGCTGAAGCTGCTAAACATCATGTTCTCGATGAAGGATCTGATCAAGATGATGGGGCCGAACACAGCGGCGTACATCAACATGGGCGATGAGCTCGGCACGCTGGAGCCGGGGAAGCTTGCCGATATCATCCTGCTGGCCGGAGATCCACTCGAGGGCTATTGGAACTGGCTGAACACGAAATTGGTGGTGAAAGGCGGAGCGGTCGTGGTGGATAAGCGGTAACGGTTGCGGTTAAATGCGCAACGCGGCCATCGGATCGATAGCCGCGGCGCGCCGAGCGGGGAGATAACTGGCGGCGAGCGCAACCACCAGGAACGAGACTGCGACGGCAGCGAAGGTAACCGGATCGGTGGGGCTGACGTGGAATAGGAGGCCGGTCATGACGCGAGTGAGCGCGACCGCGCCGGCAATGCCCAGGGCGACTCCGGTGAGGGCCAACAGAAGGCTTTGACCGACCACCAGCCGCAGGATGTCGGTGTGTTGCGCGCCGAGGGCGCGCCGGATGCCCATTTCGCGGGTCCGCTGCGCCACTGAGTAGGCGATTACGCCGTAAATGCCCAGCAGCGCAAGCGCGAGCGCCACGAAGGCGAACGAGGCGAGCAGCGGCGCGAGTACGCGGCGCTGTCCGAGGGCAGCTTCGACCAGATCTTCCATAGTGCGCACGCCGGCGATCGGCTGATCGCGGTCGACAGTTTGGACTTGCGCACGCGCCGCGCCGGCGGAACCGAGCGCGTTGCCGGCCGTTCGGATGGCCAGGACCGCCGCAGTTTGGGGATTCTGCGTGAATACCGTGTATACAGTTTCGGCCCAGACATTCGTTTCGAGGTCCTGATGCACGTCGGCGACGATGCCGACGATTTCGGCGGCGTGCGGGTTGATTCCACCAACCAGCAGCCGTTGCCCGATAGGATTGGGGCCGGCTGGATAAGCAGGCCAGAAGCGGCGCGCGGCGCTCTCGTTGATGATCGCGACACGCTGGGACTCCGCGGTGTCGTATTCCGTAAAATCGCGGCCGCGCCGAAGCGGGATCTGGAGAGTGGAAAAATATCCAGGAGAAACCGGGATGAGGGTGGCGATCGGCCGTTCGTTGAGCCGCAGCACGGGCCGGTTTGCGTCCTGAACCGGAGTTCCGGCGCTGCCCATCATGGGCAGGTACCAGGCGACGGCGGCGCGGCGAAGGCCCGGCGTGGACCGCAGGTTGCGAAGCAGGTCGCGAAAGAACGCGACCTTCTTCTGATCGGTGTCGTATCGCACCGGCGGCAGC
>DATGII010000172.1:0-2329 GCA_035295805.1 Bryobacteraceae bacterium | reverse complement strand
CGAACATCGCTACGATGGTTTCGATGAGACGCCGATCCTGCAAGCGCGGCGGAGCGACCATGCCTTGCACCCACTGGAGCGCCATCGCGCGCATACCTTCCGCGCGGGCAACTCCCAGCAGACGCCGCCGGTTGCTTTCCTCCTGTTGACCGATGGGCCCGGCTGGGCGCGCGGCGGTGCCGGTGTTGAAAACGGCCAAACGCTCGACGCGATCCGGCGCCTGCCGGTAGATCTCAAACGCGACGCGGCCGCCCATCGAATGCCCGGCGACAGAAAACCGATCGGGCGCGCTGCGCAGCACGGATTCCGCCATGGCGGGAATGGAATCGAGCGCTCCGTAATGCGCACAGCTGCACTCGGCAATCTCCGACAACGCATCAACCTGAGCTTGCCAATAGGTTTGATCGCAACAGAAGCCCGGCAGCAGCACCAGGCCTTGCTTGCTCATCGCTTCGAAACCACTTCGACCGGCGGCGTGCCATAGGTGTGGAACGATTCGATCGTCTTGAGACCCCACGCCTGGCCCTTCTTGCGCTCGGCTTCGGTCCAGCGGATCGGCTTCCAATCGGGCGCGAGAATCAGGCGGGCACCGGCATTCGCAACTTCGACCCGATTGCCGCCGGGCTCGTACACATATAAAAAGAAGGTCTGCTGGATGGCGTGCTTATGGGGGCCGGTCTCGATGTAGACGCCGTTTTCGAGGCAAACGTCGGCCGCGAGCAGAACTTCTTCCCGGCTGTTGACGGCGTACGTGACGTGGTGGAAGCGGCCCTTGGTGCCGGTGTGGTCGCGCGTGTAGGCGAAGTCGTAACTTTTGTTGGTGCAGGTCATCCACATGGCGGCTTCGCTGCCGTTATCGAGCACGATCTGCTCGGTGAGCCGGAAGCCCAGGTATTTTTCGAAGAATTCGCGGTTGGCTTCGATATCGACGGCCAGGCCGTTCCAGTGATCCAGACGGCGCACATTTATGCCGCGCGCGGGAAATTTCTGCGCCTGATTTTTCAAGGCAGGCTTTAATTCCGGCGGAGCTTGATACCATTGCGTCTCGTAATACAGCTCAATCTTGTGGCCATCGGGATCCTGACAAACAAACGCCGGGCCGTGCGCCAGATCGCCGTCGTACCAGCCGATCTCGAAACCCGAACCTTTCAGCGCCGATACGCGGCGCTCCAGCGCCTGCGGGCTGCGCGCTCGATAGGCAACGTGGCCCATTCCGGGAAGCTTCGACGCCGTCAACTTCAGCGAGTGACGTTCGTAATCGTCGTAAGCGTGGAGATACACCGAGTCGCCTTCGCGGCCGGTCTCGGTCATACCCATGACATTGACAAAAAATTTCAGGCTTTCTTCGGGCTTCGGAGTCAGCAATTCAAGATGGCCCAGATGAGCCAGGTCCATGATCGGTTCACTTTGCAAAGGAAAACACCTCGGGGTAATTCATTCATTTTACCTTGACAGTCGCAGCAGGCGTTTGTCATACTACCGCCAATTTCGAAAGGGGTACCATGCGGCGTTTTTCAACCATATTGGGAGTCTGTCTTCTGGCGTGCGTGATTGCATGGGGGCAGGCCACTTCGGTATCGCAGATCTCCGGTACGGTGCAAGACACGACGGGTTCGGCGGTGGCCGGCGCGCAGGTGCGCGTTACCCAGACCGATACCGGGCTGGTGCGGACGGCGGCCAGCGGCGGGGATGGGAGTTACGTGCTGACGAACCTGCCTGTGGGCCCGTACCGGATGGATGTCTCTAAGGACGGATTCAGCACCTACGTGCAGACCGGCATCGTGCTCCAGGTCAATACGAATCCGACAATCGACGTCAGCTTGAAAGTCGGCGCGATCACCGAACAGGTGCAGGTGGAGGCAGCCGCCACCATGGTCGAAACGAGGACCACGGGCGTCGGCCAGGTTGTCGATTCACAGCGGATTGTGGATATCCCGCTCAACGGGCGCAATGCCACCGACCTGATTTATCTGGCGGGGGCGGCCTCGCAAGCCCCGCCCGCCGACCTCATCTCCACTAAGAACTATCCGGGCGAGGCGGCGCTCAGCATTGCGGGCGGCATGGCCAATGGAACGCTGTATATGCTGGACGGGGCCACGCATAACGACCCGTTTAACAACCTGAACCTGCCCCTGCCGTTCCCGGACGCCCTGCAGGAGTTTAAAGTCGAGACCAACGCGCTGCCGGCGCAATACGGGCAGCACGCGGCGGGCGCGGTGAACGCCGTGACGAAGTCGGGCACCAACGAATTTCACGGCGACGCCTTCGAGTTCATCCGGAATTACCATTTCAATGCGCGCAATTTCTACGCGGCGACGCGCGATTCGCT
>DATGII010000171.1:0-110390 GCA_035295805.1 Bryobacteraceae bacterium | reverse complement strand
TTCGCGGATCATCATGGAAATTCTATAGAGGCTCGGGACCACGGCTACCAGCACGGCTACAGTGATGGATTTCACCAAGGCGTCAAAGATCGGGAGCACCACAATTCGTATAAGCCCGACGCCCGGGATGCGGATGAAGGCTACGAAAAGAGCATGGGTGACAAGGGCCGATACAAGGATGGGTACCGTGCCGGGTTCACCGCCGGATACGACGATGCGTTCAATTCCCGGCCGGGCCGGTTTAGCGAAGTTTACGGTCCCTCGCGGGGCGGCGCGGATCGCTCCGACGACGTGTACTCCGAGCAGGGCTGGAGTGGATCGCACGTGGCGTCCGATATCGGGTATCGCGACGGGTTATCGGCCGGACAGTCGGATTATGAGCATCACCGCGACGCACGTCCGGTCGAGCAGCGCGATTACCGGGATGCGGATCACGGTTATCGTTCGGGCTACGGAGACCGTTCCGCTTACCAGCAGGAGTACCGGCGCGCGTTCGAGCAAGGCTACGATGACGGGTACAGCGGGCGGCGATAGCCGGGACTCGAACGAGCCGGCTATTTTTTGACGTATTTCTTCACGTCTTGCGGGCCCACTTCGGCGCCGTAGATATTGCCTTTCGCATCCACGGCGACTCCTTCGGCCGCGCTGGTCCCGGTGTATTTGTCGGCCGCCCGGGTTTTCGTGTTCGGATCGGGGATATAGGCGACGATTTTGCCGGCCTTCAAACTGCCGACGCGCATGCCGCGATGCCAGCCGTTGTGGTTTTGCGAGACCGATTCCGATTCGGAGTCCGCGCTGTACAGGTTGTCGTGCCTGTCGATGAAGATCCCGCTCGGCCGGCTCCACTGGTGCAGTTCCGAAATGTAATTTCCATCCTGATCGAAAATCTGGATCCGATTGTTGTTGCGGTCGGCGACGTACAGGCGGCCTTTGGAATCGAAAGCCAGCGAATGAGGCTGATCGAACTCGCCCGGGCCCGTTCCGTAATGGCCCCAATGCTTAATCGGTTTGCCATTCTTGTCGAACTTGAAAACAATGTCCTTCCCCGCGCCGTGGCCTTGCGCTACGAAGATATCGCCATTCTTGGCGACGATCACATCATTAGGCTGATAGCAGCATTCGGGCTCCGCGGCACCGCCGGCCTTGCCGATGGTCATGAGAAGCTTGCCCTCGGGGCTGAATTTGAATACCTGATGACCCACGGTTGCTCCCGCGGGAGGATCCTGGCTTCCCGGCTGAATGGCGGCGCGCCGTTCGCCGCGGCCGCGGGCCGTCGGTGGCGCGTTGTCCTGGTAGTCGGTGATCCAGATGTTATCGTCTTTATCGACGTAGATCCCGTGCGGAGCGACGAACATCCCGCTGCCAAAACTTTTGAGGACATTGCCGTTCGCGTCGAATTTGAAGACCACGTCCATCTTCTTGACTTCGCGAGTCTGCGGGTCGAGGCAGCCATTGGCGCCGCAGCGTTCGGCCACCCACACGGATGTGCCGTCCCGATCGATATCCACGGCGCTGGTCGAGCCCATTTTCCGGCCATCCGGGAGCTTAGCCCAATGCTCCACGGTCGTGTATCGATTGGGCGCATCGTTGGTGGGCTCCTTGCTATCGAGGGTCGTTTTCGTGTTCACCGAAGCGGCCGACGCCGCTCCCGCTAAACAGCCGGCTGCGATCACGCTTGCGATAAACGAAGCGAACATGTGGATTTTCCTTGGCATCAATGCGCCTCCTGGATGTTTTAGAAGATTCTACCGCTGTGTGACCGCGCCTGTCAGGCGCCGGGATTCGCGTTTTCGGCCGAGTCAGATAACTGCCGACGCGCCTGTCGCTTACTTCGGGATCTGCGGCACGACCAGGTGGAACAGCTTCAGGGACGCTCCGTCGGCGGCCTGAAGAGTGGCGGTCTCCGCCGGTCCGAGATACACGCCGGCGCCTTTAGCTACGTCGTAATCCTTGCCTTCAAGAGTGATGCGGCCCTTGCCTTCCATCAGGTAAATGAGCTGGTGCCGGTTCGCGGCCTCGGCGGTGAACTTCTGGCCGGAGGACAACCAGCGCAGCATGCCGAGCACGTTCTTGGCGCCCACTAGCGCGTTGTTCAAGACCTCGGTCATCTCGCCCTGTGGCGTCGTCACGCGCGGCAGCTTATTCGTATCGATGAAGGTCAGAGTTTGAGTGGTCATGGCAGTCTCCGGTTTCTACGTTTGGACCCAGACGCGTCCGTCTACGCGGTTCCACCTCAGATCGTCCGGAGTGCCGTCCAGAATGTGCGTCTTGAAGCGGTTGGGAGCCTGGAATTCGAAATAGAACAGGCCGGTATCGGTGGCGCGCAGACGATGCTTGGCCTCAGCCGGGATAAACACCATGTCCCCGGGACCTACGGGGCGCACGCCTTCTTCGGTTTCCACGGTCCCTTTGCCTTCGATGATGAAGTAAAAGTGCTCGCAGACTTCGTGATAGTGGTACGGCGAGGAGCCGTGCGGCGCGTAATTCATGACGCCTGCGAGCATGTCATCGATGTTCGTGAGTTCCTTATTCACGAAAAACGTGCGCGTGCGGCCGGGAACTACAGCCTCCAGGTGCGGTAGATCGTCTTGATGAAATATGTATGCCATTCGTTCTCCAGTGACCGCTCTCTGCGGCCGCGGCTCAGTGCGGGCGGTAAGCCACGCGCGCTACTTCGGCGTACGGCACGGCCGCCACCGTGGCCCGGATCTCCACCTGTTTGTGGCGCTCGACCGTCGGCTTCGACGTTCCCCGGTTCTCTTCGCCCCAATGAATCGTGACCGGCGTGCCGGGCTCGCTTTGCGCCACGTCGACCACGCCGAGTGAAATCATTACGCGCTCGTTATACGTATAGCCGGTATACGTCGACACGCCGACTGTCTTGCCTTCCTTTGTGACCTTGTCGTACGGCAGCGTCGCGTAATTGGCCAGGGGTAGGTCGATGTACTTGGCTGCATCTCCGCCGCCGCGGAACAGGGTTCCGAGCGCGCGCTCGGTGTCTTCGCCATTCCACACCAGCGTCACCTTCTTGCGCTTCTGGTCGTTGGCGATCTTTTCCAACGCCGGCCGGCCCACGAATTCATGATCGAACTTGACGAATCCCCCATATCCCAGATCGTACGGCGTTAGGTAGTAATCCGTGATGCTCTCCGACACAAAGCTGCCGCCGAGCGAAGCCATCGCCTCGTAACTCTTCGTGGTCAGCCACTGGCGGTAGCCTTTCATTTCTGCGCCGGTGTAAATCGCCGGCAGCGGCGACGGAATCCAGCCCGACTCCAAACAGGTAGTGGGATAGGCGCGGGCGCCCACCTGCCGGATACCGAATTCCTGGCCGGCTTCGACGATCGCGTCGCGGACCGCGTCGCCGTCTTCCCACGGGCCCCACATCTCCCAGCCGGGCTGCCCGACCATTCCATGTCGCAGCGCGCGCACGTCGCGCCCCGCCACCTTAAAAACGTCCATGTTGAAGAACTTGATGTCGGGCGCCTTCTTGCCCGTCACCTTCTCCATGGTTTTGACCGCGTTCGGCCCCTGGATCTGGTAGCGGTACGTTTTGCGGCGCCCCTGGTTGACGGCGGACCGTTCATCACGCTCCGCTTTAGCCTTGTATCCCTGGGTCTCCACGTTGTAGTGCACCCAGTTGGCCGCCGGGGGCCGGCCCACCAGATTGAACTTGTTTTCGGCTAAATAGAACAGAATCGCGTCACCAATAACGTGGCCGGTGTGATTGCAGGCGACAAATTGTTTGGCTTGGTTGACCTTAAATGTTTTGAAACTGTTGACCGCGAGATCCGAAAACACCTGGAGCGCGTCGGGACCTTCCACATAGAGGTCGGTCATGTGGTGCGACTGGTCGAACAGCGCACAGGTCTCTTTCCAGGCGCGCTGTTCGTCGCGCCAGTTGGAAAACTCGGAACGGACCACCGGGAAGGCGTAAGGCCCGATCTGCGAATTCCGCAAAAGTTTGACCGGGTTGCCGGTAGCCTGCAGCAATTCCTCCAGGTTGCGATGACTCATCGTGATGGGTGATTCCTCCGTATGACGAAAAACTCGGTTGGCGGCGCTAAAAGTCCAAGTTTCGAATTATATCAGGTAACAGCACGGCCTCCGGCCGCGGGCGGTTGTACATAATGAGAGAGCAGACCAAAGGAGCAGGTTCCATCGCATTCCCCTATACCAGGGCGGCGGAAAGCCGCGCGGCACAGACGATTCGCGAAGTCTTTCAGTCGGGACGGCCGCTCACCTATATCCGGTCCTCCGAGGAGCAGCGCGTCGGCCGCCTGTTGCGGGAGGTAGCCCAAAATCTGGCGGCGAACGGGCCGCTGCCGGTTTGGACGTGGACTCTGACCGAAGGGATGCGGCGGGACGGCCGCGCTCCCCAGGAAGGCGCGCAAAGCCCGCGTCAGGCGCTGGACTTCATCGCGGCGCAGGAAGATGCCGGCATTTTTCATCTCAAGGATTTCCACGAGCCGTTGCGCGATTCGCCGGAGATCCGGCGGCGCTTGCGCGATGTCTACGAGCGCTGTCTCGACCGCCAGAAGTTCCTGGTTATCACTTCGCCGGTGCGATTTATTCCGGAAGAAGTCGAGCGCAGCGTCCTATTCCTGGAACTGCGTACGCCCGACGTCATCGAACTGCGCGAATTTCTCCGGGGCGAGGCCGGCACCGCTTCCGAAGAGGTCCTAAGACAGATTGCGGGCACATTGCTCGGCCTGACGCTCGACGAAGCGCGCTACGCGC
Source organism: Bryobacteraceae bacterium (assembly GCA_035295805.1). Taxonomy (GTDB): domain Bacteria; phylum Acidobacteriota; class Terriglobia; order Bryobacterales; family Bryobacteraceae; genus PSRJ01. Next base: position 105,650 of record DATGII010000171.1, on the reverse strand, counting down.
TGCGGCGCGCGCTGGCCGTGAGCCCGAAGCTGGGGCCGGACTCGATTCCGGCGCTGCTCGAAGAAAAGCGGCTGCTGGTCAACCGCGGGGGCGTCATCGAATACATCGCCGACGGCGCCGATATCGGCGAGATCGGCGGGCTCGACGGCCTTAAACGATGGCTGACCGAGCGCAAGCGGCTCTTCCTGATGCGCGACGACATCTCCAGCGAAATCGTGCCCAAGGGAGTGCTGCTGATGGGCATCCCCGGCTGCGGCAAAAGCCTCTCGGTCAAAGCCATCGCCTCGGCGTTTCAGCTCCCGCTGTATCGCATCGACATGATCGAAATCTTCTCCGGACGGCACGGAAAGGCGGAAGGTGCGTTTGTGGAGGCGTGCCGCCTGATGGAAGACATGGCCCCGGCGGTGCTCTGGTTCGACGAAATCGAGATGGGCATCAACTCGACCGAGTCGGCCGGCGAGCAAGGCCGGATGTTCGCATTCTTCCTGACGTGGATGCAGGAAAAAGCGAAGGGCCTGTTCGTGGCGGCGACCGCCAATCGCATCGACCTGCTCCCGGCCGAGATGATTCGTAAGGGCCGCTTCGACGAAGTCTTTTTTGTCGACCTGCCGACCGAAACCGAGCGCATCGAAATTTTCAAGATTCATCTGGCGCGGCGCGGCGTGGATCCGGCCGCGTTCGACCTCACGCAGCTGAACAGTTTTACCAACGGCTGGGCGGGAGCCGAAGTGGAACAGTGCGTCGTGGCCGCGGTGACGCGGGCGCGGCTGGAGAGCCGGGCTGTTACCGAAGAAGATCTGGTCGGCATCGCGGCGAAGACCGTGCCGCTGTCGCGCACCATGCACGAGCAGATCAACCACATCCGCGCCTGGGCTTTCGAGCGCGCCGTGCGCGCCTCGAACCCGGCTCCGCGTTGAAGCCGCAAGCCCGTCGGTTGTAGACTGCAACCTGAGGTGGTTATGCGGTTCTACTGGGCATCCGTCATTTTCTTTGCCGGTGCGCTGTGCTGGGGGCAGCAGGGCACGGTCGAAAAAATCAAAGTTCACGGCAAGTCGCTGGAGGGGAATCTGGAGGGGGACTCGGCGGATCGCGACGTCTTCGTATACCTCCCGCCCAGTTATGCGGCCGGCGCCAATCGCCGTTATCCGGTGGTTTATTTCCTTCATGGTTATGGCGCCACCGCCGAACGGTATTGGAATCTCATGACCGTGCCCGCCACCTCCGACAAAACTATGGGGGGCGGGACGGTGCACGAATTCATCCTCGTCCATCCCGACGCGTACACCCTTTACAACGGCAGCATGTATTCGAATTCCCCGACTACCGGCGACTGGGAAACATTCATCACACGGGACCTGGTCTCCTATATCGACAGCCATTACCGCACGCTCGCGAGTCGGGAGAGCCGCGGCTTGGCCGGCCATTCAATGGGCGGGTACGGCACGTTTCGCATCGCGATGAAGCACCCGGAGGTCTACTCGAGCGTCTACGCGATGAGTTCGTGCTGCCTAATGAACAATCCCGGTGCGCCCCGGCCTCCGGCACGCCAACCGGATTCCGCCGACGGGAACGGCAGAGGCGGGCGCGGTAATGTGTTTGTGAACGTGCTGTCGGCCGAAGCGGCGGCATGGTCGCCGGACCCGCAAAACCCTCCGAAGTTTTTCGATTTGCCCAATGAAAATGGCACGGTCAAACCCGAGATCGCCGCCAAGTGGATCGCCAATTCTCCGCTGGCGATGGTCGATCAGTACGTCACCAATCTGAAGCAATATCGCGCCATCATGATGGACGTCGGGCTGCAAGACGGCCTGGCCGCTTCGAATGAACAGCTGGATGCGTCGCTGACGCGGCTCGGCGTTCCGCACCAGTTCGAAACCTACGAAGGCGACCACACCAATCGCGTCAAACAGCGGTTTGAGATCAAGGTGTTGCCGTTCTTCTCGGAAAATTTGGCACCCGCGCCCGCGCAGTCGGCCCGGCGGTAAGCGGTTCTCCACGCCCAGGATGGCCTCGATCCAGGAACAGTTTGGCCCGATCGATATTTATCTTTTTGACCAGCTGCTGCGCGGCCGAATCGTGCCGGGAATGAGCGTGCTGGAGGCCGGATGCGGCGGCGGGCGCAATCTCGTGTACTTCCTTCGCGAAGGATACGAAGTCTTCGCGGCCGATGCGGACCCGCGGGCCGTCGATCACGTCCGCAAACTGGCGGGTTCACTCGCGCCCGCGCTCTCCGCGGAGAACTTCCGTGCCGAGCCCGCCGAGGCCATGTCGTTTGCCGAAGCGCTCGCCGACGCGGTCATCAGCAGCGCTGTCCTTCATTTTGCCCGCGACGACAATCACTTCAATGCCATGCTCCGCGGCACTTGGCGCGTGCTCAAACCCGGCGGGCTGTTCTTTTGCCGGCTGGCGTCCACGATCGGCATGCAAGAACGGATGCAGCGGCTGGAGGGGCGCCGCTTCCTGCTGCCCGATGGCTCGGAGCGCTACCTGGTGGACGAAGCATTACTCCTCCGGCTGACCGAGCAGCTCGGCGGCCGGCTGGCCGACCCGCTGAAGACCACCGTTGTCCAAAATCAGCGCTGCATGACCACTTGGGTCATCCGGAAGAACGCGTAGCGCGGCGCGCCCGCTCGTCATTGTAAGCGCGCTTCAGTCGCGCGATGCGGTCGGCCAGGCCGGCGCAGATCACGTCCGGCGTAAGCGCGCGCAACTGCTCATCGGTGAGGGCTTCGAAATGACTGCGCCATTCGGCTTCCAGGCCCACGTTGAAGATTTCCTTGTCTAGTACGCTGGTCGCTTTGAGGTTCAGAGCGCCCGGCACCATGACGCGAAATTCCGGGAATTGCGGCCCGTCCGCGTTATTGGGACCGGGCTCGAGCACCGAGATCTGGCAGGGGATTCCGGCGGCCTGCAATACGTCGCGCGCGTGGTCCGCGTCGGAAGCCGCGTTGCTCCCCGGAACGCTCGTGTACGAGCAGGCTACCGCCGCATCAGCCAGCCAGTCCTCATCGGCACCGGCATCGGAATTCTCGGGCTCTTGTTCGGAATCAGCTTCGGGCGCGGATGCCTGATCGGCAGCGAGGCCGCGGCGCGCCAACTCCCCGTCATAACAATTCCGCGCGGCTTCGGTCAGATCGTCGCGTTCGATTTCCAGAAGCTCTTCGTCGGTCAGCGACTGGTAGTGATCGCGTAGATCGTTGAGGTTTATCTGCAAAGGATACTCCGCCCGGCTAGGCTCGGCAGAAGCGGTCGAAGGCGCTCTTCAGCAGCTCGGCGATTTCAAATGGCTCGCGGCGTTCGATATCGCTGCGGTGAAGCACGTAGACGGGTTTGCCGTCCTGGAACAGCGCCATGGAAGGGCTGGACGGTGGATACTCCGACAGGATCGCACGCACACGCGCCACAGCCGATTCATCGGCGCCGGCGAAAACGGTCGCGGCTTTGGCGGGGCGCGCGCTATGCTGTAGCGCCATCCCAACCGCCGGACGCGCGCGTCCGGCCGCGCAGCCGCAAATGGAATTCACAACCATCAGGACGGTTCCGTTTCCGGGCGCCAGCAGGCGGTCCACATCGGCGGCCGTGCGGGCTTCTTCCACGCCGAAACGAGTGAGATCGGCGCGCATGGGAGCAACGAACTGTTCAGGATAAGCCATCGCTCTGATTTTACCGCCGCGGCCCGCGGTCGCTGGACGGCGGCACGATTCCCTTGATCCGCAGAAACGCGCCGATGATTCCGTACATTTCGTTATCGTGCTCGATATTCCAGCTGAGGAGGCCGAGCTTGCTCATCTCCCAGCGGGCCCACCGTACCTTCGCCGAAGCTTCTGCGTCCGTGATCGAGGCGTAGATCGGGTCGCAGTAGTCGAATGAAGCCTGAAGTGCGGCGATCAGGTCGGCTTTCGACTTCTTCGAACCGGCATTGGCTGTCACCTGCTCTCCCTTGACTACGGCGCACATGCGCAGTTGGCCATCCGCCACGTGGGCAATCATCTCCCCAAACGTCCGCACCTCCGGCACGGTCCGGAACGAGTAGAATTCTTCGGGCATCCTCTCTGCCGCGCGCAGCAGGCTCGGCTTGATCAGCGCATAGGTTTGGCGTGCGTCGTCCGTGAAGGGATTGTTTTGCGCGTAGAGGCTCGCGTAGCCCGCCGCGATGAGCGCCAGTATTCGCGTGCATTGCATGGGGCAGAGTATAGCGCGGCAGCCGTCTTACTGCCTATGAAAGATCTGTGTCTCGGAAGCCAGCGGCGTGGGGAAGGTGCGCGAGATGTGGTCCTGCCAGTTCAGGCTCTCTTCATCGGCCAGGGCCCAGAGTAGCCCGATCACCGTGCATAAACTCAGGCATGAACCGGCAAAGCGCAGAATGCGGTGCTTGGGGGACAGAGGAAAACCGTCAAACGTGATCAGCCGCAGTTGCGCCCAGCGCATTCCGGGCGTCTCGGCGCCGGCGACGGTCCAAAACAGGCCGTAGGTGAACGCCACCAGCGGCAATGTGCCCGCAAATACCAGGAGGTTCGTTTTGGTGAACTCGAAGGTCCCACCCGTCAGCCGGAACGCCAGCAGAAACAGCCCATAGCCAATCAACACCATAGACCAGTCGAGCGCCGCGGCTACCGCGCGATGGAGTGCCGTCGCCACCGGCCATTCGCAGGAAATAACCGCTTCGACTGTTGTCCCTAAGGTCCGCGGCGCCGTCGCCGGGACGGGAACGAAATCCAGGCTGGCCTGCGCCTCGATGGAACGCGAGGCGGGGCGTCGGGCCGCCGGCTTGCGCGGCACTTCGGTCTGCGCTCGCGGCTGCGTCTCCACCCGCGCGCTGGCGTACGATTCAAACGGGATAACGTTGGAAGCCGGACGCGCGGCAAACAGAGTTCCTTGAATCGCGCGCGAATAATCGGAGTTTTCAAACCCGGCGGACTCCGCTGCCGGTGCAGGCGCTACGGCCGCCGCCAGTGCGCCGTCGACACGGTGTGGTGTGAACGGCCCGATCGGTGTGTCATCCGGACGCCGCCCGCAGCGGCGGCAACGATGCTCGCCCTCCGAATTTCGCTGCCCGCAATATCCGCACATCATACGTCGAACCGAACTCCCCTCTCTGGCCTCCGACTTGCTATCGGAAGTATGCTAACTTCCGAAATGAGGCGTCTGGGAATCCCTTATTCTCTAGTGTACATATCGGTTCCGAATTGTCACTATTTTTGTTTTTCTTCCCGGAGATTCTGCATTATTTCCGTCGCGGCAATCCTCTTATGGATGGGCCTCGCGCCCGTTTCGGCCCAGACCACCGCCGCCCTCCAACCCAATCAACCTCTCAACACCGCCCGTCCCAATGCGCCGCCGCGCGGACGCTGGAACTTCACCGCGGTCACACAGGAGGCCGATGGCAAAATGCGAAAATTGCATGGCCGTGCGGAGGTGGAAGGCTCCACCATGCTGTTTCAGGCCGACGACATCGAATACAACGAAGACACCGGCGATCTGCACGCCACCGGCCACGTCTTCTATCAGAACTTCGATAAGAAGGAAAGAGTATGGGCCGACCGGCTCGAATACAACACCGATTCGGAAGCCGGCAAATTCTATAACGTGCATGGCGAGACGCAGCCCCACATCGAGGCCCGTCCCGGCATCCTCACCTCCAGCAATCCGTTTTACTTCGAAGGCGACTGGGCCGAGCGGCAGGGTGACAAATACATTCTCCATAACGGCTTCGTCACCAACTGCCAGATTCCCAGCCCCTGGTGGACCCTGCGCGGGCCCAGGTTCGACATCATCCCCGGCGAGCGTGCAATCGCCTACCACAGTGTCTTTCGCATCCGCGGACTGCCGTTGTTCTACACTCCGTTCTTTTATAAGTCGCTCGAACGGGAGCCGCGCAAGAGCGGGTTCCTGCTGCCCAACATCGGACACAGTTCCGTTCGCGGAATGATGGTCGGCTTGGGATATTTCTGGGCCATTAACCGGAGCTATGATCTTACCTACCGGTTTCAGGAATACACGGCCCGCGGCGAGGCGCAACACTTCGATTTCCGCGGCAAGCCTCGCGCGGGAACAGACTACGATGCCATTGTCTACGCCGTCCGCGACCGCGGAGTGCCCCAGCCCTCCGGCCCGCCGCTGCAGTATGGCGGCGTGAATATCTACGCCACCGGGAAGTCGGACCTGGGAGACGGCTGGAACGCACGCGCGCAGGTCAATTACACCAGTTCGTTCCGCTTCCGGCAGAACTGGTCGGAATCGTTCAGCGAACTGATTGGCTCGGAAGTGCAATCGGTCGGCTTTCTGAACAAGAACTGGTCCAACTATACGTTCAACCTGGCGGCGGCGCGCCTGCAGAACTTTCAAAGCTCCGAGATTGAAACCATCGATCCCGTGACGCTCGCGACTCACTTCGAAACCAACGCCGTGACCGTTCGCAAGCTCCCGGAGGCCCAATTGAGCCAGCGGGAGGACCAGCTCTTTTCAGGCGTGCCCTTATGGTATTCGTTTGACTCGGCCGCCGGCTTGCTCTACCGCGAAGAACCGTTCTTTACCCCAGCCGGCACCCTCGTCGACCGCTACCAGACCGGGCAGTTCATGAAGCGCGTGGATTTCACACCGCACCTGATGAGCGCGTTCCACTTCGCGGGTTTCCATCTCGTTCCGCGGATCGGCATTGACGAGGCCTATTATTCCGAAAGCCAGGCTTTCAATCCATCGGCGAGTACGGCGCTGAACCGGACCAGATACCAGGTGATCGGCACCAACCTGGTCCGCAGTTCCCGCGATTTTTCCGTGGATTTGATCTTTCCTCCCCTGGCGCGCGTGTTCTCGAAGAAGACGATCTTCGGCGACAAGCTGAAGCACGTCATCGAGCCGCGCGTCACCTATGATTACATCGGCGGCATCGGCAACGACTTCACCCGCTTCATCCGCTTCGACGAGAATGATCTGCTGGCGAACACGAACGAGTTGCAACTCTCGCTTACCAACCGAATCTATGCCAAGCGCGGCGACGCCGTAACCGAGATATTCTCCTGGCAGTTGTGGCAAAGCCGCTACTTTGACCCGACATTTGGCGGCGCGCTTGTGCCCGGTCAGCGCAACACTTTCCTGAGCACTGCGGAGCTGACGCCCTACTCCTTCCTGATCAATCCGCGGAGCACCTCGCCGGTGGCGTCGATCCTGCGCATCAGCCCGCTCAACGGGTTGGGCATCGAGTGGCGCGCGGACTACGACCACCGTCAGGGCCGCGTCGTCGACAGCACCGTTTCCCTGGATTACCGCTGGTCGAAGTATTTCGTATCGGTCGGCAATAACCGGGTCAAAACCGACCCCATTCTCACTACCCCTGCCAATCAGTTCCGCTTCCGCGTGGGCTTCGGCGATCCCAATCATCGCGGATGGAACGCGGGCGTCGACGGGGTCTACGATTTCGATCAGGGACCCAACTACAATCAGGCGCGCTTGCTGTACAGCACCGCGCAGGTGACCTACAACACGAACTGCTGCGGAATCAGCGTGGAGCTGCATCGTTTCAGCTTCGGAAACCGGAACGAAAATCAGTTCCGCGTAGCCTTCGCGGTCTCCAATATCGCCACGTTCGGCACGCTGCGGCGCCAGGACCGATTGTTTTAAGCACAAGAAAAAGGCCCCGAGCTGGGTATCTCGGGGCCCTGCACTCAGAGGGGATGGCGGCGGGAGGGGACTCGCCGCCAAGGATGCTGTCTGTCTGTTGATTTCATACTAGCAGTTTAAGACCTGCTTGTCTACTATTTTTTTTATGAATTTTTTTGTGGATAAATCCGACAAAACCCGGAGGCCTTAGGACGAAACCGTGTACTACGGTGGGCTTGATAAAATGCCATTTGGTACTATCACCAGTCGGTTAACCCCGCTCCCCGACTCTGCCCGCAACTGACTGAGGCCGCGAACTTTTCCATGTACGCCAAAAGTTAACTCCAGGACCCGGATAGCGGCACCCGAATAACCAAAGATGTATTGAGCGCCCGCTCCGCGCAGTGTAACTTTGCGAAAGAGAAGGCGGTGCGTGTGATCGAGAACTACGAAGAGGACGACGTAAAAAGCACTTCCAACGAGCGCGAGCGGCGGATGAAGCGGCGCTTCCACATCGAGCAGGAGGTCCGCTACAAAATGCTCTATGGTCAGCGCATCGCGGAAACCGGCACGGGGAAAACGCTGAACATCTCCAGCAGCGGCGTCTGGTTCACCACCGAGAGCATGCTCACCACCGGAATGCCCGTCGAAGTGTCGATGAACTGGCCCGTGCTTCTCAACGACTCCTGCCCGATGAAGCTCATGATCTACGGGTGCGTGGTGCGCAGCAACGAAAAAGGCGCCGCCGTCGCCATCGAGCGCTACGAGTTCCGGACCCAGGGCCGTTCCTTTACCCAGCCGGCAGCTCAGCCGGGCGTGGAGATGCGCCTTCCCGGCTAGAGTCGCGGACCGGATTTCTTCCGCCGGTATTCTCCAGAATTTCGCCCCTCCTCCTGGTAAAATCAAAGTTACTCACTCACCGGGGAGGAACAGCCTAGCTTGAACTCTGCAATCCTCGCCTTGGAAGACGGCACGGTCTTCGAAGGCAGGAGTTTTGGTGCGCCCGCCGAGCGGTCCGGAGAAGTCGTGTTCAATACGGCGTTGACCGGCTATCAGGAAGTGTTCACCGATCCTTCGTATTCGGGCCAGATCGTCATCCTGACTAATCCCCAGATTGGCAATTACGGCACCAGCGCGGAGGATAACGAGGCGGGGAAGCCTTACATCGAGGGGCTCGTGGTACGCGAGTTTTCTGCCATCGCGAGCAATTGGCGCTCGGATGCCGAAGCCGACGCCTTTCTGAGCCGCCACGGGATTCCCGTGGTGTCGGGCCTCGACACGCGCGCGCTGGTCCGGCATCTGCGCACGCGCGGGGTAATGCGCGGCGTGCTGTCGTCGGTGGACCAGGATACGGCGAAGCTGGTGGAAAAAGCGCGCGGCATTCCCACGATGGCGGGGCTGGATTTGGCCACGCGTGTCTCGACCCCCGAGCGCTATGAGTGGACCAAGCCGGTGGAGCCCTGTTCTCCCTCAGACGTTCTGGCGCGGCCTCCGGAAGCGCAATATCACGTGGTGGCCTACGATTTCGGGATCAAGCGGAACATTCTGCGGCGCCTGGTGCAGGTGGGCTGCCGGGTGACGGTGGTGCCAGCGCTGACTTCCGCCGAAGATGTCCTGGCTCTGCAACCGGACGGCATCTTTCTCTCCAACGGCCCAGGTGATCCCGAGCCGCTACAAACCCAGGTCGGGAACATCCGCAAGCTGATCGGGAAGAAGCCCATCTTCGGCATCTGCCTCGGGCACCAGCTCCTCGGTTTGGCTGTCGGCGGCAAGACCTACAAACTGAAATTCGGACACCGCGGAGCGAACCACCCGGTGCGCAATGAGGTCACCCAAAAGGTGGAGATCACCTCGCACAATCACGGTTTTGCGGTCGATCCCGATTCGCTGAACCTCAACCAAATCGATATCACCCACAGGAACCTGAATGACGGAACGCTGGAAGGGTTCCGGCACCGGAGTGAGCCTGTTTTTTGCGTCCAGTACCATCCGGAAGCGGCGCCCGGGCCCCACGATTCGCACTACCTGTTCGATGATTTCGTCAAACTCATGAGCGGAGGGCAATAGCGATGCCGCGGCGCAACGACCTCCACCGCATCCTCATCATCGGCTCGGGCCCCATCATTATCGGACAGGCCTGCGAATTCGACTATTCGGGCACGCAGGCCGCCAAGGCGCTGAAGGCGGATGGCTTCGAAGTGGTGCTGGTGAATTCCAATCCCGCCACCATCATGACCGATCCGGAACTGGCGGATAAGACCTACGTGGAACCGCTGACGACTCCCTACCTGGAGGAGATCATCCGGCGCGAGCGGCCCGACGCGCTGCTTTCCACGGTCGGCGGACAGACCGGGCTGAACCTCGCCGTAGAACTGGCCGAAAAAGGGGTGCTCGAAAAGTACGGAGTCGAGCTGATCGGCGCCAAGATCGATGCGATCAAGAAGGCGGAAGACCGCCTCCTGTTCAAAGATGCGATGCGCAAGATCGGGCTGGAAACGCCGCAATCGCAGCTGGTGAATTCGGTGAGCGCCGGTCTCGGGTTCGCCGAGCAGATCGGCTACCCTGCCATTCTGCGTCCGAGCTTTACGCTGGGCGGGACCGGCGGCGGGATTGCCTACAACACCGAAGAGCTCGCGGAAATTCTCGAGCGCGGGCTGGCGTTATCGCCGGTGCACGAAGTCCTGATCGAGGAAAGTGTCCTGGGATGGAAGGAATTCGAGCTAGAGGTGATGCGCGACCTGGCCGATAACTGCATCATCGTCTGCTCGATTGAAAATTTCGATCCGATGGGCGTGCATACCGGCGATTCGATCACGGTGGCGCCGGCGCAGACGCTGACGGACCGCGAATACCAGCTGATGCGCGACGCGGCGATCCGCTGCCTGCGTGAGATCGGCGTGGATACCGGCGGCTCTAACGTGCAGTTCGGCATAAACCCGCAGAACGGGCGCATGGTGATCATCGAGATGAATCCGCGGGTGTCGCGCAGTTCGGCGTTGGCATCGAAGGCCACGGGGTTTCCGATCGCGAAGATCGCGGCTAAGCTGGCGGTGGGCTACCGCCTGGACGAGATCCGCAATGATATCACGCGCAAAACGCCGGCCTGTTTCGAGCCGACCATCGATTACGTCGTCGCGAAGATTCCCAAGTGGGCGTTCGAAAAATTCCCGGGAGCCGATCCCACGCTTGGCACGCAGATGAAATCGGTGGGCGAGGTGATGGCGATCGGCCGCACCTTCAAAGAAGCGCTGTGGAAAGGCATAAGGAGCCTCGAGACCGGCAAAGCTTTCGGCTCGGAGAAGTTCGACAAGAACCTGATCACGCAAAAACTGATCACCCCGACGCCCGACCGCTTGAACTACATCCGGTTTGCCCTGACGTGCGGCCACACGGTCGCCGAAATTCACGAGTGGACGGCGATCGACCCCTGGTTCCTGGAGCAGATCAAAGAGGTCGTGGATTTCGAAGTCCAACTCCAGAGATCCAGCGTGACGCAGGCTACGCGTGAAGATTTCCGCACGGCCAAGCGCTACGGCGTCTCCGACGTGCAAATGGCCAAGACATGGGGCACCGACGAAATTGCCGTCCGCAACCGGCGCAAAGAGCTCGGGGTTGCCGCCGTGTTCAGCCGAGTCGACACCTGTGCCGCCGAATTCGAGAGCTTTACCCCGTATCTCTATTCCTGCTACGAATCGTCGTGCGAGGCGGAGCCCGGCGCCCGCAAGAAAGTCATGATCCTGGGCAGCGGCCCCAATCGCATTGGGCAGGGTATCGAGTTCGATTACTGCTGCTGCCATGCGTCGTTTGCGCTGCAGGAACTGGGCGTCGAATCGATCATGGTCAATTGCAATCCCGAGACCGTCTCGACCGATTACGACACCAGCGACCGCCTCTATTTCGAGCCGCTGACACTGGAAAACGTCCTCAACATCTACGACACCGAAAAGCCAGACGGAGTAATCGTCCAGTTCGGCGGCCAGACGCCGCTGAACCTCGCGTTGCCGCTGAAGCGGCTGGGCGTGCCCATCATCGGCACCGATCCGGAGAACATCGATCTGGCCGAAGACCGGAAGCTGTTCGGGAAATTGCTCGATGATGTGAAGATTCCGTCGCCCGCTAACGGCACCGCTACCAGCGTGGAAGAGGCGTGCGCGGTGGCGCGGCGGATCGGCTACCCGGTGCTGGTGCGGCCGAGTTACGTGCTCGGCGGCCGCGCCATGGTGATCGCCTACGACGAGGAAATGGTCCGGCAGTACATGCGCGAGGCGGTCACGTTCTCACAGGACCGTCCGGTGCTGATCGATCGCTTCCTGGAGGATGCGACCGAAGTGGACGTCGATGCCCTCGCTGATGGTGATGACGTGCTCATCGCCGGGATCATGGAGCACATCGAGGAGGCTGGTGTGCATTCCGGCGACAGTTCGTGCGTGCTGCCGCCGCAGACGCTTTCCCAAAAGACCCTGGCCGCCATCGAAGACTATACGGTGCGGCTGGCCAAGGCGCTGCATGTGATCGGGCTCATGAACGTGCAATACGCGGTTCAAAACGGGACCGTGTATGTGCTGGAGGTGAACCCGCGCGCCTCCCGGACGGTGCCCTATGTGAGCAAGGCGACGGGCGTGGCGCTGCCGAAGATCGCGGTCGGCCTGATGTGGGGCCGCAAGCTGCGCGATTACGGCCTGAGCGTCTCCAAACTTTCGGTGACGCAGGATTTCGTGAAGTCTCCGGTATTTCCCTTCAATAAATTTCAGGGAGTCGATCCGGCGCTCGGTCCCGAGATGCGTTCGACCGGCGAAGTGATGGGCGTAGGAATCAACTTTGGCGAAGCCTTTCTCAAGGCGCAGATCAGCGCGGGCAGCCCGCTGCCGGAGAAGGGAACGGTCTTCATCAGCGTCAATGACAGCCATAAACGGGAAGCCGTGGAAGTGGCCCGACGCTTCGCGGAGCTCGGTTTCAACCTGGTCGCGACGCGCGGCACCGCAGCGGAACTACGCGCGGCCGGACTGAGTTGCAAGACGGTGCTGAAGGTGAACGAAGGCCGGCCCAACGCCGTCGATCTGCTAAAAGGCGGATCGGTGCAGCTTGCCATTTACACCACGACCGGCGCCCCTGCTTTTTTCGATGAGAAGGCCATCCGGCGCGCCGCGGTGACGTACCGGGTTCCCTGCATCACCACGATGAGCGGAGCCCGCGCCGCCGCCGATGCCGTCGCCGCGCGCCGCCGCGATCCGATCCGCGTCTGGAGCCTGCAGGAGATTCACGAAGCTAAAAAGACGGTCGTCTAGTGCGCATCAGGCGCGCTTCAGCGCCGAGAGCACGCGCGCCGGCGTGAAGGGGTATTCGCTCATACGCACGCCGGTGGCATCGAAGAAGGCATTCGCGATGGCGGCTGCGGCGGCGGCCATTACTTCTTCGCCGGCGCCGGACGACCGTTGATCCAGGTGCTGCACAACCACGGCTGTCACCTGTGGGCTTTCCTCGAAGCGCAGAATCGGATAGCTGTTCCAATCTACGCTAGTGACGTTGGTTGTCGAGAACGTCACTTCCTCTTTGAACATGCGGCTCGCCGTTTGCACCAACTGGCCGCTGATCTGGTTTTCCACGAATGCCGGATTCACCACTTGGCCGGCATCGATCGCCCCGTACAGGTGCTTCGCCCGCACGTGGCCCGTTTCCTTGTTCACTTCGATTTCGGCGACGGCCGCTCCGTAGGATGCCAGATGCGTCCCGACTCCGATACCGCGGCCGGTCGCGACTTTGCCGTCGGACCGATTCGTCCCGGCCCTTCCTGATGTCCACCTTGCCGCTTGCGCCGCCGCATCCAAAACACCGAGCCAGCGCGCGTCGGTGATGTTTCGCTTCCGGAATTCGTACGGATCGAGCCCCGCCAGGTACGCTAACTGGTCGATCGCCTGCTCGGACGCGAAGGAGAACGACAGATCCAGGGGCGAGCGCAGCCATGCGCCCTTGAGATAGTCCTTCGCGGGAACCTGATGACTCACCAGGCGCACGTTGGGAATCGCGTACATGCCGCCGCAATTCAGCGCGCTGACTCCCTGGACCGCGGCCGGGGGCCACTCGGCGGCCGGAATTCCGGTAAGCTGTGCGGAAGTTTCCACGCCGGCCCAGTTGTGCTGCCAGCCGTGATACTCGTAGGCCATGAGCTTTCCGCTTGCATCGGCCGCGGCGCGCACCTCACCCACGTGCGCCGGACCGTAATTGTCCCACCCGTGCTCGTCCCAGCGCATGAATTGCAGGCGTACCGGCTTGCCGGCCAACCGCGATAACAGCGCCGCCGCCTGGGCCACGTCGTCATAGCAGCTGTGGCCGTAAGTGCCGGATCCTTCGTAATACTGCACCCGCACCTTCTCCGCCGGCAGGCCCAGCAGCCGCGAGACGCTGTTGCGCGTGCCGTACACATCCTGCGTCGAGCACATGACCAGCGCCGAATCCGCTTTCACGTCGGCCAGCGCGCAGTTCGGGCCGAACGGCGCATGCGCTTGATACGGACCGCGACAGCTTTGTGAAGTTACGTGGGCAGCCGCGCCGATGACTGCGTTGACATCGCCGGCCTCGCGCACCACTCGGTCCATCGTCTTTGCAGCCCGCATCTGCTCATGCAGCGCCTCGTTGCCGGAAAGCGTCGGGGTCGAATCCCACGTGACTTTTAACTGCCGCGCCGCGCGAACCGCATCCCATTCGTTCTCCGCCACCACGCCCAGAAAATCGGCGCGGCGCACCACGCGGGCGCCCGAAATCGAGCGGATGGAACTTTCATCCACTTCCATGATCCGGGCCCCGGCGCCATAAGCCCGCTGGCCCCGCGGCCGCACCACGCGTCCATGCAGCATCCCGGGAACGCGCACGTGCTGCATGTACAGATAGCGGCCCGCCACTTTATCGGGGATATCATTGCGCGGCACGCGCGTGCCAACCACTTTGTAATCCGCCGGCGTCTTAACCGGCGCCGAACCCGTGAACGCCACTTGGAACAACTTGCCGCCGACCAGCTCTCCGTATGTGACCGACCGCTTCGGGTCATCTTTGAGCGACACCACGCCCTGGGCCACGGACAACCGCTCCACCGGCGCCTCGAGCTTCTTCGAGGCCATTCGCAGCAGCGCCTGCCGCGCCTCGGCCGATGCTGTGCGAAGCTGCGGACCGCCCCGCTGGATCGACGCGCTCGAATACGTGCCGCCCTGGTTCGGCGTAACGTTCGTATCGAGCCGCACGGTTTTGATCTGGCTCATCCCGAGATCCAGCTCATCGGCGGCGATCTGCAGCAGCGAGGTCGAGTTGCCCTGCCCCAGTTCCGCGAACCCGATGTACACGGTCGCCGTGTTGTCGGCGTGGATCGCCAGCCAGGTATCGACCTGCTTGGGATCGGGCGGGCCGGCGGTGCCGCCGCGCTCCTGTCCTTCAAGCACGCTTCGCAAATGGAAGCCGACCACCAGCGCGCCGCCGGCTTTGAGAAAATCGCGCCGCCGTACGCGCTTCATTGCGCCGCCTCCGCCGCCATGCGGCTCGCTGCGCGCTGTATAGCTTTGATCACCCGCGGGTAGGTGCCGCAGCGGCACAGGTGGCCGTTCATGGCCGAGCGGATCTGCGCCTCGCTCGGCCGCGGATTCTTCGAGAGCAGCTCCGCCGATTTGATGATCATCCCGTTGAAACAGTAGCCGCACTGCACCGCCTGCTCGTCGATCATCGCCTGCTGCACCGGATGCAGCTCGGGCGCGCCCGCCAGTTTCTTCTGTGCGGCGTACCATGCCGGCAAGCCCTCGAGCGTCGTCACCGATTTACCGGCCACCGCCGAGACCGGCGTCACGCACGAGCGGGTTTCCACGCCATTGACCAGCACCGAGCACGAGCCGCACTGGGCCAGCCCGCACCCGTAGCGCGGCCCCTGCAATTCGAGCTCGTTCGACAGAACGTACAGAAGCGGCGTCTCCGGCGCGGCGGAAATGGTATGCATTCGTTCATTTACCCGGATCGTCAGTGTGGGCATACAGTCTTGAGAATAGTACAGCCGGAGACGGGCTAGGCTACGATGATCGATATAGGAGAAAGTGGAATGATTTCTTCGATGAAGCCCACACGCGGTCGGGTGGTGGTGGCTCTGGCGGCCGGTTGCGGGTTGCTGCTGACCAACTCGTGGCTGCACGGTGCGGGCACTCCGTCGTGCGACGCCGATAACGGCGGGCTCAAGCTGCCCGCGGGATTTTGCGCGCTCGTCGCCGCGGACGATCTCGGCCCGGCGCGGCACCTCGCGGTCGCTCCGAATGGCGATCTATTCGTGGCCTTGCAGGGCAATGGGGAAAAGGGTGGCGTCGTGGCGCTGCGCGACACCAATGGCGATGGCCGCTTCGAAATGAAAGAGCATTTTGATTCCGAGAGCACCACCGGCATTGCGCTGCATAACGGCTACATCTATCTGGCGCATCCCACCGCTATTCAGCGGTACAAACTTGCGCCGGGCGAGTCGAAGCCGGCGGGTGAAGCGGAGACAATCGTCAAGGATCTGCCCGGCGAGCGCCAGCATCGTGACAAGGGCATCGCGTTCGACGGCCAAGGGTCGCTCTATATCAACGTCGGTGCGCCGTCCAACGCCTGCCAGAATCCTGACCGGCAGCCTAAAGTCAAGGGCCAGGATCCATGCCCGATTCTCGAGAAGCACGGCGGCATCTGGAAATTCGACGAGAACAAGCTGGAGCAAACCCAGGAAAACGGCACGCGCTTCGCCACCGGCCTGCGGCAGATGCCGGCGATCACGTGGCACGGCGGGGCCGTCTACATCGCGATGAACAATCGCGATTCGCTCGACCAGTTCTGGCCCGACCTGTTCACCGCGAAGGAGAACGCCGAGCGCCCTTCCGAGCCGCTCTATCGCGCGGTAGCCGGCTCGAACTTCGGCTGGCCCTACTGCTTTTACGACTACACCCAAAAGAAAATGCTGCTCAATCCGGAGTATGGAGGCGACGGCAAGACCGCCGGCCGATGTACCGAATTCACACCGCCGGTGGCGGCATTCCCCGCCCACTGGGCGCCGGTCGACATCATGTTCTACAGCGGATCGCAGTTTCCGGCGAAGTATCGCGGGGGCGCCTTCATCGCATTCCATGGATCCTGGAACCGCGCGCCCATGCCAATGGCCGGCTACAACATCACCTTTCAACCTTTTAGCGGGGACAAGCCGGCCGGCAACTTTGAAGTGTTTGCGGATGGCTTCGCCGGCAAGACGCCCCTGATGCGTCCCAACGACGCAGTCTATCGTCCGGACGGTGTGGCTCAGGCGCCCGATGGCTCGCTGTACGTCGGCGACAGCCAGAAAGGCCGTATCTGGCGAATCATTTATACGGCAAAATAGCCGCCAGGGCTATTACGGATTCAGAAACACAACCACTCCGTCACCCCGGAACACCAGCTCGGCCGGAGATTTCCTGGCTGCATCTCCGGTGCGGGGCGCCACCTTCCCGTAAACCACCGCCCAGCGGTCATAATCGGAAGAGCCGAAGCGGAACTTGCCGAGCGCGGTGTGCTGCCGCAGTTCCGCGAACTTGCGGTTCAAGGTGACTGCGTCAATCTCGAACTGGTCCGGCGCTTTGGGGCCCTCCTTGCCGTCTTCGGTCAGCCACAGCACGGTCGGCTTCCCCGGCCCATCGCATGCATCCTCGCTCAGCCAGCGGCCTTGTTCCCGGAACGAGTAGCGGCCGAGCGCCGCGATGGGAGCAGTCTCAAATTTCGGGAGATCTCTCAGAATCTCGCAGACGCTATACGGCACAACCGGCCCGTCGGCGCACGGCGCGGGAAGCGCCAGCCACAGAATCCAAACTACGGGTCGGAACCGAAGCATACCTGTAAACTACGAGACTATTGAAGAATAGGTTACCGCAACCGCGGGCGCATCCAGCGAGTTTTCACGAGACTTGCCGCGCGTGCACGATAAACCGTTTGGGCGCCGGACCGATGTAGTGGAAGGGGTAGCAGGTGACGAGCGTCAGGTCGCGGCCCGGCGCGCGGTCGAGCACCTGCACATCCGTAGGCGGCACCACCTCCGTGTCGCTCACCTGGAAACGGCTGACGCCGGATGGCGTTTTCAGCGTGATCAGGTCTTCGGGCCGGATCGAGCGTAGCGGACGGAAGAACGTATCCCGGTGCGCGGCAATCCCGATATTACCGGTTCCCGGCGCCAGGGCGGTGCCCTGGATATGGCCCGCCGCCAGTTTGAGGATCTGGTCGTCGGCCCCTTCCAGCACCATAACCGAGAGATGCAGGCGCGGAATCGCGAGTTCGCCAACGACGTCGCCGCGATGGATGGCGGGCGGATGCTCCCGCGCAACGTGCGCCTGGACTGGCGGCCGGTTCAGCGATTCCCGGGCGTGCCGCTGCGCGAGGCCGGCTTGATACCAGACCCACCCGCACCACGCTAAAAGAGCAGCGCCCCCTGCCAGGAGTACGCTGCCCAGCCAGACTCGCCAGTTCTTGAGGTGCATGCGGACGATCCCCCAGACGCGCCTCCTTATACACGCGCCCGTCGGCGCGCCATCAGCAGCATGGCGCCCAGTCCCGCCATCGGGATGCCCAGAGCTCCCGCAAGCGGTAGATTGCTGGCGGTCTTGGGAAGGGTTTTCGGCGCGGTAGCCGGCGCCGGCTGGCTCTGCGATTGTGCAGGCGGCTTGTTCTGGGCAACCGTCACAGGCTCCGGGGCCGTTTCGCGCTGCGGCGCCGGTTTCGCCGCTGGAACCGCCGCGGTTCGCGCCGACGGAGTGCTCGCGGCCGGTTTCGGCGCGGGCGCCGCAGGAGCTGCGGGGTGAACCCGCGCCGGCGTGGTGTTCGCCGCTATCTGGAGCTGTTCCGCCTTCGGATAGACAAACTCCCACCCGTAGTTGTCACCGGGGTACCACCAGGCATGCACCGCTTCCGGGGTGTCCGAGCGGCGTTCCTCGAAAGTGACCATGGACTTCTCCGGCGTGTCCAGCCGGTAATCCGGTATCGCCATCTCCGTCGTCACCAGGTGATCCTTCCCCTGTTTGTCTTCGGAAAATATCTGCACCACATTGCGGTCCGCCGTTACATCCGCGAGTTCAAAAACGTACTTTCCGGCCGACAGCACATGGCCGGGAACTTCGACCGGCTGATTGAATTGAAGCGTCGTCCGCTTATTCCATTCATCGGCTCTTGCCGGTGCCGCCCAATAGCAAAAGACTGCGAGTCCGAGGCTCCATAAAGCCGCTTGCCACCTGATGTTCATAATCTTCACTCCTTCTCTGAATTTCGCCGCGTCCGTTAAACTGGCGGGCGATTTCAGAATAGGCCTCCCCCACGTGCTTACCAATACCAGCCCGCCGGGAAACTCATGCCCGCCGATGTGGTAGGCGGAAGGTACTTCCGATCGGAGGCATACCGTGCCGGCGGGAGCGAAAATCCGGTCGCGGCGGCATCGCCGGTTCATGCCGGCTCGTGTAACTTCATAACGCGGGGTGAGTGAGTGTTCAATCCATTGCACTGGTTGATAGACAGGTTGCCTCACCGGCCCCCGTCGCCTGCCGGTCCTGCGGGAACCGTATTGTTGCTGGGCCGCGAAGACGCGCTCGCCGGAGCCACACTCGCCGGCTGGCGCCTGCTGATGACGCCGAGCCTGGAACAAGCGCGCCTCTTTTTGACGCGCGGCCAGATTTCGGTCGTGCTTTGTGACCCGGCCTTCGCCGGCATGGATTGGAAGCGCGCGCTCCGTCTGCTTGCCGGCACCAGCAGCCGGCCCAGTATTCTATTGCTTGCGCCGCCGGGCCGGCGGTTTTCCTGGAACGAGGTCGCCGCCGCCGGCGGCTACGACGTCGTTGTTCGGCCGATTGATGTCGGCGCTCTGGAGCGCGTGATGCGCTCCGCGCGCGCCTACTGGCTCAGCCGCCGCGCCCTGGAATCGACGCCCGCGAACCCGCTCAGGATATAACGCCCTTGCGCACCGCGTAGAGGATCAACTCCGGCACGCTGTGGAGGTTCAGCTTCTCCATCAGGTTCGCGCGGTGAGTCTCCACCGTGTACGGGCTGAGATGGAGCACGTTGGCGATCTCCTTGTTGCTTTTGCCTTCCGCCACCAGTTGCAGAATCTCCCGCTCGCGCATGGTCAGCAGCTCATAGGTGTCTTCGACGTCCCGCTCCCGCAGCTGCCGCATGTAATCATCCAACAGCATCTGGCTCACGGCGGGACTGAAGAACGATTTGCCTTGCGACACCGCTTTGACGGCGGCGATGAGGTCTGCCTCGGCCGATTGCTTCAGCAGGTACGCGCGCGCGCCCGCCTTGAGCGCGCGCAGCACGTACGATTCGTCCGAATGGACGCTCAGCATAATGATCGAAGTCCCCGGCGCCGATTCGCGAATGTGCTGCGCGGCGTCGATTCCGTTGAGATTGGGCATGCCGATATCCAGAATCGCCACGTCCGGCCGTTCTTTCTCGGCCAGCCGCACGCCTTCCCATCCGTCCGACGCCTCGCCCACAATCTGAAACTCGGAATGCTCTTCCAGCACGTGCCGTAAGCCAGTGCGCAAAAACGGATGATCGTCCACGATCAGGATCCGAACCAGGCTCATGTCTTTCTTTGCACCTCGGACGCCGATAACGGCAGCAGCAGCGACACAATCGTGCCGGCGCCTTCTTCCGAATCGATCCGGAACGCGCCGCCGAGTTTCTTCACGCGCTCCTCCATGCCCAGAATGCCCATGCCTTTTTCCAGCTTTGGATTGAAGCCGGCGCCGTTGTCCTGGATGGAAACCCGGATGCGCCCGTCCTCCTGACTCGCGTCAACCCGCACCGTGGTCGCGTGCGCGTGGCGCGCCGCGTTGTTTACGGCTTCCTGCACGATCCGGTACACGCAGGTTCGATATTCGTCCGGCAAGTCGTCCGCCACGGTGTCCGCCGCCACTTTGACCTTAACCCCGGTGCGCCGGGAGACCTCGCGTGCCTGCCACTGCAGCGCGGGAACCAGTCCGAGATCGTCCAGCATCGACGGCCGAAGCAGCAACGCCATGTCGCGCACCTGCGCCGTGGCGCGATCCGCCAGCTGGCGCGCCACCGCCACCATGGCCCGGTTCTGCTGCGGTTCCGGCGGCAGCCGGCCTTCCAGACGTCCCAATTCCACCAATATGGCCGACAGCGCTTGCCCGATCTCGTCGTGCAGCTCGCGCGCCACCCGGCGCCGCTCTTCCTCCTGCGCCGCCACCAGCCGCCGCGAGAGGTTCTGCAGCTCCGAACGCGCTCGCGCGACCTCTCGCAGTTGCGCTCCCGCCGATCTTTCGAGCGCGAGCATGCGCGTAATTGTGAGCAGCGCCAGCAGCCCCCCCAGCACGAGCGCCACGATCGCCGATACTGCCATCTCCAGGCGGAACTGCCGGAACAGCTTCGCGACTCTGCGATTGGACTGCTCCAGATTTCGCTGATTGGCGCGATCGACGGCCGCGGTCAGAGCCAGCAGTTCGCCCTGCCGTGGAATTACCTGTTCCTGCAAAAAATCTTCCGCGCGCGCTCTTCGCGTCTCCGCGTTCCAATGCAGCGAGGGCGCCAACGCATTCCAGTAGGCATCGACGTCCCGCTGCAGCTGCGCCCACAACGCCGCCTCGTCCGCCGGCAGGTTCCGTCCGTAGCGCTCGACCGCCTCCGTGATGCGTTGCCGTAATTTCTGCAAGTCATCGCGCCGCTGAGCGAGCGCGGACGGATCCCGGTCCAGCAGGTAATCGCGAATATCGCTGGCCGATTCGGAAAGCGAGAAGCGGATCCCGTCGAGCAGGTCCTCGCGCTGCTGGTGTTCCGCCAACAGCCGGTTGGTCTCCGATTGGATAACCGAAACCACCTGCGAACCCTTCGCGGCCATCAGGATAATGATCGCGAGCAGTCCGCCGAAGCCGGCCCACAGCACCGCGCGACTGGATCGTAACAGACGTACAGCCATACGACACGCGCGCCGGGCCTATTTCCATTGTAGGCGCCGGCGTGCGGCGGCTACTGGGCGGGCAGGCGGCGCAAGAATTCCTGCGCCACGTCCGCCGCCCGCCGGTGTTTGCCGTCTAACTGGTAGTTCAGATCGCGCATCACGCTCTCGGTGATTTTGCCGGACAGTTGTGCGAGCGCGGCGCGCAGTCCGGGAAACTGCGCCAGCGTCGCTTCGCGCACGATCACCGCGCACTGGTAGGGCGGGAAATAATGGCGGTCGTCCGCCAGAGTCTTTACATCGAGAACCGAAAGCAGCCCGTCGGTCGAATTCGCCGCGATCATATCGACTTTCCGGCCCTGGAGGGCCGCATACAACAGCCCGAGATCCATGGTCACCGGATCGCCTTGCAGACGCAAGCGATACGCTTTCAAGAGCCCGTCCAGGCCATCCGGCCGCTGGCGGAACTCGTATCCCATCCCGAGCCGCCACGCCTGCGCCCCCGCCGCCTCGGAAAGCGTCGACGCCCCGGCATCGCGGCGCACCACCATGGCGAACGTGTTGATGAACCCCAAAGGCGGTATCCACGCCAGCTCCCATTGCCGGTGATACGCATCGCGCACGGCATCGAAAACAGCGTTGGCGTCGGCCATCGCCGGCCGTTTCAATACCGCGGTCAGCGCTGTGCCCGTGTACTCCGGATACAGATCGATCGAGCCGCCGGTGAGCGCCTCATGAGCCAGCAGCGTGCCTCCCAGGTCCAGCTTGCGGATCACCGGAACGCCCAACCGGCGCTCGATCTGCTGCGCCAGAATCTCGCCCAGCACGACTTGCTCGGTAAAATTCTTCGACCCGACCACGATCGCCTTCTGCCGGGAGCACGAGAGCGTGCCCATCAGCAGGAGCGCCGCGCTCAGACAGCCGACCAGCGCCTTTCGATCCATTCCAGTCCTTCGTCGGCGAGCACCGCCATCAACGCCGCGGGAATCGCTCCCGCCAGGATCATCGCCGAGTTCACGCTGGCGATCCCTTCGAAAATGAACACCCCCAGGCCGCCTGCGCCGATCGCCGCCGCAATCGTCGCTGTTCCGATCGTCGTCACGGTCGCGATCCGCACACCCGCCAGAATCGACGGCAGCGCCAGCGGCAATTCCACCTGGCGCAGGATTTGCTGCGGCGTCATCCCCATCGCCACCGCCGATTCCCGCACCGCCGCATCCACTCCCAGGATGCCTACCAGGGTGTTCCGCAGGATCGGCAGGATCGCATAGAGGCAGAGCGCGATAATCGCCGTATGCTTGCCTATACCCCCGATAAACGGAAGCGGCAGCAGGAACCCGAACAACGCCAGGCTGGGCACCGTCTGCACCACGTTGGCGAACCCCACCATGCCGCGGCGCAGTCCTGCCCTCCGCGTGAGCACGAGCGCTCCCGGAATCGCCACCAGCGCCGCGACCGCGATCGCCACCAGCACCAGCTCGATGTGTTCGAGGGTTAATGAAAGAATTTCACCGCCCAGCCTTTGGTTCATCCGCCGCCGCTCCAGCCTTCTTCCAGGCTAGCTAAAAAAGCCCGCGCCTCATCCGTAGCACCCGCGAGAAAGTTGGCCGGAGTGGCCACCAGGTCAATGGCGCCGCCTTTGAGCAGAACGATGCGCGTCGCCAGCATCAGTGCCTCGCGGATATCGTGCGTTACGAACAGCGAAGCCTTTTGCATGGTTGACCCCAGCGTTTGAAACTGCTTCTGGAGTTCGAAACGCGTGATCGGGTCGAGCGCGGCAAAGGGTTCGTCAAGCAGCAGCAGCGGCGGATCGGCCGCCAGGGCCCGCGCTATTCCCACGCGCTGCTTCTGCCCTCCCGATAACTCCCGCGGATAGCGCGCCGCGAATTCCGACGGCGGCAGTCCCACGGTTTCCAGCAGTTCGTTCACGCGCTTTTCGATCGCGGGCGCTTCCCATCTTTCCAGCAGCGGCACCAGGCCGGCGTTGGCCGCGACCGTCCAGTGCGGAAACAGACCGGCATCCTGGATGACGTATCCGATCCAGCGCCGCATCCGGAACAGGTCCCATTCGGCCGTGGAACGGCCCTGAAACAGAATCTCTCCCTGCGTTGGAGTGAGCAGCCGATTGACGCATTTAAGGAGCGTGGTCTTGCCGCAGCCGCTGCGTCCGAGCAGCACCACGGTCTCGCCCGGGGCTACAGTCAGGTCGATGTTATGGAGTATCCAGCGCCCGCCGATCCGGTGCGACAGATTACGGATCTCCAAAACAGCGGTGGCGGCTGGATTCACGGCGAAAGGGCAGCAGGAGCGGAGGTCCGCTCCCGCTGCGAAGTCTTAATCCGCCATCAGGCGGCGGGCACCATCTTGTGCGGATCGATGACGAATTTCTTGGCCGCGCCTTTATCGAAGTCTTTGTAGCCTTGCGGGGCTTCGTCCAGAGAAATCATCGTCACGTTAACGGCCTTGGCGATCTGAATCTTGTTGTGCAAGATCGCCTGCATCAGGCCGCGGTGATACTTCATAACCGGGCACTGTCCGGTGGCGAAGCTGTGCGACTTGGCCCAACCCAACCCAATGCGAATGCTGAGGTTGCCGGTCTTGGCCGCGTTGTCCACGCCGCCCGGATCGTCGGTCACGTACAGGCCCGGGATACCGATCGCCCCGCCGGCGCGCGTGATCGTCATCACCGAGTTGAGCACCGTCGCCGGCCGCTCCACGGAGGCATCGTGCCCGTGGCCGCGCGCTTCAAAGCCGACGCAATCCACCGCCGCATCCACTTCCGGCACGCCCACGATCTGCGCGATCTGGTCGCCCAGCGATGCGTCTTTGCGAAGGTCCACCGTCTCGCATCCGAAGCTCTTGGCCTGCGCCAGCCGCTCTGGAATCATGTCGCCCACAATGACCACCGCCGCACCCAGCAGGTGGCACGATGCCGCGCACGCCAGTCCGACCGGCCCCGCGCCCGCCACGTAAACGATCGACCCCGTCGTCACTCCCGCCGTCACCGCGCCGTGGTATCCCGTTGGGAAAATATCCGACAGCAGCGTCAGGTCCCGGATCTTCGCCATTGCCTTGTGCTTGTCGGGGAATTTCAGCAGGTTGAAATCCGCGTACGGGCACATCACGTACTCGGCCTGCCCGCCGACCCATCCCCCCATGTCCACGTAGCCGTACGCCGCGCCCGGCCGCGCCGGATTCACGTTCAGACAGATGCCCGTTCTGCCTTCCTTGCAGTTCCGGCAGCGCCCGCACGCGATGTTGAACGGAACCGATACGATGTCTCCCACATTCAGAAACTCGACGTCCCGCCCCTTCTCGACGATTTCGCCGGTAATCTCGTGACCCAGGATTAGTCCGGACGGCGCCGTCGTGCGCCCGCGAACCATATGCTGATCGCTGCCGCATATGTTCGTGGAAATAATTTTCAAAATGACTCCATGCTCACATTTCCGATTGCCCAAAGCTAATTTCGGAAAGTCGATCGATTGGATTTCGACCTTGCCTGTTCCTACATACGCAACTCCACGATTGGTTGCCATAAAGCGTCTCTCCTCCAAATTTTTGCGGTTTGCTCTGATCGAAGGCCCGGAATTCCGGACCCGCTTTTTACGCCAGTATCCCGTTGTATCACAGAGTGGCGCGGATGGAGTAAACGCCGCGCCCCTCGCAAAACAGGCGAATCGGCGTGTGCTGCTGATCGACGGCTCCGGTGCGCGTTTAAAGATTGGCGTTCGACTCGAGGCTGCGCCACAGATACCAACTGGCCACCGTGCGGTACGGCCGCCACGGCTCCGCCAGGCTTTCGATTTCCGCCGGTTTCGGCATCTCCTCCATCCCATACGCCTTCCGCACGGCATTGCGGATCCCCAGGTCTCCGGTCGGCAGCACATTCGGCCGCCGCAGCGCAAAGATCAGGAACATGTGCACCGTCCAAACCCCGATTCCCTTCACCTTGGTGAGCCGCTCGGTCACCTGCTCGTCGGTAAGCTCGCCGAGTTCCTCGAAAACTGCGAGCCCGTCGCGGGTGTGCCGCGCCAGGTCGCGAATGTACGCCGTCTTCTGTGATGAAAGCCCCGCGGCGCGCATGCGCACCGGCCGCAGTTTCAGGATGCTTTCCGGAGTCAGCCGGCCGCCTGCAGCCGCGACCAGCCGGCCGAAAATCACGCTCGCCACCCGCCCGCTGAGTTGTTGGTAGACGATCGATTTAACCAGGGTCTCGAAACTTGGCTCCCGAAATTCGATCCGATACGCACCGACCTGCCGGATAATGCTCCCCAGCACCGGGTCGGCTCGCTGGAGATGAACAATCGCGTCCTTCATAGTGAAACAATAGGTGCAGATGCCACGTCCATCATATTTTACCGGCATGAGACTTCTGTTCGTATCCGCACTCTCTCTCGGGCTGTTCGCCCAAACCCCGCCTAAGAGCGCCGTCCCGGAGGACCTTCCCGCGCCCATCACGGTGGATGTGAATGTCGTGAACATCCTCGCCTCCGTTCGCGACAAGCGCAACGCTCTTGTGGCCAACCTCGACAAGAGTGACTTCACCATCCTCGAGGACGGCAAGCCGCAATCCATCAAGTACTTTACGCGTGAAACCGATCTCCCGCTCACTATCGGACTGCTCGTGGACGTCAGCCGCAGCCAGGAAAATCTGATCGGCATCGAACGCAATGCCGCTTCGCAGTTTTTCACCAAGGTCCTGCGCAAGAAAGATGAAGCGTTTCTGATCAGCTTCGGCGAGGAATCCGAACTGTTGCAGGATTACACCAGCAGCCCGCGCCTGCTCGAGGAAGGATTAAACCAGCTGCGCGTCAGTTCCGGCGTCGGCGGCCTTCATCCGGGCCCGGTGCCTACGGTCGGGCAGCCGCGCGGTACGGTTTTGTACGATGCCGTCTACCTGGCCGCCAGCGAGAAGCTCAAGGGCGAAGTCGGCCGCAAAGTTCTGGTCCTCATCACTGATGGCGTCGATCAGGGCAGCCGCATGACCCGCAACCAGGCCGTCGAAGCCGCCCAGAAGTCCGATGCCGTCATCTACAGCATCGATTATCAGGATCCCGGCGCCTACGGTCCGTTCGGCTTCGGGGGAGGCGGCGGCGAAAGCGAATTGCGGCGCATGTCGGACGAGACCGGCGGCCGCGTGTTCAAAGTCGATCGCAAGCACACCCTCGATGAGGTCTTCCAGGAAATCCAGGATGAAATGCGCAGCCAATACGCGATCGGCTACACCCCCATCAACGACGCCCGCGACGGCAGCTATCGCCGCCTCGAGGTTCGGCTCTCCAATAAAGACCTGAAAGCGCAAGCCCGCAAGGGTTACTACGCGATCAAGCCGGAAACACGCTGAAGCGCAGCATGGATGAATCGCAGGGGACCTCTCCCGATCCCGCCTATGCGGCGCGTATCGCGACCGAGCGCCGGAACTTTGACGACCAGACGAGTATCCATGATCTCCCGCCCATCTGCTTTTACTGGCTGAACCGTTTCATCCTTCCGCAACTGACCGGCCTCGGTTATGCCAGCGCCGAGAATTTTTTTCTCCGGAATCTCCAGCGCGCCTACGAACACGGTGAAGGTCAGCGCCGCTTTCTGAGTATCGGGGCGGGTAATTGCGATACCGAAGTCCGAATGGCTGGCGAGTTGCGGAATTCCGGAGCATCCGATTTCGTAATCGACTGCCTGGATCTTAGCCAACAAATGCTCGAACGCGGCCGGGCGCTGGCCGCTCAGGAAGGCGTCGCGGAACATATTCACCCGATCTGCGGCGATCTCAACCACTGGCAGCCGGACCGCGAATACGATGCCGTGCTGGCAAACCACGCCCTCCACCACGTCCTGCGCTTGGAGCCGTTGTTCGATGGAATTCATCGCTCGCTGAGCCGTAACGGAGTCCTGATCGCCTCAGACATGATCGGGCGCAACGGGCACCGCCGCTGGCCCGAAGCTCTGGTCTGGGTGCAGCAGTTCTGGCAGGAGCTGCCGCCTCCGTATCGCTTCAACCGGCAGTTGGAACGCCAGGAGACGGACTACCCGGATTGGGATTGCTCGGCCGACGGCATGGGCTTCGAAGGCATTCGCGCGCAGGATATCCTGCCGC
Source organism: Bryobacteraceae bacterium (assembly GCA_035295805.1). Classification (GTDB taxonomy): domain Bacteria; phylum Acidobacteriota; class Terriglobia; order Bryobacterales; family Bryobacteraceae; genus PSRJ01. The sequence goes on along the minus strand of DATGII010000171.1, from coordinate 78,036 downwards.
TCCTCATTGAGCGCTTTCGTTTCCAGTTTTTTTATGCCTTCTCCAACGTTACCGATCCGTTCATCGATCGGAGCTTTGGACCGAACTTTGACCCGCGAAACCCGTGGGACCGTCAATTCATCGATCGCGTTCATGCCTGCGACGAGGCTGAAATCGGCGCGGGCCGGATCAAACCGACACACATGCTGGCCGTCCTTCGCCGCGAGCAGGCCGAACCGCTGCTCTGCATGGGGCATCGCACACCGGAGTTCTGCGTCCGGCGTCCCTGATGCTCACGCCACGAGCCGCGCTGCGAAGTATGCCGCAAGCGCCTCGCGGAGCGGCGGAAAAGGCTGCAGCCCCAGACGCTCCATTTTCGCGTTCGATAAGGCCGAATACTTGGGCCGGCGCGCGGCCGTGCGGAATTCCCGCTCGTTGGTGGCCTGGAGCTTAGGTTGCACGCGCGCCATCTCGAAAATCATTTGCGCGTAGTCGAACCACGAGATCGGCGTCCCGCCCCCCAGGTGAAAGATGCCCGTGCACTTCTTTTCCACCAGGTCCGCCGTTCGCGCGGCCAGTAAAGGCGCGTAGGTAGGCGAGGCGATATGGTCTTCGACTACCCGGATCGGCTGGCTGCCCGCCGCCAGCCGCAGCATCAGCTCCACGAAGTTTCCCCGCGCCCGGTGCCGCGCTGCGGCTCCAAATACGCCGCAGGTGCGGACGATTAATACCCGGTCCAGATAGGCCTGGGCGTATAATTCGCCGGCCAGCTTGGAAACCGCATACGCTCCCAGCGGGTGCGGCGCGTCTTCCTCGGTATACGGGCGGCCGGAGCGGCCGTCGAACACGTAATCGGTCGAGAAATGCACAAAACCGGCATCGATCTGCCGGCACGCCAGCGCCAGGTTGCGAACCGCCAGCCCGTTCACTTCCAGGGCCGCCCGCGGCTCGTTCTCCGCCACATCCACCTGGTTGTAAGCCGCTGCATTGACAACCAGGTCCGCCTCCGAACGCTCCAGGGCCCGTTCCACGGCCGCCGCCTCGGTAATATCCACCTGCGCTCGTCCCAAACCGGTTACCTGGTACTGTCGCGCCTGGAACACACGCATCAATTCCGCCCCGAGCTGCCCCGAGGCCCCGAAAATTACCACGTTCCGGCTCATCGAAAGAAAACAGCATAACTCACGCCATAGCCCGCGTAGTTCTCTAGGTACTGTTATCTATCGTCTTACGGACTTTTTTTGTAACGCGCCGGATGGTTCCGGCGTTATTCTAACCAGCAGACGGGGAGCAGGTATGATGCGAGTCTTCCATCGCAAACTGGCGCGCGGGCCCTTCGCGCAAAATGCGGCCATCGCATTGTTTCTGGCCTTGATCGTGGTTCTGACGGTCTCGGTATGGCAAGGTCTCGGCGCGCTGGCCTACTGAACTTCTCCTGCGCCGCGCCTCTTGCCTTACCAGCGATGTGTGAACACGAAAGCGATCAGCGCCAGTGTCAGCATCAGCACCAGCGCCAGGATGGCTTTTCTCCAGGCGGGCGACAGCCGGCCTGCATCGTTGATGCGCCCGCTTCCGCTCAGCAAAGACTGCATCAGCCGGCGCTGTCCCGTGCCAGGCAGGTTACGCATGGCTTTGGCAATCTCCTGCCGCCCGCGCCGGTCGGCAATCAGAATGGTGGCCGAGTTTTGACTGTTGGTGGATTTCAGCAGCCGGTGCCGTAGCGGAAACGGCACGTCTTCAACCGAGCGGTACACTTTTTCGGCTCCCTCGGTCGAGATCAACACCGTCGAGCTCTGAAAAACTCCCGAACCCGCCTCCGGACGAGGCTCCCCGCAATGCGGGCACTTCGCTGCGTCCTCCCCGTACGGCTTCCGGCACCGATTGCAGATCATCCCACCACCACCCGCGGCAGCTTGGGCATATCCATTCCAGCCTCGTTGCTTACATTTTCCATCACAACCTGGATGAACCCCAGGGCTGCTTTCGAGAGCGCCTTATCCTTGCGGTAAATCAGGCCCAGCCGCCGCATCATCGGCTCCGGCGCCAGCGGGATTGCGCGCAGCTTGCCGTCGGCAATTTCTTCCTTGCAGTTGGAAACCGCCAGAAACGTCAGGCCCAGGCCGGCCATCACAAACCGCTTCATCATCTCGGTGGAGTCCAGCTCCATTGAGATCCGCAGCTGATCTTCGACGATTTCCAGCCACTCGTTCAGCCGCGTCCGCGTCTTCCCGTGTTTGGGAAGCAGCAGAAAATCTTCCGTCAGCTCCTTCGGCGAGACGCTCTTGCCCTCCGCCAGCCGATGCCGCGCCGGAACGATCAGCCGGATCTCGTCATGATGAACACTCACCACTTGCAGGCGCTTCTCCTCGACCGGCAATTGCGTCAGTCCGAAATCGGCCGTATTCTCCATGACGGCGTCCACGACCCGGGATCCGTACGACCGGTCCACTTGCAGCTGCACCGCCGGAAATAGCTGCCGGTATTGCGAGAAGACCTTCGGCAGCACGTAAATGCACGTGGCTTCATTGGCCGCGATGACCAGTTCTCCGCGGGGGTTCTGCTCCAGCTCCGCGATCGCGTCCTGCGCGCGTTTGCGCAGATCCAGCATCTGTTCCGCGTATTCCGAGAAAATTTTGCCCGCCGTGGTCAGCGAGATCCGGCTGCCGAACCGCTCGAATAGCTCCGTGCGCAGTTCCTGCTCCAGTTGCCGCACCTGGGCGCTGATCGCCGGCTGCGTCCGGTAACAGGTCTGTGCGGCTTTGGAGAAGCTTTTGAGCCGCACGATCTCGGTGAAGGTGTGGAGCTGGTCGAAATCCATAAGCCGCCGCTCCCGCCATTGCCCGGGCGCCGGCACCTAGTCAAATTATGTATCGGCGGCATAGAAATAATGAATTTCCCTGCCCCGGATCCGTTTGGTAAGTATTGTAACAGAGGCTCCGGGCGGTGCGGTTGAGATCGTGGGATGGTCCGTAGTCGCAGCACCGCACCTTCACCCCGGCGCCGGGGCGCCGTTCCCGCTTTCCTCCCCTCTTTACAAAACCTTACCCAGTCTTGAATAACGATTACGCCTCTGCCCTTTCCCGCGTGCTACATTCGAGCCGTGCGGATCTTACTCGTCGATGACGACGCGGAACTCTGCCACCTGCTCAGCGAATTCCTCAAGCGCGAGGGCTTCACCGTTGCGTGCGAGCACGAAGGCAACGCCGGACTCGCCAAGGCCCTGGCCGGCGATACCGATCTGGTCGTGCTCGATGTCATGCTCCCCGGACTCGACGGTTTCGAAATCCTGCGCCGCTTCCGTCCGCAAAGCAAGGTTCCGGTAATCATGCTCACCGCGCGGGGCGAGGACGTCGACCGCATCGTCGGGCTGGAACTGGGCGCCGACGATTACCTGCCGAAGCCATTCAACCCCCGCGAACTCGCCGCCCGCATCCGCGCCGTCCTGCGCCGCTATGAGCAGCGCCCCCCCTCCACCGGCGGGCGCGTCGAAATCAATGGCGTCGCGCTCGACCCGGCCACCCGCGAGGTGCTCGTCGAAGGCCGCCGCATCGAGCTCACCACTTTCGAATTCGACATCCTCGAAATGCTGATGCGCTCGGCCGGCCGGGTGCTCTCCCGCGATCGCCTCATGGAAAATTTTTATAACCGCAAGGCCACGCCCTTCGATCGCTCCATCGACATGCACATCAGCCATCTGCGTAAGAAGATCGAGCACGGCGACACCATCATCAAGACGATCCGCGGAGTCGGCTATCAGTTCTGCCGCACGCCGGAGGACGTCCACGCCGAATGAATTCGCTGTTCGCCAGGCTTCTGTTGTGGCTGGGCTGTTCGCTCATCATCACCGTGGTCGGCTCGGCCTTCATTTCCGCCTGGAATGTGAACCGCGATGATACCGATCGCCGCGCGCCCGCCGCGCGCATGGTCCAGTTTCAGCTCGAAGAAGCCCGGCTTGCCTATGAGACCGGCGGGCGTCCGGGTTTGCAGGCCTTTCTCGAAACGCTCAGCCGTGTCTACGACGCTCAGGGAGTGCTAACCGATCAGGCCGGCCGCGACCTGCTCACCGGCGAGGACCGCTCCGGCCTCCTGAACCGCGCACGCCATCGCGTCCCCTACCCGTTTTTTCGCTCCGGGAATCTGGTGGGACGCGCCGCCGCCGACGGCCAGTACTGGTTCTTTTTCCTGCAGCCCCGCATCCGCGTCGGTTCCTGGTTTCTCCTCCCCGAGCACATTTTCGTCATCATCGCCGGCATCCTGTTGTGCTATTGGCTCGCCTGGCATCTCACCAGTCCGGTCCGCCAGATGGAAAAAGCCGTCGAAAGTTTCGGTCGCGGCGATCTCACGGTGCGCCTCCATTCCACCCGCAGCGACGAGTTGGGCCGGCTGGCCCGCGCCTTTGACCGCATGGCCGGCCGCATTCAAACCCTGCTCTCGGCCGAACGCCGCCTCCTGCTCGATATCTCCCACGAACTCCGCTCTCCGCTGGCGCGCCTCGGCGTAGCCATCGAGCTCGCTCGCTCGGGAGACAATCTCGAAACGAACCTCAATCGCATTCAGAAAGAGTCCGACCGCTTGAACTCGCTCGTTACCCAGTTGCTTCAGGTCACGCGAGCCGAAGGAGATCCGGCATCCGTCCATCGCGAGCAGGTGCGTCTCGATGAGCTGGTGCGGCAGGTGCTCGACGACTCCTCCATCGAGGCCACCGCTCACGGCTGCGAGCTCAAATATCGCTCCGCCGAGCCGGCCACCGTCGAAGGCGACCCGGAGCTGCTCCGCCGCGCTGTCGAAAACGTCGTTCGCAACGCCATCCGCTACGCCCCGCGCCAGACCGCGATCGACGTCTCGTTGGCCCGCCGCAACGGCCATGTGCTGCTCGATATCCGCGACCAGGGCCCCGGGGTTCCCGAAGACGCTCTTCCGCGCATCTTCGACGCGTTCTTCCGCGTCGAAAAGGATCGCGCGCGCTTCAGTGGCGGCGCCGGTCTTGGCTTGTCCATCGCGCGTCGGGCCATTGAGTTAACAAAAGGCAGTATCCGCGCGCGGAATGCACACCCGGGGCTGGAAGTGGAGATAGAATTGCCATCATTGCCTCACTAGGCACTTCACAACGGATTGCATCGATCGCCGGTATTTGGAACCAGAGGGGAGACCTAACCGTCACATGAGCATGTTTTCACGCCGATCCAGAGGCCTTATTCTGTCTGCGCCGATCTGGCTTTGTTTCTGCGCCTTGCCCGCCTTTTCCCAGTTAGTTGCGAATCGCTATACGCTGCTGTTAAACGATCCTCCGGTTTCGGCCCGCTTTGCCACCCGCGTGGAGATGCAATCGGCCGCGGCCGTGCAATACCGCGCGCAGATGGAAACCCGCCAGCGGGCGGTTCTGTCCCAGCTCGCGTCCCGCAATGTCGCAGTGACGGGGCACGTTACCACATTGCTGAACGCGATTTTTGTCGTGGCGCCTCCCAGCCGCGTTCCCGAATTGCAGGCAATCCCCGGTGTCGCCGCGGTGCGGCCCATGCGGCATTTTAAGATGTTGCTCAATCGCGCGGTCGGCCTTATGAACGGGCCGGCGGCTTGGGCTCTGCCGGCCATTGGAGGCCAGTCCAACGCCGGAAAAGGCATGAAGATTGCCATCATCGATACCGGCGTCGATCAGACCCACCCCGCGTTCCAGGACTCTTCTCTCACCATGCCGGCCGGATTTCCGATTTGCACCACCGGTCACCCAGAGGATTGCGCGTTCACCAACAGCAAAGTAATCGTCGCCCGCAGCTATGTACGGCAGTTGGCCGGATTCACTTCCAAAACCCCCGATAGCCCCACTTGTGCAACCAATCTGTCGTGTTCCAACGACAATTCCGTGGCGCCTCCGCCGGCCACCTCGCAGCCGGACGACTACACGCCGCGCGACCACATCGGCCACGGCACCGCCACCGCTTCGGCCGCCGCCGGTAATCAGAACACCGGAACCGTCGCCTTCACCGGTATGGCCCCCAAAGCCTATTTGGGGAACTACAAAATCTTCGGATCGCCCGGCGTGAATGACCTTCCCACTGACGATGTGATGATCCTGGCTATCGAGGATGCCCTCAAAGACGGCATGGACGTGGCCAGTATGTCCATCGGAGGTCCGGCCTTTAGTGGCGCGCTGGACGCCGGAGCGGCCTGCGGTATCCCGGCCGGACAGCCCTGTGATCCGGTTGCCTTCGCCTTCGAAACCGCTGCCAAGGCAGGCATGGTGATTGTCGTCGCGGCCGGCAACGCCGGTTCCGACACGCTCGCGGTGAGCGGAAATTATCCTTACTTCAATTCCATCAACAGCCCCGCCGACGCGCCTTCCGTCATCACGGTTGGCGCCACCACCAATTCCCACGCGCTGACGCCCGTCGTGAGTGTCGCCGCTGCCGGCGCGCCTGCCAACGTGAAGAACCTCGCTGCCCAACTGACCGACGCGACCTTCTTTCCATCGCAGCTGGGCGCCAGCAGCGGCGTCCTCGTCGACATCACCACGCTTGGCAATGACGGCACTGCCTGCTCCGCCCTGCCCGCCGGCTCGTTGAAAGGCAAGTGGGCCCTGGTCATGCGCGGCACCGGCACCAATTGCCTGTTGAGCGATAAAGCGACGAATGTTGCATTGGCCGGCGGCCTCGGCGCCGTGTTCTATATGTCCGATGCCACCCCGCCCTCAATTGCTACCGGGCTGACTTTTGATGGACCCGCGGTTTCCATCTCGAATACCGACGGCCTCGCTCTGAAGAGTTACCTCGCCGCCAATCCGGGCGCCCTCGTGACCATTGATGTCGCCGGCCAGGAAATGGATTTATCCGTGTTTAATGGCGCCGAAGGCATCAGCCCGCCCATCGCTCCGAATCAGGTGGCCAGTTACTCGTCGTTTGGCCCCGCTCCCGATGGCACCATCAAGCCGGACCTGGTCGCCACCGGCGGCCTGGACGTCAATCTCTCGCCCGCGCCCGGCATGTACGTCGCCACTCAAAATTACGACCCGACTCTCGGTCCACAAGGAAACCTGTACAGCGCGAACCGCTACGCTGCGGCGGATGGCACCAGCTTTGCCACCCCGCTCGTAGCCGGCGCCGCGGCCTTGATTAAACAGGCGCATCCCACCTATACCGCGGGGCAGGTTAAATCGGCCCTGGTGAATTCCGCGGCGCAAGACACTACCACCGATGACGGCTACATCGACGTAAACGGCATTCAGCAGCCTCCTCGAACCGTCAACGTGCAATGGCTCGGCGCCGGCCGCCTTGATGCCGCGGCTGCCCTCAAGGCCACCGTCACTGCCGAGCCTGCCACCGTCTCGTTCGGATATCTGGCCGCCGGTGCGCTGCCCATCACCAAAGCGCTGACCATCACCAACAAAGGCGCCGCTTCCGCGACAATTACGGTTGCCGTTGCGCCCAACGGCGCGGCTGCGTCCGCCACCGTCGCCACCGACAAGCAAACGTTGACCATCGCTGCCGGTGCGTCCGCCACTCTGAACGTGACGCTCTCCGGTTCCGTTCCCTCGGCCGGCTCGTATTCGGGCGCGGTAACGCTTTCCGTCGCGGGTGCTCTCGCGGCCCGTATCCCTTACCTGTTTCTGGTTCCCGACGGCGTGCCCTATAACTTCTTTCCGTACGCCAATACCGGGCTCCAAGGCACGCCGGGCCAGGACGTGGGCTGGATTGCCGTACAGGTCATTGATCAGTATGGCGTTCCTGTTTCCGGCAACTCTGTCCCGTTCACCGTCAGGCCGGCCGGCGCGGTCACCCTCAAGAGCGTGGCCGGACAGCCTGCCTGTACCATCGCCACCACCGTCACCTGCCCGACCAACAAGTACGGCTATGCTTTCGCCGAGGTCGTCCTCGGTCCCACCCCCAACCCGACCTCGAGCATCACGATCACGGCGACCGTGAACGGCATCCCCATGCCTTACCCCGTGTTCATTCTTCCCCAGGCGGTCGTTACTCCCGGACAAGTTCTCGATAATGCGGCCTTCCAGCCCGTGGTCGCTCCCGGCTCCATCGCCGCCATCAAGGGTTCCAATCTCATGGATCCCGGACTGCTCGTGAACACTGCTCAGGGTTATGACTTGCTTCCGCCGGCGCTCACCGCCTTTCCCTTCATGTTCGAAGGCGTCAATGTAAGCTTTGATGTCCCCGGCACGGGAATCAGTGTTCCGGCGCCCATCGTGGCCGTCAGCGTGGGACAGATCGATGTGCAGGTCCCCTGGGAACTCAAAGGCCAGACCTCCGCTCAAGTCAAAGTGGTGATCGATGAATATTCCGGCCCGCCGGTTATATACAGTTCAGTGGTGACCGCCCAGTTGTCGGATTACACGCCCGCGTTCTTTTCCAACGGCGGCATCGCCGCGGCGCTCGATCAGAACTATCAACCCATCAACAATTCCAACCCCGCCCTTCGCGGCCAGTACATTGCCCTCTATGCGAATGGTCTGGGGCCCGTTGCCAACACTCCCGCCGACGGCGCGCCCGCCGGCCTCAACGCCACCACGACCACTCCGTGCGTCATCAGCATTGGCGGTCAGACGCTTCCCTCAAACCAGGTCGTGTTCTGTGGATTGGCGCCCGGTCTCGCGGTCTACCAGATCAACGTGCAGGTGCCCGCTGGCCTGACTCCAGGAAATCAGCCGGTGACGGTCACGATCGGCGGCAAGACTTCACCCGCCGGCATCATCATCCCTGTGCAGTAAACGTGGGGCAGGTCTCCGGCCTGCCCTCAAAAAAAAACGCGCCCAAAAAGAAAACCGCATCGGGCCCGCCCCGGTTGACTTGCAGGGGCTGACTCCGATGCGGCTCGCCCGGGTTGGGCAGGGATCCGGCGTCGGGCCGCCTGGTGAAACCAAATCGGTCCATTCCTGGTTTGGGTCCGCGTCCTATTCTCCCTTGCCAGAAATGCCAGACAACTACCGCTACCTGTGATCCCGGGAGAGATCGTTAATGAAACCGCCTCAAAAAAAGCCCCTCTGCAGCAACCGCCACGACCTGGAACAGTGAGCTAAAACTTCTGAACATCGGCTCCCGCAAGCACGCTGTCTTTTCGGCTCACCCTTCCCTGCCGGAATGTTGCAGCAGAGGGCAGGTTTGAAAAGTTACTTCACCAATTCATCACCATGTTTAGCAATCACGCCGCCACCTGTCAATCAGTTAACGCCTTCAAAATCAAATATTCTGTGCAAAACTCATGCGTGAAGCCGCGGCCCCTGAGGCGTCGGGTGTGTCGCTATGACACAATGTCTGTGATGTCACGAATCGGGGCCGCCGCCTGGCTTCCGGCCGCGCTTTTTTGCGTTGCTTTGGCCGCCCAGCTTCCTTCCCCGGCCGCCGAAGAACCCGTTTCCGTCACCGTGGACCATCCGCGCCTGTTCCTCCGCCCCGCGCGGCTCCGCCTCTTGCGCCGCGAACGCGAGCGCGCCTCAGTCCGCTGGCAGCAATTCGAGGGCTACGTCTCCGCCGACGCGCCCATGCCCGAAAGCGCCTTCGCCCAGGCGCTGTATTACCAGGTTGCGGGTAGTGCCGCCAGCGGCCGCAAGGCTGTGGCCTGGGCGCTCGGTCCCGGAACCGACCTCCGGCAGTTGGCCCTGGTTTTCGATTGGTGTCAGGACCTGCTCAGCGATGCCGAACGCCGCGCCCTTGCCGCGCGTATTGAGCAGCGTATGATGCAAGCCGCCGGCGACGAATCCATCCCCGCCATGCGTTCCGTGGCTCTCGCCGCCATCGCCTTGTTCGATCACATTCCCCAATCCCCCAACCGCGAGCTCCAGCGCATCACGCGTACCTGGTGGGAACGCAAAATCGCTCCCGCCCTCAATGCCGGCAAGAGCGTTGTCCCCCGCGACGACGCTTACGCGCTCTGGGAACTGCTGCACGGCCTCCGCGACAGCACCAATCTCGACCTCCGCGAGTCCGCCCGCAAATTTTTTAAGGAATATCCCATCGAGCACCTGATGAGCTATTACCCGGCTCCTTATCCCGGCACTGACAACGATTACCGCATCGGCGTCACGCTCAAGTCCGGCGATCCGGATATCCAGCTGGCGACGCTTTCGCGCGCCGCCGATCTCGCCATGGTTGCCTTCGATACCAACGCCGAAGATAGTCAATATCTGCAGGGCTGGCTCATGCACGACAATTTCATGCTGCGCGGCGCGCTGGGAGCCCCGTACGAATTCCTCTGGGCCAATCCCTATCAGCCGGGCTTGAGCTACATGCATGTGCCGCTCATTTTTCACAGCGAGGCCTCCGGCCACCTCTTCGTGCGTTCCGACTGGGAAGACACCGCCGAATGGTTCGGCTATTTTGACGGCGCCGCCCAGTTGTTTCGGGAAGGCCGGCGTATTTCGATTAACGTGAAGACTCCCGCTGCGCCGCTGTCGCTGGCGAGCGCCGTGATCGCCTGGGGGTCCCCCGCGCCCAAGCTGCGTGTCCAGCTCGGCGAAGATCAGCACGCCGTGATTCTAGTAGGCCTGACCCCGTCACGGCCGTACCAGGTGGAAGTTGACGACGAAGAAGTGTTCGAGCAGTCCACTGATTCCGGCGGCGTGTTGGTCATTGACGTCCCGCCCGGCAAGGAAATCGGAGTGCGCGTGCGTCCGGCCCCCGGCCCCTGACCCGCGACCCCGCGTTCTCAGTGCTGGATCGGGATCACCAGCGGTCCCGGAGGATCCGAGTTGATCGTGGCCGGAGAGGAAACGCCGTTGATCTGAATGGATACGGGATAGTCGCCTTCGCCAAGAGCCGCGTACTGCGGCGGCACCGTGAAGTTGATCTGAAATTGACCGACCGCCACCAGCCCTGCCGCGTCGGCCGGAACCGTAATGTCTCCGAGCTTCACCGTAACCCCGCTCACTGGCTGGAAACTCACCGTCACGCCCGCCGGTGACGGAACCAGTCCGGTGGCAAACAACTGGATCGTCTCGCCCGGCCGCGCCTTTCGGAACGACGAGCCGAGCGCAGGGTCTCCCGCAAACTTGCCGTCCAGAAACACGCCCGCTGCATAGTTCTTGCCGCCTGCCGCGATCGGAAAAATCCCCGGCGCGCTGGTAACAATGTTGGCCGACAGCGCCGGACCCGCCGCGCCGTTGCGAATGACCTCGACCGTGGCCGGGCCCGCGTCGACGTTCGGCACTTGAAAATTCACTTGCGTCGGGCTGATGTAATAGACCGCTGCCGCGATCCCGTTCACCGTCACTTCCACCCCGTTCAGGTTTGTCGGCAGCGTGTTGAGAAGGTCGGTAAAGTCCGCCGGCGCCCAGATCCGGACCGCATCGGAAAGATTGGTGCCCTGCACCTGAGCCCATGATCCCGGCACTAAGCCGCCCGGCGTGTAAGTCGCTCCGTTGGCCGGCGACCGCGGTCCGGCCGCCTCCTGCGGAGCCGTCGTGGTGCTGCCGCCACCGGCCCCTGCCGCGACCGGTGTACCCAGGTATAAAACCTCTTCGCCCTGATCGTTCGCCCCCAGAATGTACACCGTGGCATCATCATTGATCAGCATCTGTGAGACGCTGAGCAGATCGCCATTCGGGGTTAGTTGTTGCAGGTCCTGAAGCTCGCGATACTGGGAACCGGCGAAGGCGCCCAGTCCTCCGCCTCCGTCCTGGAAGACGAGGTCGCAATTCCGGTCGGCGTCGTAGTCAAAGATTCCCAGTTGGTTCGCCGGTGCCCCTGTCGCCAGGTTTTGCGAAAGATCGGTCAGGTAGCTCCAGTTCCCGTTTCGGTATCGCGCGAATGTGCCGAGTACCCCGACCACAAAAGAGTCCGTGCACGCTTTTGCTGTGCCTATACTCGTGACCTGCCTGCCGTCCGGCAGATTTTGTCCCGGGCTGAGGATGACGTGCGCGGCGTTGCCGTCCCACATTCCGAGATAAAAACTCGACCCGTCCACCTTGGTGCCGTTGAAAACGATATTTCCGGTGTCATCCATGCCGCGCACGGTCGGATTCTGAACCGTCACGTTGTCCAGAGTCGGATTTCGGTCCATCGCCTTCGTAACGTTCCCGCCCCGAATGCGGTAAACCGCGCCCCCGTTCCATGAAGTCTGGAACGCTACATCGCCCTGGCGATTGATCTCAATGTTTCGCGGCGCCCCGGCATTGCTTCCATCCGGGTTCTTCAGCGGTGCCCGAACCGTCAGCTCGATCGTCCCCTGATTCCACGTATACAAGCTGCTGTCTTGCGCGAAATAATCCTCGGCAAACACGATCCGTCCATCCGGCGTTGTGCGCACCATGTTCGACGCCGAGCCGGCGAAATATTTGCCATCGGGCAGCCTGGCGCCGACCGCAATCACCGGCGTGATGCCGCTTGAGTCCAGGCGCGCGATGCTTCCCGAACCGCCGCCCGCGATCACCATCGGAACGCCGCTCCGCGCGCCCGGAATCAGGGCAGTAATTACTGGCGGAACGCTCACCGGCACGGAATCCCCCGACTGCAGCAGAATTTGCGGATTCGGTATCAGCCGCGCAATCACCATCGGGTTGTTGGCCGTCCGCAGCATCGCGTAAACCGTTCCGTCGGCGGTGTTGGTCGCGCTCAGAATCTCCTGAACCGGCGAGCCGTCGACCGAACTGTCATTCAGCAGCAGCAACGGCGTTGTCCCGTCGGAATTCCACAGGTATAAGCCGCGAGTCTTTCCCGCTGGCGTGGCGTCGAGCAGCGCGCCCAGATTCGGGTCATACCAGTACAGGCCGTTTACATTCACCGCCAGGACCGCCGATGGCGTCGTGTCGCCCTCATGCCAGAGCAAGACCCTCGTCCCTTTATTCGTGTAAACCGCGTTGACCGAGTCGCCGTTATTGGCCGCAAAAAAAAGCTCGTCCGTCGCCGAATAGTTGACGAGGTACCCGCCGACCGTGGCGTCTCCGAGTGCATCTCCCCGGGACAGCAGTTTTTCCGGCGCCTGGCCCGGGCGGCTGCGCCATATCGTGCTGGTGGATCCGCCCTCGAACCACGCCGTGCCGTCGCTCGCCGTGCCCCACGTATCGAACCAGCCCGACACATCGCCATTCGCGATCCGGCTGTCCCGGTTGTTGATGACCGGTTCGGAGATACCGAAGCCCGATCCGCGGTACAGCCCTTGCGTGTACAAATGCGTAACCGCGTCGGTGTACCCGACGTTGATCAGCATCGCTCCCGAGTCCGCAATGGAATTGCGCGTAATCGCAAACGTGCTGGTGTTGGACGCGCCGAACACAGCCGAGCCCCTTGCCAGCATCGGCGTGATCGAGCCCGCAGGGCCGCGCGATACCAGCTGGCTGCCTGACGTGTCCACCTCCTGCACCAGAACCTGGCCGGATGAGGTCCGTCCGTAGCTCACAAAATTCGCCAGCGGGTATCCGTTCACCAGGTTCACTCTGCCCGACGTGAGCAGGGGCGAAAGGTTGCCGTTGTTCCACTCGAGTAGGGCGCTGCCCAAGCCGTCGAGTGACGCCGCGAACATGAATCCGCCGCTCTCGGTCGGAATCAGCGGCGCCGGGCGTGGTGCGAGCTTGCTCGCCGGCGCCCCGGAAGCTTTGGAAACGAATATCCGCTGGAATCGATAGGTTACCGGGGCCTGGATGTCCACCAGGGTGTCGCCCTGCGCCACCGCGTCGAACCCGGGGATCTGCTGCGGATACGGAATGGTCGCCACCACTCGCACGCGGGCTTGCCTCACCCCGGTTAGCACGCCCGACGAATCGATCGTGGCGCTCGGCGAAAAATTGTAATAGTCGCTCGATATGTTCCAGCTCACCCCCGGGTTCGGTATGGGCTGCCCGTTCACATCCAGAACATCCGCGTGCATCTTCTGCGTGGAGCCGACCAGCATCGGCGTCCTCTCCGGAGTTACGGCAATGCTTTTCGGAAGCGCCTGCATCAGTACTTGTCCGCTGGAACCGGCTGCCGCGGCGTTGACCGTAAACATGGTCAGCCTCTGCGGCGTCACAGTGCCGTCGGGCGCGACCGATGCCGCGTTCGCCGGCGCAACCGTCCACGATACCGGCCCCGGCGCGATCGCTTTTCCCGTTTCGTCGTACAATCGCGCGGTCACCTTCACGGGCTCTCCCCAGACAAACGCCGGCTTGCTCGCCGATACAAAGAAGGTCGAGAGCAGCAGCGTGCCGGGTTCTGCGTCTTCGATCGCGATGACGGCGCCTGTGCTTACATTGACAATTTGAATGTCGTCGACCGCAATCGAGCCCGTGCCGATGACATTCCAGCGCGCCTGGTAATCGGTGAACGGGCCCAGCGTATTACTCAGGGTGGCGGTGCCGGTGCTCCCAACCGCGCCCGAAACCACTTGCGACGGAAGAAAGCTGCCGTGCTGCCCTCCCGTCGGCGAATAGAACAGGACTTCGAAACCCTTATTGGCCGTCGACAGGATCTTATAGCGAAACGTGATTTGATATGTTTGATTCGGCTGCAACGGCAGCCGGCCCGGGTCGCTGCGCAGGTATGGAGTGTAAGAACCGCTTCCCGAATAGGAGCCTTTGATCGAGCGCGTTCCGTCGACCACCTCCGCCGGATCGGACGTAATCGTGCCTGCTGTTTCCAGCAGCAACCCGCCCGTGGAAGTTGCATGAAGACCAGGAGCCGCTGCCAGCATGCCGAGGAACCAGCACGCCAGCCTCCCCCGCTTGATCATCGGAACACTTCCTCGATAGGTCCGAAGCTGCCCGCGTCGCTCCCGGGGACATACACGTACGGCCGCCCCATCGGCGTGTTTTGAATCGTCTTCGTCCAGTCAATCCCCAGCGCGGAGTAAATCGTGGATGCGATGTCCTCTAGATAAATGGACCGCTGCCGGCTCCAGCCCGGGTCGACGATGTTGGCCCCGGTCGCGTCGGTGGTCCCGATGGCCTGCCCCCCGCGCACACCGCCTCCCGCCATCAGCGCCGACATCACGTTCGGATAGTGATCTCTGCCGCCCTGGCTGTTCAGCGGGCCCGGCGTCCGGCCAAATTCCCCCAACGCCACGATCAGCGTCGAATCCAGGTGTCCGCTTACCTTCAGATCGGCAATCAGGTTCGCCAGTCCTCGATCCAGATCGTTATTCAGATTGTAAAGATTGCCCTGGTTATTCGCGTGGAACTGGTTGAAGTGCGTGTCCCAGCCGTCATGCGAGACGTTTACGAAAACCGTGCCCAGGCCCGCGCTCACCGCGTTGCGCGCCGCGATCATCGCTCGCGCGAACGAAGTCCCGCCATACCGCGCCTCATCCGCCGCCGTGTACTGGAACACGCGGCCGACCACGTCGTTGTAGACCAACGAGCGCGCCTGGCCGACGATCGCCCCGTATGCCGCCATGCTGTCGTTCAGCGGCTGTGTGTGCAGCGGGGCATCCAGCGTCTGCAGCAGGTTGTACGCGCTCGTAAAAAAATTCTGGCTGTCGGGGCCGTAATAATCGTGCTTCAGGTTGGGCAAGCCGGAAGAGTTCGGATTAAAAGTGAAGGGAGTGTCGATACCCGGCAGAAACCCCTGCGTCTGCTCTCCGCCCAACGTCGGCGCGACCGAAAAGTACGGCGGCAGCGGTCCCTTCCCCCCGAGTTCGAACGCCGCCACCGCGCCAATGTGGGGCAGCACCGGCGCGAACGCCGGATTGAACGTGTGCGCTGTTTGCACATAAAATTGCCCCCGGCTGTGCGCCGCTTCCCAACTGGTGCACGACCGCAAAATACACAGGTCCGATGTCATTCCCGAAAGCATGGGGAAGTAGCGATATGACAGGTACAGGTTTCCGTACTGCCGGATATCGGCATCGGCGGGATTCCACGGCCCGTCCTTGGCGTCGAATGTATCCAGATGGCTGGGACCGCCGGCGAGGTTGATAAAAATGCAGGCCTTCGCCGTGCTCCTCGGCGTCACACCCGCCCCCGCCACCGCCGCATCGGCCGGCGTGCGCAGCAGGGCCGCGCTCGCGGCACCCACGCTGCCGAACAGAAAATGACGCCGCGTGAACCTGTGTTTACCGCAACAATCCCTTGCCATACCGTCAGTAGTTGAAGACGAAGTCGCTCTTCTGCAGAAGCGCCCATTGCACGCTCGTCAGCCAGAGAAGCCGGTTGCTCTGCCTGGCGGCGAGAATCGACGACATTTCCGAAGACGATGGCATCCGCGCCAGCGTCGCCAGAAAAATATTGTTGATCACGGCCGCGTCCGAAAGACCCGACCCCACCCAAATCGCCAGCCGCGACTGGGGCGAGTACGCGTTGGACCATGCTTGCGTCCGCAAGGCCACGCTCCCGCTGTTGAAGAAATCGAGCACGCCGTAAAGGCTCGGTTGATTGCTGGGAAGCTGGTTAATCCAGTCTCCCTGGCCCAGTGACGTCAGCAGCGAGTCCGTTTGATAGTCCAGCGTGGAATGCGGATGCGGCAATTGGTTCGCGTATTGGAAGTGGCCCGGCATCCCGTCGACTTCCAAAACCGGTTCGGTGCCCGTCGCCGTCGTCAGCGAATCGAACATTTGCTCCGCAGTCAGCCGTTGCGCCTCGTGCCGCGCAAAGTACCGCTCATATCCCGGTTGCCAGTTCGCCGCCGGATACCGGCTCGAGAGCTGGTACGCATTGGAGGAGACGATCAGCCGCACCATGCTCTTGACGCTGTAGCCGGAGTTCTTGAAAAGCGTGGCCAGTTGATGCAATAGCTCCGGGTGTGAGATCTGCAGCGGCCAGCCGGCCGGCGGCGGATTCGCCGGATCCACCCGCGCCAGGTCCCACCCGTCGGGCGGATCCACGATGCCGCTGCCGAAGAAATACGCCCACACATAATTCACCCCGGCCAACGCGAATTGCGGATCGGCGGTCATGGCCCGCCCCCATTCGCCGCGCCAGAAATCGCTTTGCGGAGTCTCGCCGGTGAACCAATACAGCGGCTGCGCGTTGGCGCCGGTGCGGGGCGGCCGCGGGCCCGGCGCGGCCGGATTCACGATCCCGTTATATCCGCCGCCGCTTGTGGCATCGGAAAAAATCAAACGCCGACGGTACGCCGACTGGTCGTCGGTCACAATCTGTATCCGCGTCCGTGAAAAAAATGCGGAGAGTTGCCAGAACTGCGCCCGGTTGACCGGCGCCAGATACAGACTGATCTTTTCCAGGTGCCCGCGCCCGTTGTGGCAGGAAACGCAACTGCTGTGGAATCCCAGAAACTGCGTCGTGAACAGGTCCGTGAAGTTGTCCCAGAAATCCTGCTGCGCCGTTTGATAGTAATCGGTGACCTGCCTGCTCAGTGGCGCCGTCGCCGGCGCCGTGTCGGTATCACCCGCAGCCGTGACGAGGTCCCGCGCGAATGCGTCGTAGGGCCGGTCCTGCTGCACGAATTGTTGGATGAACGAATAGAAGTGGTTCCGCTCCGGAATTCCGATCGTTACCGAGCCTCCTGAATTCGCCCCTCGCACCACTTGCAGGCGCTTTCGAAACCAGAACGAAAACTGGTCCACGTACCCCGGCGAAGCCAGCAATGTGTCGATCAATTTGTCGCGTTTGCCGGCGCTGGTATCGGCCAGGAACGCATTCACCTGCTCGAACGTCGGCACGCGGCCCGTCAAGTCCAGGTAAATCCGCCGCACGAATTCGTTGTCCGTGGTCAGCGGCGCCGGCTGCACGCCGTCGTCCGACATCTTCTTGAAGATCCAGTCGTCAATGACGTTTTTTGAAGGCGGGACCGCCACGGCCGTGTGCCGCCCCGGCGCTCGATGTTGCGCGAGATACGCCTGGTCCAGCCGGATGGTGCGGGCCAGATTCACCCGGGCCGCGGCCGGATAGGCGGGACACCCCGGGTCCTGGCTCTGCGCTCGCGAAATCGCCGCGTAGCCGGCAACCCACAAGAGCAAGGCCGCTCCTGATTGCCTTGCGCGGCGGATCGGCACTTCCGAAATCCTAATATGAAAGCGCCGTGCTGGCAAGACCTCAGTCGCGCCGCCTGGTCATCGCGTGCTGCGCCTTCTATACCGGTTTGTGCGCTTCGCTCTAGTACGCCCAGCGCAAAAGGCGCCCGCCGTGTTTGCCTGACCCGTGATTCTGAATCCGGATCCCCTCAAAAAAGCCGTTGCATCAGACCCGCAAGCAACTCAGGGTCGACAGGCAGGTTGCGGGGGTTGCGCCAATCGTAGAACCGCCAAAAGGCCGTCTCGTGATCGACACAGTAGAACAGCGCCTGGCTGCGAATCTCGAAATGCTCGAGCATCCGCTGGTTGTACGCCCGGATTTCTCCCTCGAGGATGTACGGGATGAGGTATTTCTCCGTGGAAAAGGTCTGAGGCGTGGCTTGAAACGCAATCTGCATCTGGCGTCCCTGCGAACTGACCTGAAACAGGTTCACACCGCGCTCGCGGAACATCTCCTCGCTGTACGTCAGTGGGGAAAGCTCAACCGGTGAATCAACACCCTTGCTCTTTAACAACGAGACGAACTCCGCGCAGACCTGATGAAGCTGGCACGCGCCCCGCCGGCGCAACCCGGCGATGCTTCCCGCGTTCATCAACAGGCTCTCGGACTTGCGGCTGGCGTCCATCTGCTTCGCGAGCCTGACAATTGGGTCATCGTCGGGCATGAGACTGGGAATTCCCATTGTAAACCTGAACCGCGCCAGGTCCGTTTCGCACCGCCGCCTCGATCGAAAGACGATCGCCCGCTTAATACGCCCAGCGCCAGAGGCTCGCGCCCACTGTGTATCCCGCGCCCACTGCCGCGAACACCACCAGGTCGCCGCGCTTCAGCCGGCCTTGCTGGATCGCATCGCGCGTGGCCAGCGGAATCGTCGCCGCCGTCGTATTGCCGTACCGGTCGATGTTGATCATCACCTTCTCCGGCGGCAGCCCCAGCCGGTCGGCCGCCGCGGTGATGATCCGCCGGTTGGCCTGATGCGGCACCAGCAGGCTCACATCTTTCCCGCTCAGTCCGTTGCGCTTCAGAAGTTCGTGGCAGGACTCGTACATCTTCCGCACCGCGTACTTGAACACCTGCCCGCCATCCTGGTGCACGTAGTGCAGCCGCTGATCGATCGTCTCATGCGACGAGGGAAGCCGGCTTCCGCCCGCCGGCATCTTCAGATAATCGCCGCCCGAGCCATCCACTTCTCCTAGAAAATCGATGAAGCCGGCGCCGTTTTCTCCGTCTCCCGCCGGCTCGATCAGCATCGCCCCCGCCGCGTCGCCGAACAACACACAGGTCGTGCGGTCCGTATAATCGATGATTCGGCTCATCGTGTCCGAGCCGATCACCAGCACTTTGCGATGTGTTCCCGCCGCCACCAGGTGCGCGCCCGTAGTCAGCCCGTATACGAATCCCGAACACGCCGCCACCAGGTCGAAGCCCCACGCGCCCCGCGCACCCAGCCGGTTCTGTACCAGGCAGGCCGTCGACGGAAAAAACATATCCGGCGTCACCGTGCAGACGATGATTGCATTGACTTCCGCCGCCGCTACTCCGCGTTGCGCCAGCGCGCAGCGCGCCGCTTCGACCGCCATATCGGACGTGGCCACCTCCGCGTCCGCGATGTGGCGTTCGCGAATTCCGGTCCGCTCCACGATCCACTCGTCGTTGGTCTCCACCATCTTCTCCAGGTCCTGGTTGGTGAGCACGCGCGGCGGCACATAACACCCCAGAGCGCTGATCTTCGCGTTCGGCAAGTCGGGCCTTCCTTTGTAGAACCTCAGAGTAACGCATCCGCGTTACTCTGGGGAAAGCATGCCCGATTCCCCCGTCATGTTTCCGTCCGACGGTCTGCAGGCTTCGCTTTTTTTTGAAACTCCGCAGGAAATCTACGCGCGCGTCTTTCGTGCGCTGAAACCTCGTTCTCCGCTGCCCGATCTGCGCGTCGAATTCTGCCGCTTCGCGAATGCGGATAGCTTCATTCGCCTCGAAAACGGAAAGCTGCATGTGCGTGTTTCCGATCTGCTCGAAGGCGCCCCCGCCCCCGTCACCGAAGCCCTCGCTTTCATCCTGCTGGGCAAACTGTATCGAAAACCCGTGGCGCGCATGTATACCCACCGCTACCGCCTCTATCTGAACCGCCGCGACGTGCGCCGCCAGATCCACTTGGTGCGCCAGATCCGCGGCCGCAAATTTCTTTCCGGTCCGCAAGGCGTCCACCGCAACCTGGAGGAGATCTTCGAGCGTTTAAATCAGCGGTTCTTCGATGGGCTGCTCGGCCGTCCGCAGCTGGGCTGGAGCCGCGGCGCCTCCCGCAGCATGCTTGGCCATTTCGACCCTTCCCACAATGCCATCATCATCAGCCGCATCTTCGATCGGGCCGAGACCCCGCCGCTCGCTCTCGAATACGTCGTCTTCCACGAGATGCTGCACCTGCGCTACCCGGTCGAACACAACGGCGCCCGCCGCCGCGTCCATACCCGCGAGTTCCGCCAGGCCGAAAAACAGTTCCCGCGGTTGAAAGAGGCCAAGGACATTCTGAAGCGGCTGTGAGTCCGCCTCAGCTTTACGCCATCACGCGGTCCGGAAGCAGCGACCGTAACTCGCGCCGCATCTCTTCGAACGTTCGCATCAGTCCCGTCGCATCTACGCCGCACACTCCCCGTTCATAGAGGAACAGTCGTAGGTGAACCGCGGCGGCGGCAGCCGCGTAAACCGTCCGCCGCCGGATCAGCACCCGCGCCAGGTCCGGACGATCGTCGCGCGATTGCACCATCAGTACCCGAATCGCCATCGAGATCCGCAGGAAGTCCGCATGCAGGCAGCGCAGGTATCCGCGGAAGATCTGCGCCCGGTTGCTGCGGAACTGGCTCTCTTGCCCCGCCGTAAAGTGCGGTTGTGATTTCAGCAAATCCAGCTCATCGGTGTCGAGCAGCCGCAGCATCGGCCGGTAACGCTCGGCCGACAATTCACTGATCCAATCTGCGGTGATCGGTAAACAACGTTCCGCGCACCCCATTTCACGCAGCAGCCACACCAGGCCGATTGCCGAACACACCAGCAGGAGAAGGAAAATCCCCAACAGGAAATGAATTGCGGCCATTTAAAACCTATCGAAATCATAGGCCTGAAATTGCGGTTAATCAATGGAATCAGGAGGGCTTAGGTACTGCCCGGGGGGTAGGGAATTCCTTTATTCCCTTGATACCTTTAACAGGGTCTTGTTCAAAGCTTCCAACTGGCTCAGGATCCGCTTTTCCTGTTCCGGACCGAAGCTCGGCAGGCTCACCCGCACCTCCTCGCCCTTGGGCGTCAGAAAGATGAGCCACATCAGGATGCAGATTGCTCCAATCGCCAGGAAGAGAGTCGTCACCGGCCGGGCCAGGTTAAGCCCGAACATCACCCGCACCAGCAACCCAGCCGTGTTGCTTAAGAACAGGATTGAGTACGCCAGGCTGTGCACCAGCACGTTGCGGCTGAGCGGAACCGGGTATTGTGTCAGCCAGAGCAGAATTAACAGCAGGAAAATCAGGAGACTGAAGTCCACGCCCCGCTCGATCGCCAGATAGTACGGAATGAGCCGGGAGCGCTGGGGGGCCCCTCCGCTAAGCTCCGGCAGCAGTGCCAGCCCGGAAATCAGCAGCGACACTGTCAGGCCCCCATAGAGAACCCAGCGTCCTAGCGTATATAGCCCGCGATGTTTCTCCAGTACTAGAGAATAGAGCTCAATCACGATCAGCACATAGAAGAGCCAAATCGCCGGCTCCGTCAGCGTAAAGAACCACAGGTAGGCGCGGGATCCGGTATTGGGAAAGGCGAACAGGAGAGCCCCGGTGTAGAAAAACCGGAAAACGAGGTAGGCGAAAAGAGCTCGGTAACGCTTGTAAAGCCCGTTATAGACAAGCCTTACATTGGTCAGCAGGCAGGCGCCAAGGATAAAGAGTTCAAGGTAACGAACAATCGCGGCGCTCAACTCCGTGCTCACCGTTGGGGTGATTCTAGCATCGAGCGCCGCAAGGATTCAGTAGTGCCTTTAGCGTACGAACGGGCACGGATCGCACGTCGGCAGCGGGCCATCCACCTTGCTGCCGTTGGTCTTGGCCGTGGCCAGCACAGCAAGAGCCATTACCGCTAGCAAGATCAACCTTCTCATAGGTATCCACCTTTCTACTAACCGAAGTGTATTGACTTCAGTTAAGTACTGTAACTGATCGTACGGTAGTAAGGGGAGAACCTGCCCAAAATTTTCCGGAATCGGAACACTAGGCCTTACGTAGTAGGACCGTCAAATCGGCTTATTTGGGGTTACGGCGGAGCGCGAGTGCCCGCGCTTGGCTGGTTCCAGCAGCATCGCCACACCCGTGATCTGACCAATGATGTCGATCTCATCGGGAAAACGAAAGACCGATGGCTGCTTGTCCGAAGCAGGATGCGGCTGGACCATCAAATGGTTTCCCTCCAACGCGCACCAACCGCACAGGTATCCATCGCGGTGCTCGAGGAAATAAATCGGCCGGTCAAACTCGTTAGCCCATCCGCCCCGCGTAATTTTCCGGCAACCCTCGTCGATCATCACCAGGGATCCCGGCCGCAGCAGCGGGTACATGGACCAGTCGTTGAGGCCGATCAAGCCGTAGCGATGTTGCTTCAGATCAATCCCATTCAGAAAACCCAGTGGTACTTTCCCCCACTGCCGAATCAAGTGGCTCAGGAAGGTGGTCTTGTCCAGGTCGATTTCCCCCTCCGGGGCGTGGGGGATCGTGACGACCGCGGCGGTCCGGTTGGGCACCGGATGAGTCTCTGCCAGCATGACGTGCAGCGTATCAGCGCCCATCTGTTCCAGCGGAATTCCATACCAACGCAGAACTTCCGGAAACTCCAGGCGGTACACGACGCATAACGTATAGAGGCGAAACAGGCTGGGCACTTTGCCGTTGTTCTCGATGTCGGCGAGGCGGCTTAAGGGAATCAGAAATTCGTTGCTGCCCCGGCGCTGGGCCAATTGCTGGCTGGCCTGCTCGACATCGCGATAGGTAAGCTTCAGGCGTTCGCGGATCTTTCGCAGCTTTTCACCGGTGCGGTCCATGTTATGATCCTCGCTGTGCCAGCGCCCGTGAGGCGAAGCCAAATTATAGCGACGGCCGCGGATGGCATCAAGCCAAATTGGATATTTTTGTTCCGAAAACGGAACAGACGCGGTCCTCACGCGGGGAAAACAGTGTGACGATTGTGGTCGGAATGACCGGCGCAAGCGGCGCGATTTACGGACTTCGGCTGCTCGAACGGCTGCGTGCAGAGGGCGCAAAAATCCATTTAATTCTTTCCAGATCCGGCGAGAAAACGCTTTTCCTCGAAACCGGGAAATCGGGCGCCGAGGCGAAGAAACTCGCGGATTTCTGCTACCCCGTCGAGGATATTTCCTGCCGTTTGGCGAGCGGATCGTTTCCTACTGACGCGATGGTGATTGCACCCTGCTCGATCCACACCATGTCGGCGATTGCGCACGGCATCAGCTCCAACCTCCTGGTGCGGGCGGCCGACGTGACGTTGAAAGAGCGGCGGAAGTTGATTCTGATGGTCCGCGAAAGCCCCTTCCATCTCGGGCACCTGCGCGCCATGACCGCGCTGGCGGAGATGGGGGCGATCATCGCGCCGCCTATCCCGGGCTTCTACAATAATCCGCAGACGGTGAGTGAAATCGTGGATCACAGCGTCGAACGCGTTCTCGACCTGCTTGGCATGCCGAGCCCCACAGCACGCCGCTGGGACGGTGCGCGGTGAGCCAAAAAGCAGGAAAGGGCGAACGGATCGCGTTTCAGGGCGCGCGCGGCGCCTTCAGCGAAGAAGCCACCCGTAAACTGCTCGGCCCCGCGACCGAAGTCGTGCCGTGCGCGAAATTCGAAGAGGTATTTCGCCGTCTTAAAGATGGGCGCGTGACCGGGGCGGTGGTGCCGATCGAAAATACACTGGCCGGCTCGGTGCATGAAAATTACGACCATCTGCAGCGGTTCGAGCTGCCGATTGTAGCCGAGACCAGCGTCCGCATCATCCACAATTTGATTGTGAATCCGCCCGTCACATTCGCGAAGCTTCGGCGGGTTTTTTCTCATCCGGTAGCGCTCGATCAGTGCCAAGATTTCTTTGCGCAAAACCCGCAAATCGAGCGCGTCCCATTCTACGACACTGCCGGCAGCGTCAAAATGATTGTAGAAGAACGGCTTACGGATGCCGGGGCGATTGCATCCCGCGTGGCGGCGGAGATCTATAAGGCAAAGATACTAAGGAAATCCATTGAGGACGACCGCCAGAATTTCACCCGATTCTTTCTCTTGCGCCGGCCCAACCGATACCGGCTGCCGCCGCGCGGCAGCTCCGCCGACGCGCAATGGAAGACCTCGCTGGTCTTTACGATCCGGAATGTGCCGGGCTCTCTGTTTCGGGCCCTGGCGACGTTCGCGTTGCGCGATCTGAGCCTGATTAAGATCGAGTCGCGGCCGCTGCGCGGCAAGCCGTGGGAATATCTCTTTTACCTGGATTTCGTCGGACGCGTGGATTCCCCGCAAGCGGAAAACGCGTTGAAGCACCTCAGTGAGCTGGCGGACTATTTGCGCGTGCTCGGGTGCTATCGCAACGGCGCGTAGACGAGATTGCGGCGCACCCCACGCTACACTGTGGATAGCCCATGGCCGTCGAAGAGCAAGAGATCAAATCGCAGGGCGGCGACGCGGAGAGTGCGACCGTCGAAGAAGTGCCGGTGCTCACGGTGCGCGACACGGTGGTTTTTCCCGGCGCACTGGCGCCGATCACGGTAGGGCGGCCGGCATCGGTGGCGCTGGTACAGTCGCTGGGCGAAAACCGCACGCTGGCGGTGGTTTCGCAGCTGGACCCGCGGGTGGACGTGCCGACGCCGGAAGACCTGTACCCGGTAGGAACGATTTGCGTTCTGCACAAGGCGATCCGCGTTCCGAAGGAAAATCTGCTGCTGTTTTGCGAAGGCATCACGCGCATCCGGACCAAGGAATTCACGGCGCGCGAGCCGTTTCTCAAAGCGAAAATCGAGCGTATCCCCGACGTGGAACCGGAAAACACTCCGGAACTGGAGGCGCTGCGGCAAAACGTAGTGAGCCTGTTCCAGCAGATCGTGGCGGCTTCGCCGAATCTGTCGGATGACCTGGCCACGACGTCGGAACACATCACCGAGATCGGCCGGCTGGCCGATTGGGTATCGGGCACGCTGCCTTCGCTGAGCCCGCAGGAACGGCAGAAGCTGCTCGAAGAGCCGGATGCGCGGGCCCGCCTGGACCAGGTGCACCGGCATCTGGCGAGGGAACTCGAGATGCTCGAGCTGCGCGGCCGAATCCAATCGCAAGTGCAGGGACAGCTTTCGCAGAGCCAGCGCGAGTTTTACCTGCGCGAGCAGTTGAAGGCGATTCAGAAAGAGCTGGGAGAGGGCGACGACGCCAATCGCGATATCGAGGAACTGCGGGAGAAGCTCGAAGCGGCGGAACTTCCGGCCGAGGTCAAAACGGAAACCGACCGCGAATTGAGCCGGCTGTCGCGCATCCCGGCCGCTTCGCCGGAATACGGCGTTTCGCGCACGTACCTGGAATGGATGGCGAGCCTGCCGTGGAACGTTTCTTCGGGCGCGCAGGTGGACGTAAAGCGGGCCGCGGAGATCCTGGACCAGGACCACTACGACCTGGAAAAAGTGAAAGACCGGATTCTGGATTATCTCGCGGTGCTGCAGTTGCGGCCGGTGCTGAAGGGTCCGATTCTTTGTTTCGTCGGGCCGCCGGGAGTGGGGAAGACGTCGCTCGGCAAATCGATCGCACGCGCGCTCGGCCGCAAATTCGCGCGGATTTCGATGGGCGGGATGCATGATGAAGCCGAAATTCGCGGGCACCGGCGCACGTATATCGGCGCGCTGCCGGGGCAGATCATCCAGGCGCTGCGGCGCGCGGGGACGAACGATCCGGTGTTCATGCTCGATGAAGTGGACAAGCTCGGGCGCGATTTTCGAGGCGACCCGGCTTCGGCGCTGCTGGAGGTGCTGGATCCGGAGCAGAATTCGACGTTCCGGGACAACTATCTGGACGTGCAATTCGATCTCTCGCGCGTGCTGTTCATCACGACGGCCAACGTGCTCGATCCGGTTCCCGATGCGCTGCGCGACCGCATGGAAGTGATCGGGCTGGAAGGCTATACCGAGCACGAGAAAGTGATCATCGCGTTCCGGTATCTGATCCCGCGGCAGACGGCGGAGAACGGGCTGGATGCCGAGCACGGCATTGAATTCAGCGACGAATCGGTGCGTTTCCTGGTCCGGCGGTACACGCGCGAAGCGGGAGTGCGGAACCTGGAGCGCGAGATTGGCACGATCTGCCGCAAGCAGGCGCGGCGCATCGCCGAAGGGCAGCCGGGAAAAATGGCAGTGACGCCGGAGCTGGTCGAGAAGGATCTCGGAGCCCCGCGGTTCCGTCCGGATACCGAGATCGCCGAGCGGACGCGGCGCGCGGGCGTGGCGGTGGGGCTGGCATGGACTCCGGTGGGCGGCGACATTCTGTTCATTGAGGCCGGCCGCATGCCGGGCGGCAGCAAAGGACTGATCATGACCGGGCAACTGGGTCCGGTGATGCAGGAGTCGGTGCAGGCGGCGCTGACGTGGGTGCGCGCGAACGCGACCGAATACGCCATCGACCCGGAAATTTTCAAGACGAGCGACATTCACATCCACGTGCCGGCGGGCGCGATTCCGAAAGACGGGCCTTCGGCGGGCATCACGATGGCTGCGGCGCTGCTTTCGATGCTGACGAACCGGCTGATCCGCAGCCACCTGGCGATGACGGGCGAGATCACGCTCACCGGACAGGTGCTGCCGGTGGGCGGCATCAAGGAAAAAGTGCTCGCGGCGAAGCGCAGCGGCGTGCGCGAAGTGATCCTGCCGTTCGAAAACGAAGTGAACGTGCGGGAGGACCTCAAGAGCGAGCAGATCGGCGATATGAAGATGCACTTCGTGAAAACGATGGAAGAAGTGGTCGAGCTCGCGCTGGAGCCGAAGGCATAGCGGCGATTTCCGAAACGTACGTTTCGGAAATTCCCAGAGGTTCGTTCCAAACAAGGAAGTTACCCGGGCATTGACGATTTGTACCAATCGGAGCCCGAGTTCCTCGCCGCGGTTCCATGCTTGTTCCCATCCTCATTGTCCGTTCGGAGAAGCAGAGGCAGGGCAGCGAATCTGCCAGCAAACGGTGGTTCGGGCTTTGTTTTGTTAGGGAAAATATTTTCGTAGGAACCGTCACTGAAAAAGGTGTCACGCCGGCGCAAGGTTTACTTAAGACAGACTTCACTTTCGACTGTGAATGCCGATACGATAGTTGTAGCCTTTCCAGGCGATTTTCAGGTGTCATTCATGGGCCTCGCAAGTTGGACGAAGTTCTTCCCCCTGGTTCTGCTTGTCTGCAATGCCAGTTCGGCGGTCTGCTACGCGGTAGCGGGCGATTTTCGACGGTCGCTCTATTGGGCCGCATCGACGATTTGCGTCGGCGTCGTCACCTTCTGAACGTCTCGCCGGATCGATCCGGCGCCTCAGGGCAGACCGGTTTGGAGACCCGGATGCTTCGTCAGCGGTGGGAGGCGACAGATATGTTTTTCATACTTCTCATCGCCACCCTCGTCCTCTGGACGTTCAACCTCAGAAAAGGCTGGGTTTTGTAATCTTTCATACCACCCGGCCGGGACGGAGGCCCGCTGGCAAGAGCGGACCTCCGTTCCCTGAGGGGGGCTGATTCTCCTTTTGTTCGCCATGAGCTACACTGGTCGAAATGCGGCTCATCACGGGACCGGCCGGATCGGGAAAGAGCACGTACGTGCTCGAGCGGTTCCTGGAGTCGCTGCGGGCGCAGAAGGATTCGATACGGCTGCTGGTGCCGACTGCGACGCTTGCGCAACATCTGCAGAACCGGATTGCGCGGGAAGGATTTATCTTCCGGCGCAACCTGATTCAGACGCTTTCCACGTTTGTGGAACCCTGGAAAGGGAATCGGGCGGAGGTTTCGGAGCCGGTTTTGTACCTGCTGGTGGAGCAGGCGGTCGCACGAATCAAGCGCCCGGAGTTCCAGCGCGTGGCGCAATTGCCGGGGTTCAGCGCGGCGCTGGCGCGCACGATCGGTGAGTTCTCGTCGGCGGGCTGCGACAGCGCGCGGCTGGCCGCGCACCTTCCCGAGGCGCCGCTGGGAGCCGCCTTCGTCGCGGTCTATCGCGAAGTCGACCGAGTCCTTGAGCAGCGCGGCTTAGGGCTGCGCGGCCAGACGTTGCAGCGCGCGGCGGCAGCAATCGGCAGGGACGGGATAGCGGGAATCGACACAATCTGGCTGGATGGCTTCCACGTTCTGCCGGAACCGGAACTGGCGGTGATTGAAGCACTGACGCAGCACGCCGAGGTCACGCTGACGCTGAGCGACACGGACGGCGGCGAGGGTATCCGCGCGCGGCTGTGGAGCATGGGTTTCGAAGAAGAGCGGGCGCCGGGGATGGGATCGAGTCCCGAGCGCCGCCTGGTCCGCGCGCCGAACATTGAACGCGAGGCGGACGAAATCGCGCGGAGGATCGTGGAACTGGCGGAGGCGGGGCGCGCTTTCCGCGAGATCGGAATCATCGTGCGAGCGGCCGAAACTTATGTTCCGATCCTTCGATCGACGCTGGAGCGCTACGGAATTCCGGCGCGGTTCTATTTCAACGCTGAATTGCAGCAGAACGCGGCGGCGCGTTTTTTGACGGCTGCGGTGGAAGCCATGCTGGGGAGGTGGGACTACGGGATGACGCTCGCGGCAGTGCGGCTGGCGCCGCGTTTTGCAGATTCACCGGCCCTGGATCGCTTCGATTTCGAAGTTCGGGAGCAGATGCCGGAAAGCGGCTTGGGCGGACTGAAATCGCTGGCCGGAGATCTCGAAGGCCCGCTCGCAAGACTAATCGACTCGCTGGCGGGGCTGGAAGAATGGCGCATGTTTGAAATGCCTCCAGCGGATTGGGCGGCGCGGTTCCGGACGCTGCGAAATCTCTTCCGGTTCGCGCGGCCGGCGGAGGGAATCGATCACGAATCGGCGCTGCTCGCGCGGCAGCAGGCCGCGGCGCTCGAAGCGTTTGATGAAGCTGTGGACGACGCCGGGCAGGCGCTCGATCCGGAACGGGCGGTGGGAATCGGGGAGTTCTGGCGCGCGGTGAAAGCGGCGGTACGGCTCAAGCCCCTGCGGCTGGAAGACGGACGGCGCAACGTGGTTCACGTGCTGAGCGCGCCCGAGGCCCGGCAGTGGGTACTGCCGGTGGTTTTTGTTTGCGGCATGGTGGAGAAGCACTTCCCGCAATTTCATCCGCAGGATCCGTTTTTTCCCGATACAGCGCGGGTCAAACTGGAGAGCGCGGGGATCGGCGTTCGGACCGCCGCGGAGTTCGACCGGGAAGAGCGGGCCCTGTTCGAGTCGGCGATCACGCGAGCAACGGAAGAGGTCACGCTCTCGTATCCGGAGACCGACGCACGCGGGGAACGCAACCTGCCTTCGCTATACCTCGAAGATCTGGGATTGCCGGAAGAGACGGCGCGGGCGAGCCGGCCCGAACCGCGAAACGTCGTTTCGCATCCGGCACCGGCGGTGATTCGTTCTCCAGCACTGTTGACGGTGCTGCAAGAAAAGACGGCGCGTCTATCCCCGACGGGCCTCGAGTCGTTCCTGCAGTGTCCCTTCCAATATTTCGGCGGACGAGTGCTGCGGTTGAAACCGGCGCCGCGGCGGCCGGAGGACCGGCTGAGTTTCCTGGCGCAAGGCAATCTCGTGCATGCCGTGCTCGCGGAATGGTACAGCACTGCGCAGGACGTGGGGCTGCTGTTCGACCGCATCTTCGACGAGTACCGCGAGGAATACCATATACCGAACGGATACCACACAGAGCGGCTGCGACAGGCCATGCGGGAGGATCTGGAGCGGTTCGCGGCGGATGAACGCTGGCCGCGCGGCGAATTCGAGTCGAGCACCGAGCGGGAATTCGAGTTCCCGCTGAATGAGACACTGCGCATCAGCGGGCGGATCGACCGGCTGGACGTGGGCCCGGACGGGCGCGCCTATATCATCGATTACAAGTACAGCGGCGCGCAGCGGATGAAAAAACTGGTTGGCGGCGACCGGCTGCAGGCGCCCTTATATTGGATGGCAGCGGAGCGAGTACTCGGCGTCAAGCCGACGGCCATGTTTTACGTGCGGCTGAAAGGGGATGTGGAATACGCCGGGTGGAGCGAGGATGGGTCGCGCGGCGGCAATCCAGTTCCGGAAGGCTGGGCGGAAGATGCCGCGGGGCGGGTGCTGCGGATGGTCGAGGAGATGCGGCAGGGCCGGGTGGCGCCGGATCCCGCGAGCGCGGAAGAGTGCCGGTTTTGTGATACGCGGGACGTGTGCCGGATCGAGGTCGAAGTGCCGGCCGCTACCGTCGAGGCGGTATGAAGACGGTGGATTTCACGCGGCACCAGCTCGAAGCGATCGACGCCGCGCAGCGGCACGCGGATACGTGCGTGGTGGCCGGTCCGGGTTCCGGTAAGACGACGGTACTGGTAGAGTACTTCCGCCGCCTGGTGGAATCCGGGGTGGATCCGGTTCGGATTCTGGCGATCACGTTTACCGAAAAAGCGGCCGGAAACATGCGGACGAAGCTGGCCGAGGCGTTTCACGAGGATTCGAAAACGCGCGCGAGGCTGGAGCGCGCCTGGGTCTCCACCGTACACGGATTTTGCGCGCGCCTGCTGCGCGAGAACGCCGTGGCGGCGGGGGTCGATCCGCAGTTTCAGGTCGCCGACGAAAGGGAAGCGCGGCGGCTGCAGCAAGAAGCGATCGATGCGGCGGTGGCGGCGCTGTTCGAACAGCATCCGGCCGCCGTGCGGGCGTTAATCCGCGGGCTGTCTTCGCGCGAATTCGAGGAGGCGGTGCTATCGGCTTACGATGCGATGCGGGGGGCGGGCATGACGATCGAAGAGGTGGCGGCCATGCCGGCGCCTCCAGGGATCACGCGCGAGGAGGTGGCCGCCACGCTCCAAGCGCTCAGCGAGGATCCCCTGGATTTATGGTCGGACGATCAGCGGCTGCACCGCGACTCGATTATCGAAGGGGCGGCACGAATCCTGATGGCGTCAACAGCCGCCGAGGCGCTGCGCCATCTGAAGGAGTTTCCGGGCAACCTGCAGAAGTGCAAGCGGGGAACGACGGCTTATCACCTGGTCAAGCGCTTGAAGGATGAACAGCTCAAGGGCCTGGAATACTCGCTGGTCACCGAATTGTATGAGCATGAACGCGAGCTGCTGGTGGAGATCCTGCGCCGCTTCGACCGGATTTATCGCGAGCGAAAGCGGGACGCCGGGGTGCTCGATTTCGCGGACCTGGAGGAATACGCAGCCGGACTGCTGGAGGGCAGGGCGGAAGCGCGCGCGCGGGTGCAAGAGCAGTTCGACTACATCGTGATGGACGAATTCCAGGACACCAACGGACAGCAAGCCAAGCTGCTGGAACGGCTGAGGCGGGCGGAACGGTTCTACGCGGTGGGCGACATCAACCAATCGATCTACGGATTCCGGCACGCCGAGCCCGATGTATTCCGGGCGTACCGCGACCAGGCTTCACGGCGGATCGAGCTGGACGATAATTTTCGCAGCCGAACGGATATTTTACGCGCGGTCGAAACGATTGCGGAAGGCGCGGCCGGCATCGAACGGCGCAAGCTGCTGGCGGGCCGCCAGTTTCAAGACCAACGGGAGGTTTGCGTCGAGGTGATCGCGGCCATCGCCCCGCAGATCGACGAAGCCTTGCATAACGAAGCGCGGTGGGTGGCGCGGCGCATCCTGGAGCTGGCGGGGGAAGCGGAGGGCGGCTTCGCGTTTCGGGAGATGGCAGTGCTGGTGAGGAACACCGAGGTATTGCCGGAATTCGCGGAAGCTTTCGACGAGGCGGGCATACCCTACGTCGTCAACCGCGGGCGCGGCTTTTATGAAATCCGGGAAGTCAACGATCTGGTTCACCTGCTGCGGGTAATTGCGAATCCGCGCGATGAAATCAGCGTGGCCGCGGTGCTGCGCTCGCCGCTGGTCCAGGCCTCGGATGAAGCGCTGCTTCGGCTGAAAGCGCTGGACGCGAATCTGGGGGCGGCCTTGATGCGGCTCCGGCCGGAAATCAAGAGCGAGTTCGACCCGGAGGATTATTACAAACTCGCGCGATTGCGCGAGCGGCTGCAGACGTGGCGGCAGCAGCGGGAACACGTTTCGTTTGACCGGCTGCTGCTCACTGCGCTGGACGACTGCGGATATTCGGGCGAGCCCGGATCGCGCAGTTTTGGCAGCATCGAA
This sequence comes from Bryobacteraceae bacterium, assembly GCA_035295805.1. GTDB lineage: Bacteria > Acidobacteriota > Terriglobia > Bryobacterales > Bryobacteraceae > PSRJ01. The sequence goes on along the minus strand of DATGII010000171.1, from coordinate 45,817 downwards.
AAGTTCCTGGGGCAAGCGCGGCAGGCGGCCGGGCGCATGTCTCTGGACCAGTTCATCGACGAACTGGCGGTAGTGCGCGCGTCAAATCCGCGAGAGCCGGACGCGCCGCCGCAGGATTCGCTGAATGCGGTGAGCGTCATGACGATTCACTCGGCCAAGGGGCTGGAATTTCCGGTTGTATTCGTGGCGGCGCTGCACAAGGGGGTGGACCCCAATCCGCCGGTTGTCTCATTTTCCCGAAGCCGCGGACTGGGAGCGCGCTGGCGCAACCCGGCGACGGGAAGGGACAAGAGCGACCGGTTTCAACACGCGATTCGCGAAGAATGGAAACAACGCGAGGCCGAAGAAGGGAATCGCGTTCTCTACGTAGCGATGACGCGCGCCGAACAACAGCTGATCCTGAGTTTTTCGGCAGCAGCCAAGAAACCGGCGCATTGGGCACAGGAGATCCGCCGGAAACTGGGATTGGATCTGGAAACGGCGGGCGGCGGAATTTTGACGCGCACTTCCCCGTATGGAGAAGAGTGGAAGCTGCGGTTTCAGGTGGCCGACCGTGAACCCGAGGCGCTGCCGCGGCCGCAATGGGCGGAGCCGCCGGCCCCGGCCCAGCGCGTCGTCCGGCCCAGGATCACGGAACAGCAGGACGCGAATGCGACGGTGACGGCGGTGGCGGCATTTGCCAAGTGCCCGCGGGAGTACTTTCTAAGCCACTATCTCGGGTATGAAGGGCGGGCGCGGCGGATCGAGGAGCGCGGAAAACTGCCGGCCGCGGAGCTGGGCACGCAGGTGCATGCCCTGCTGGCGGGAGCAGCGGTCTCAAAGCCCGACTCCGAGGCGCTGCGGCTGGCCGAGGTTTTCCGGCAAAGCCCGCTGGGGCGGCGGGGCGCACGGGCATCCCGCGTCGAGCGCGAGTTCGATTTCCTGATGGCCGTCGACGGACTGGTTTTGCGCGGGCAAGTGGATCTTTGGTTTGAAGAGGGCGGCGAACTGACAATCGTGGATTACAAGACGGATTCGGTCACCGCAATCGAAGCGCACGAGCGGGCGGGCGATTATCACGCGCAACTCCGCCTGTACGCGCTGGCAGTGGAACGGGCGACGGGGCGGGCGCCGCGGCGGGCTTGGCTACATTTTCTACGGCCCGACACACCGATCGAAGTCGATCTGACGCCCTCTCTGTTGGATGCGCCGGAACAAATCGTACGCGACTTTCAGGAAGCGCAGGCGCGGATGGAGTTCCCGCTCCATGAAGGCGCGCACTGCCGGCGGTGCGAGTTTTTTCACGGGCTCTGCGCGTCCTCGTATGAACCCGACAAAACACAGGGGGCACGATCCAAGGTGCTACCGCTTGCGCCGCGGTAGAGCTGCATCCAGATACTGATCGAGGTTGTACGCGGCGCTAATCAAAGCCAGGTGCGTCAGAGCCTGGGGGAAATTACCGAGAGCGCCGCCGCCGCTATCAATCTGCTCGGCATAAAGGCCGAGATGATTGGCGTATCCGAGCATCTGTTCGAACAGGAGACGGGCGTCGTAAAGCCGGTCGGGATCTTCGCCGCTGGCGCGGGTTAAGGCTTCCACCAGCCAAAAAGTGCAGATGTTGAAGGTGCCTTCGGTGCCTTTCAGGCCATCGGGAGTCTTCTCGACGTCATACCGGAAAACAAGGCCATCGGTAACGAGTCCGCCGGCGGCAGGCGGCCGGTTGGTGGCGGCCAGCGTCTTTTGCATCTGGGGATCGGTCGGGGAAGCGAAGAAGACAAGAGGCATCAGCAGGTTGGATGCGTCGAGAGCATCGCTGTCGTAATACTGGACGAAGGCTTGCCGCTTCTCGCTCCAACCGCGCCGCAGGATCGTCATGTAAATCTGGTCGCGCGTGCGATTCCAGCGGAGGCGATCGGCGGGAAAAGAGCGTTTCTCGGCAAGCCTCCAGGCGCGGTCAAGGGCTACCCAGCACATGAGCTTGGAGTAAATAAACTGGCGCCTGCCGCCGCGGACTTCCCAGATGGCACTGTCCGGCTTCCGCCAATTCTTACAAACCCAATTCGTGAGGCGCCGCAGGTAACCCCACAATTCATTCGAGATGGGAGTTACGTGCTTGTTATAAAGATAGATGGAATCCATCAACTCGCCGTAAATATCGAGCTGGCGCTGGCGGTAAGCCGCATTCCCGATGCGGACGGGATGGGATCCCTTGTAACCCTCCCAATGATCGAGCTTCTCTTCGGTCAATACATGGCGGCCATCGATTCCGTAGACGGTCTGCAGCGCGCCATCGGGCTTCATTTCATGGCAGCGCGCATCGAGGAACGCGATGAATTTAGTTGCCTCCTCGGTGAACCCGATACGGAGCAGGCTATATAAGGTGAAAGCCGCGTCGCGGATCCAGGCGTAGCGATAATCCCAATTGCGCTGACCGCCAAGGCTCTCGGGCAGGCTGCAGGTGGGAGCCGCCACTATGGCCCCCGTCGGTTCATATGTCAAGAGCTTGAGAACCAGCGCGGAGCGATTGACCATTTCACGCCAACGCCCGCGATACCGGCTTTTGGAGAGCCATGATCGCCAGTATTCGATGGTTTCGTGAAACAGGCGATCGCTTTCCTGAACATCGAACACCCGCGCCGGTTGATGAGGCTTCAGGCCGTAGAGAACAAAACAATACCCGGAGCCTTCGTTCATCGTGAATTCCGCCATCACACCTTTACCGGAGCGCCGGAGCGGCACTTCGGAACTCAAGCGGAGATTGAGAGAGGCGGAGTAGAAATCCGCGCCTCCATGCCCGAGCTTAAGTCTATGGGGATCGCGGCCATAATTGAAGGCCGGCCGGCACTCCAACCGAAACCGCATCTTCCCGCGCACGACGCGGACTCTGCGAATCAGAAGATGCTCGTCGTCCTCCAAATTGGAGCGGACCGGCATATAGTCAACGACTTCGCCGACTCCCGCTTCAGAGAGAAACCGCGTGACGAGAACGTTCGTATCGGGCCAATAGAACTGTTTGGAGGATGTCTCCGCGACCGGACAGATTCGAAAACAACCGCCCTGGCCGGCATCCAGTATGGCGCCGAACACGCTCGGAGAATCGAACCGTGGAAAGCAGAACCAATCGATGGATCCATCTTTCGCAACGAGCGCGACGGTGCGGAGATTACCAATCACACCGTAATCTTCTATCGGTCGATAAGGCATTAGCCGGTGTAGGGCTGATTACTCTTCAACTGTTCGGATGCGCCAGCATGCAATCAGATGCAGTTAGTCTGCCATCCTAATGTCACTCGCAGTCGGCCCGGCCGAATGGCAAAGCTCCTGCAGCCATTTGGTGAGGAGGGTGTATGGGAAAAACGGTAAAGTTTCTGGGACATCCAGTACACCAGCAACTGATCGCGTTTCCGGTGGGCCTGCTTTTGACAGCAGCGATATTTGACATAATCTTCGCAATCACAAACGATTCACGCTGGACAGAGACGGCCTTTTACCTGATTGGAGCCGGCGTCCTGGGCGGGCTGGCGGCAGCAGTATTCGGGCTGCTCGATTGGCTCGGAGTACCATCCGAAACACGCGCCAAGCGGATCGGCGCGATTCATGGACTGGCAAACGTACTCGTAGTGCTGTTATTTATCGCCAGTTTCTTTCTGCGCTGGCCCAATCCGGCTGCGGTTCCCAGCTTGGGGTATATCTTCTCCTATGTTGGGGCGGCGCTGATATTATTCACGGGCTGGCTGGGTGGCGAGTTGGTGGACCGGCTCGGTATCGGAGTCGACACCGGCGCGCATGTGAACGCTCCCAGTTCCTTGCAGGAGCCGGCGGAGCTGCCGCGCCAACACCGGCCTGCCGCTTGATTGTGGTCCGCGTCCGCGCGAGGCGGCCCCGGTACTCAGGCGGCGGCTACCTCGCGCACTTTTATCAGATCGGCGACGAACTGGCGGTATGCCGCATGGCGCTGTGCGGAATCGGGGGCACGCAGGATCGCGGAGGGATGAATCGTGGCAGTAACCGAGGGCGCCCAGGGATGCTGGACGAAGCGGCCGCGCTCTTTAGTCAACCGGTAAGATCGTCCCAAGATGGACTGGGTAGCGGTCGCGCCGAGGCAAACAATCACCTTCGGGCGAACCAGATTCAACTCCGCCTCGAGCCAGGGGTAGCACGCGACAACTTCGGAGGCCTTGGGCTTTTTATGAATGCGCCGCTTCCCCCGCTCTTCGAATTTGAAGTGCTTCACGGCGTTGGTGATATAGACGGCGGCTCCGTCAATGGCGGCGTCGCCAAGGGCGCGGCGTAATAACTTGCCGGCAGGACCCACGAAGGGATGGCCTTGCCGGTCTTCGTCGTCGCCCGGCTGTTCGCCGATGAGAACGATGCGCGCGCGATGAGGTCCCTCTCCGAACACGGCCTGCGTGGCGGCACGATACAACTCGCATCCGCGGCAGCTTTGTATGGCAGCCCGTAGCTCTCGATCGGTACGCTGTTGCGGCAGAAACGGGGCCGCTCCGATCAACTTTGGCGACATCGAAGATGAGTTCCACGCCGGCCAGGAGCCCGTAAGGCACGCGGCCGGAGGCGCCGCGTGCCTGTTTGTCGGGTCAAGGCTCAATACCCTCCGGAGGTCCGTGTTTTCGGCTCCGGCCTATCGGTCCGGGCGTAATCCGCCGAGGCTTCGCCTGAAGACGAAATGTCTTCCGCACCCGTCGCCTTCATGAGGTCCTTGGCTTTGCTAACCCAATCCGAGTTGTCGCAATGCACCGAAGCCAGGATGCCGCCGGCTTTGAGCAGGCCCTCATATCGCTTGGCCTCATACTCCGGCAAGCCCAGACCGACGAGAGCGCCGATTACGCCGCCGACCGTGCCGCCTACTCCAACACCGGCCAGTGCGGCCATAATCGGCCCGGCCGCGATGAAAGGCCCGAGGCCGGGAATCGCGAGCGCGCCAAAACCGGCCAGCAGACCCAATGCGCCCCCGATAGCGCCGCCGGCGGTCGCGCCGGTTGCCGTACCCTCCGGCGCTTTTGTGTGTTTTTCGTGGGCGAAATCCTTCGTGCCCAGATTGTCAGGAAGGAGGACGGAAATGTCCTCGTTCCGAAATCCGGCCGCCAGCATCTTATCGATGGCGTATGAGACCTGCTCCTCGTTGCGATAAATGCCGTAAACCGTCGTGTTCTTTCCCGCCATAAAATCTCCTTGGTATCTTTCTACTGGTGTGTATTGCTTGCCCCGGAATCACCTTTGATGGTGAGTTGGTTGGTCACGTTCCCATCGCCCGCCGCGGCCACCGCCTTTGCTTCAATGGATTTTCTTTCGTCTTCGGAGCGGACCGGACCGCGCAGAGTCACCTTGCCATGATCGGCAATTATTTTGACATTATGCGCATAAGTGGAAAGCGATTTGTCACTTACAACATCCTTACGAATTTTCTGCATGAGCTCGCGATCGGAACGGTCGTTTTTGGCTTGATCCGCGGTGGGGGCCCCGGCCTGGCGGTCCGCCCGGTTAACGCGCGTGTTATCGGGCGGGTGACTGGAATCGGGAGACTGTGGGGCGCTTTGTTGTGCCGGCAGTATGCTCAGCGTGCTCCCAATCGCAAGAGCAAGCAGAAACTGCATCCTTGGTTGTCGTCGCATGCCTGAGCTGGGAGCAACAGGGGTGCCAAAGAATGCCATTTCAAAAAGGCAGGGTAATGTAGTTGCCGTATAGCGCCCGGCCAAGCTGGCTAATTTGCGCTGTACGGACTGTACAGCAGTTTGGAACATCACTTGCCCTTTAAGATGCCGCACACGAAAAAGAGCGGATCAGCCTCGAAGACCGCAATCAATGTGCGCCCGCTAACCAACCAGGAGTTTTCAGCTATGACAGTCAGAACATTAATGATCGCGACGAGTTCATTACTCGCCGGCCTGTCCATCGGACTTACCCCCGCACGCGCTCAAGGTCCTCTATATGATCAGGTACAGGTTAATATCCCGTATGTTGTGACACTCGGCGATACTACGCTGCAACCGGGCCAATATACGATCCGGGAATTGCAGAGTACCGACAAACAACGCGTCTTACTTATCTATTCGGATAATGGAGTGAAGCACGAAGCCACCGTCATGACAATTCCTGCGTACGACAATCGCACGCAGGATGATACGAAGGTTGTTTTACATCACTACGGTCCCGATTATTATTTCGACAAAGTCTGGATCGCCGGGAAGAACTACGGTTACGAGTTCCCGGTGCCGCAGAACGTGAAGGAGCGGCAGCGGGAGAGAGAGGGTCCCGTCTCGGTAGCGGCCACATACCAACCGGCAGCGCAGCCGGCAACGACGGCCGCCGCAGCGCCACCCGCCGAAACGCCAACGCCGGCGCCAAGTACGCCGCCGCCCGCGAACCAGCAGGAGGCTCAGAATACGCCGCCTCCGCCGCCCGCGAACGAGCAGGTGGCTCAGAATGCGCCGCCTCCGGCGCAGCAAAATGCGCAGGGAAACAGCGAGGAAAACAGTGCCAACCGGCAAGCCCCGGAAACCAACAATCAGCCGGGTAACGAGAAGCTGCCTTCCACCTCGGCGGATTGGATGACCCTGCTGCTCGCGGGCGGAACCCTGTCCAGTATTGGCCTGGCATTGCGCAGGAAATGGTGTTAATTCGCGATGACCGTGAAGACGCCATCTCTTTTCCGTATCTCGGTGCCGCACCTGCTGATCGCGGGCGGGTTGCTGATTACGCTGCAGGGCGCCCGCGATGTATGGCAATGGCGATGGGGTCAATATACGGCGGCGCGCGAATTCGAAGACGCCACCGCGGCCCGAGTGCTTGCTGAGAGCAAGACCGAGCAGGCGGTAAATCCGCAGCCAGGCGACCCGGTCGCAAAGCTGTCGATCCCACGTTTAAACACGGAGTTGTATGTGGTCGAGGGAACCGACGCAGCGGATCTGCGGCGGGGCCCCGGCCACTTGACGGGAACCGCGATGCCGGGCGCTGACGGGAACTGCGTCATCGCCGGGCATCGCGACACTCATTTTCGTATCCTGCGACAGATTCACACAGGGGATTCAGTCATTCTCCAGAACGAAAAGGGCCGCTACGTCTATCGCGTGAAGCGGACGCAAGTCGTTTCGCCGGAGAACACGAGCTGTTTGCGGCCCGCCCACGGCGTTCTCCACCTAATTACCTGCTATCCGTTTTCGTATATCGGCGCCGCGCCCAAACGAATGGTGGTCGAGGCGCAACTCGCCGCCTCCGAATAAGCCAATCTGGAGTGTTTGTTTTGAAACACCAGCCGCGGTGTGCTAGTATGCACACTTCTGGTCTTTATGCGGCGGCTTTTGGCTTTGGCGCCGTGCGCGGCTGCTTTTGCGCTTCTCACCCCGGCTCAAACTCCGGAGAAACCGATTTCCCCGCTGGTCGGGGTGTACATAGACTTCGACCATGTCCCGGAGGCAGTATCGGTCGAAACCATGAAGCGGTCGGTGGAGCACATTCTGAAGCCTTCCGGAATCAAGCTTGCCTGGCGATCGACGACTGAAAACCACGGCACCGAGACTTTTTCCGATCTCGCCGTTTTGAAATTCCAAGGGCGATGCCGGGCGGAAGCGCCGGCGCCCGCAAGCGATTTCGGAACGCTGGGCGAGACAGACGCGCTGGCGTACACGACCGTCTCCCGGGGACGGATCCTGCCTTACACCAAGGTGCAATGCGATCAGATTCGCAAAGCGCTGGCATACGTCGCGCCCGGCGCGGGAGCACTCCAGTTGAAGCAGGCCCTGGGACTTGCGCTGGGGCGCGTGGTGGCGCATGAGCTGTACCACATCCTGGCGCAAAGCGCCTCGCACGCCAGCGAGGGATTGACGAAGACTTCTCAACTGCTTCGCGACCTGGTTTCGACGCACGAACTCGCATTTGACGAAACCGCGTCGCGCGCGATCCGGAAGCGGCTGCTGGCGCGCAGGCAGGAAAGCGCCGGCGGGGCCGCCGCCGGCGCGCTGTTGCGTCAGAATTGAAGGCGGGCGGCCAGATCGACCTGCCGGCCAAACGCGCCATTCACGGTACTGGTAACCTGGCCGAAATCCGGAGAATTGATGTTGGTCACCGGGTTCGCCAAGCGCGGCGAGTTGGTCAGATTGTAGGCCTCGCCGCGCACCTGAAGGTTGAAGCGATCGCGGACGCGGAAATTCTTGAACAACGACATATCGTAGTTCTTGAACCCCGGGCCGCGGATGGCGCCGCGCGTGAGATTGCCGGTGGTCGCTCCGACAGGCGCGAAGAACGACCCGCTGATGAATGTTTGGCCGTTGTAATTGCCGGTGGTTGAGACGGGGCCGCCGGCGCTGGCCAGCACGGTGTTTCCGGGGCAGGCACAGAGCAGGGGATCAGCCGTCAGAGTCAGCGGCGTGCCGGTCGCCCAGGTGAAGATGCCGTTCAACTGCCATCCGCCGAGAATCGTGCTCATCAGACCGTTGCCTTTGCGTCCGAACGGCAACTCCCATAGATGGCTGATTGAGAGAACGTGCTGGCGGTCGTAATCCTGCGGTCCGTAATCGGCGCGAAGATTCGCCGGGTCCAGCAGCATTCCGCTGGCGGTCGTATAACCCAAGGCCTTGGCAAACGTGTAGGAGCCCAGGAAGCTGATTCCCTGCGAGAACCGCTTGACCAGGCTCACCTGGAGCGAGTTGTAATTACTTGTCAACCCATCGTTGTAGAGCAGCGTGCTGCCTGTGCGTCCGATATTGGAGAACGGCAGCCCCGCGACCCCGGTACCGGGAAGCGCGGCGTTGAGTTCCTCGATGCCTTGCAGATGGCGCCCGAGCGCACCCACGTAGCCGAGCGAAAGGACGGTGCCGTAATAGAAATCCTGCTGTATTTGCAGGTTGAACGTTTGCAGATAAGGCGTCTGCAGAGTGTGCGGGATGATCGCCGCGGGCAGATTGCCCGCCGCGGTTCCATTGGCCAGCGCCGGGGAAGCCGGCAGCGGGGATAATGACGGGGCGACGGTGTATCCTCCCTGAACACCCTGAACCGAGCCGAACAACGGCGCCATCATACCGGACATCAAATACGGCATTTCGAAATATTGCATGGAGTAGCCGGCGCGCACCACCGTCTTGGGCGTCGCGTGGAAGGCCAGACCAATGCGCGGCGCGAGGTTGTCCAAATCGTACATGTAGGCGTGCATCGGTGTGTTTCCGATGCCCGCAAAGTTAAACGTGTCCGTAGATGAGTTAAAAACGGCCGCGCCGCCTCGAATGCGCGGTTCCAGCGGGCTATAAAGCTCATAGCGCAGCCCCAGGTCCAGTGTGACCTTGTGCAGGACCTGGATCGTATCGCCGATCCAGAGGCCGTATTGGCTCTCGCGGACGGAGGGCGGCACGGCGTAATTCGCAACCCCGGTCTGCGAAGGAGCATTGAGCAGAAAGGCGGCAAAGGAATTGTAGAGCTCGGCATATTGCGAGAGCGGCGCGCCGTTGTTCAGCAGCGTCGCTCCGGGGCCGAAATAAAGAGTTCCATTGGGCCCAAACACATTCCCGAATGCCGTATCGAGGAAGCCGTCGGAACGGATGCGCCGGACGTCGAGGCCCCATTTTAAATTGTGCCGGGCCGTATGCAGACCCCAGGCCCAATCCCAATTGAACGTGTTATCGATGGGATGTTCCGGAAGATAGCCTGGCGCTCCGATCGCGGGCAGCCCGGAAATATTGATGTTCGGAATGCCGTTGGTGAAGCCGCTCAACGCGGGAGTTCCACTCAGCGCCTGGTCGCCGAGGATTCCGAGCTTCTGATCGTAGCGGTTATAGCCTAATTGCAGCTGCGTCAGCAGGCCGGAGCTGAGTTCATGCGTCACGCCCAGCGCTGCGTTGTATCCCAGCAGGCGGTCCCTGGTACCAGCTCCAATGGCTAAGCCCAGCGGCGATTCCGTCAGGGCGTGGTCGTTGGAAAAGCCGAAGCGCAGGAATGCGTTCGTGCGATCCGTGAAATGCTGGTCGACACGGCCGTCCACTTTCTGATGGTCGTTGCGAAATGGCGTATTAGAAACGAGGTTATCCGCGAAGCCCGGACGATTGGGAGCAGGAAGAAGGGCGGCGATCGCGGCGGACGTCGGGTTGATGGAGCCCGCGGGAATGATGCCGCCGCCAAACGTGCTGCGACCGGCGCCGGCAGCGGTGCCGGCGAAAGGGGAGTAGAGCGTCAGACCGGGAATCGACGAGAAGTTGCCGCCAATCGCCGCGGGAACCGGCACTGTCGAGATGCTCGTTTGATCGCCGCGGTTAAACGTCCCTTCGTAAGAGCCGAACAGAAATGTTTTATCGGGAACTCCGGCGCCGCCGGCGGTCGCGCCGAATTGGTTGAAGTTGTATCGCGGCGAGCCCGTGTCCACAGTATCAAACGCGTTGCGCGCGCGCAGGAGGTTGCCGCTCCAAAACTCGTAGAGGCTGCCGTGGAATCCGTTGCTCCCGGATCGCACCATGTCGTTCACGAATGCGCCGCCGGTGAAACCTTTTTCCATCGTCGGGCTGGCGGTTACGATATTCATCTGCTCGATACCTTCTTCCGGCACCACCCGAATCGCCGTGCCCCGGTTTGGCTCCTGATTGATGAGACCGCCTTGATAGTACTGATTCAAAAACGGGGCTTGGCCGTCGGTGCTATAAAACCGGTTCCGCTCCGGATCGAGGCCGTTCGACAAAGCGGGAGTTGGCGGAGTGATTCCGGTTTGCAGGCCGGAGAGCTGTTGGTGATTTCGATCGATCACCGGAAGTTCCTGAACGGGTCGCATACCGAGGCCGACGCTGACTTCGGCATTGTCGTCCTGTGTCGCGGGAGATGTTCCCTTGATTTCGACGCTCTCGTTGAGACTGCCGGCTTCCAACGTGAGGTTTACCGTGGCCGGACCGGCTGCGGTCAACTGGACGTTTTCCTGGGAAGTTCGCTTAAAACCTTCCGTCTCCACATCAACCCGATAAGTCCCCGGTTGTAGATCCACGACCGAGAAAGTTCCGTCCGGGGCTGTCAGTACCCTCTGGTTCGAGTTAGTACTTACATTCGTTACTGTAACTGCAGCGTTTGGGATTCCGGATCCAGTTGCATTGGTAATCCGGCCGGAAAGCGTGCCGCCACTTGGCACTTGTGCTTGTAGCATCGAAAGTGCCGCAGCCAAAAGAACAAACGAAAATCCTGACCACACTTGTTTCATTGACCCTCCCTGATAAAAGAACCCTAAATCGAGCCTATCAACGGGGATTACGAGGGTCAACGAACGACCTGTGTTATTGCTAACTCAAGTCTAGTCGACTGTCTAACCCAACACGCGATCCGGTTGTAGCATCGTCTAGTTCGTCACTTACTTACTATACGAACGACGCTTGTGTGGGAAAGACTGCCGCGTGCCCGCGCCTGACGCTGCTGTTCTTCAGCGCTGAGCCAAGGAATATTCCGGAAGCAGCAGAAACGGTCACCGCCACGGCAGTCTCACGTGAAATCCGGTTGCATGTCTCGCGCCATCGGCGGATGCCGCGAATCTGCACCTTAGAACGTTCCAGGACTAAGTAATTTCTACGCCTGCCGGCGACAGACAAACTGCAACGATGCCGGCGTTGCTTTCGTGTTTCCAATGAGATGAGTTTTGGCTGTCGATTTGCCATGTAAATGGGTTTCACAATGTTCAAGGGGTTCGTAGCAGTGGTCATCGTTGCCCTGGCGTTGCCAGGTTGCACGCGTCATCGAAAGCAGGAGGGATCGGCAACCACAAGTCCGGCGCAATCTCAGATCGCAGCGGTCTCCTCCCCGGCAGCCTCGCCGATCGCGCCCGTTGCGTCGCGCGTCGAGGATGCCGAGCCGCCAAGCCCTTCCCGCCCGTCGCCATTCTCCACCGTTCGAGACGCCGACCGGCAGCAAGCCATCCCGCCTGCTTCAGAGCCACCGAAGGCGGCCGCTCCGCCGGCGCTTACCGGAAGCATCTCCCGGGCGCGCGCAGATAGCACGAATCAATCGCTGAAACCGTTCGTTCCAACTCCCGCACCGGCAACAACAGCGCTCACAACGGCCAACCCAATGATCCCCCTACCGGGTCCGCCGGCAATTTCCACCACCCCAGCGCCTGCTGCCATTCCCCCGGTCGTGGTGCGGCAAAGGCCTTGCTGCATCGGCACGGCATTTCTGGAGCCGGCCAAGCCCGCTCGTCTCAAGCGCCTGTTCCGCCGGCTTCCTGGACTGGGACGGATCGGCCAACCGGCGGAAGCGGAAGAGGGCTTCACCGCGGCAAAGCCCGCACGTGAAATCAGTTTGGTATTACCGCCGGAAGCGCGGGCCTCCCTTCCCGACGGACGGATGGATCTTAAGGCCAGTGTGGACGAATCCGGCCGCGTGACGCGCGTGGAACTGCTCTCGCCCAAAGACGAAGAGCTGGTGCGCCTGGCGTCCTACGCAGCGAGCGATTGGCCTTTCAAACCCGCGCGCCTGAACGATAAGGCCGTGCCCAGCGAAGTGATCCTACACTTCAACTTCGGCAATTAGTTCTTCAGAGGGGCGGCGATAACCTGCGCTTGCGCATTCGGCGCTTGCGGCTTTTCGCCTTCGTAATAGCCGATGAGACGGCCGAATGTCAGCACGCCGCACCAGATGATCAGCGAGAGCGCCCCGGCAGCTTTGGCGCGCGCGGGAAGCGCCGGCGCGCGATCGATCTCTTCGGTCCGGTTATATACGCTGGGCCGGAAAATCAGCGCATGCACCCCTACCGCCAGCAGCAGGCACATTTTGACCCAGAAATAGGGGTTGTGATAATACTTCTCGGCTTCCGAACCGGCCAGAAGCAGCCCCATCGTGATCATGATGCAAAAGCCAACCCGCTTCCACGGCCGCAGCCCACCGACGACCTCGGTCACCGTGTACTTCTTGAGCGCGAACCCGAGCAGGCGCATGTCGGTCATCAGGATCATTCCGCCAAACAATGCGATGCAGGAGAGGTGCGTGGTCATGATGACGGGATACACCATGGCCGATTCCCGAATGTCGGTCAGAAAACCGATGCTTTGAATCGACTGGCACAACGATAACAGAGACATGCCGGGCCTCCCTAGAAGAACGCGATAAACAAACCGCCCGCTACGACCGACACCCACAGCCCCAGCGAGAAGACTGCGACGACTTTACCGATAGCGGGAGCAGGCTCCCGAAATACGGCCCACCGGTGCAGCGTGTAGTGATAGATGATGGCGGCCAGCAGCGCGCCCATCTTAAACCGGAACGAGATGTTTCGCAGATACATGTTCGGGTCGGATGAGAAAATCAGCGGGCCCGTGATGAGCATGATGGCGAGGCCGACCAGAGTCCAGGGCGCCAGCGTCTTAGCGAGCACCGGAGAAGGTTGGCCGCGAAAAGCCAGACCCAGCACCCGCAAGTCGACGAGCGCAATGGTTCCGATCGATAGGGCGAAACCGGCGATGTGGATGCATTCCAAGAGTGGAAACGCCCATTCGTTGTTGTTCAACGGATTGGTGGCTGGATCATAGGCAAACTGAATCATTCCGATCTCCCTTTATTTAATCCGAGTAGCGTGGGCGCATGGCTCTGAGCGCCGGCGATGAGGGCGTCCGCGCCGCGGGCCGCGTGCAATTTGTCCAGCGGAGGTTCGATGTAGCCGATGCCGCGCCCGCAGATTGCAACACTGATCCACAGGGCGAGCGATAAACCAGCCGCCAGTTTCGCCTTCCCCGGAATACGGCCGGCCTGATCGATCTCGGCAGCCCGGTTGTAGACATCGCGGCGGAAGTAGAGTCCATGCACCGCGAGCAGCGCCAATAGCGACATCTTGGCCCAGAAGAAAACGTTGTAATAATACTCTTCCGCTTTCGAACTGGCGAGGAGAAGTCCGCAGATGATGATGGCCAGAAAACCAATCCGCTTGGGCCAGCGCAGTTGATTGACGACCTCGGCCAACGGCCGCTTGCGCATTGTGACGCCGAGCAACCGCAGATTCGTCATCAGGATCATGCCGGCCGATAACGCGATGAAGCTGAGGTGCAGCGACAGAATGACGGGATAGGGCAGATAAAGCTCGCGGATCGCCGTAGCGATCCTGGTGAACTGCACCCACTGGGCGAATGTCAACACGGACGAGTTCTCCCGGCCTTACATTGTAAACGCAATAAAGATGCCGCCAAAAATGACGCTGACCCACAACAGCAGCGAAATGACGGCCACCAGTTTCGCACCGGCTCCGGCTCCACCCCGGAGCGCGACCCTGCGGCGAATCGTGTAGTTGAACAGAAGCGCCCCAGCGAAGCAGACCATCTTCACCTGGAAAGCGGGGTTCAGATAGTACATGTCGGGATCGGAGGAAAACATCAACGGTCCCGAAAGTAGAATCAAGGCCAACCCGACCAGGGTCCAGGGCGCCACGTCCTGGGCCACCTCCGCCACTTTTTGCCGGTTCATGCCGACACCCAGCAGCCGCAAATCCACCAATCCGATCGTCCCCACGCAGATCGCGAATCCAACAATGTGAAAGACTTCCAGCGTTGGGAAAATCAGCTGCGATGCGTTGAGCGGATTGGCCTCGGCGAGAATCATAACCAGATACTGTAATCAAAACCCGAAATTGAGCGCCACCTGCGCGATTGCATCGGGCAGCAGTCGCCGTCCAGTATGCTGAGTCTAACAGGGAATCTTGATGACGCGGCGGCCGCCGGGTCGAATCATGGTCAGTGACCGGTGTGTGACCGCTTGTTTTCAAGAGGTTGAGCTGGCATGCCGCTCCGGCTCTCCACGAAAGATTACAGTTTCCGGCGCAGGAGCTGCCATGCGAGGAGAATCGCGGTTACCGAGAGCGCACCGCCGCCGGTGAGCAGAGTCAGAACGACGATATCCCAAGCCGGCCGATGCGTGTAGAGCCACGGCAGATTGATGGAGTGGAACCCATGATACAGCCAGCGCGCCGCCCAGGAATCCGATGAATACGCGCCTACGATCCGCGCCGTGCGCGGGTCGATGTAGTAGCGGGAATGTTCCGGGTCGTCAAGCTGCGCCAGCACAACCGGGAGCGGCGCCTCGCGATGCCGATCCAGGTAATAGGCGTCATAATGCTGAAGAAGGCGGACAGCGGCAACCGGCGCCGCCGCCCGAACAATTCTGCCGATCTGCTCGGAGTCGAAGGCCGCGACGGCAGCCCCGCGGACCGGGATGACCCGGGTTCGCAACAGCCCTTCGGCGGCGAGGTACATCGGCTCTCCGGCGAAAGAAGTCAATTCCAGCTGTTTGACATGCAGACCCGAGGCCTCAGCGAGAGCCTGCCGGGGAGCTTTCGCGGCGAACGCAGCCAACACCGGTGTGCGCCCGCGCAGAGCGCGCACGATTTGCGATGCGTATGGTTCCTCATCCCCCTGAATGGGGAATGGCTCCATCGAAAGCATCCCGCTGAAAGCCCAGGTGCATGCAATAATTCCGAAGAATAGGCCGAAAATCATGTGCAGCCGTTTCGGTCCTTGATAGGGGACGCCGCGGGCCGGCGCATACATCCAGATCCCGATCACCAATCCAAATAGCGCGGCCAGCGTGGCCAGGGCTGACGCGCCGATCACGATCCGGCTCCACAGGACTCCCTTCTGCCGCAGCGGCGTGAAATAGAGCCAGTGCGGAATTGCGCCGAAATAGGCGCCCATCCGGGAAGCGCGCGTCGTGTACTGCACCACGGCGCCCGTAGCCTCGGAGACGTACACCTCTTCGCCAGCCGGCCACGAGTACTTCCACAGAGGCCGCAGCGGGCCAAACGTTTCCGAAACGGTCCACTGGTCCGGCGAGTTGAGCACTCCTTCCAAGCGCCCCTCGCGCGCCGGTTGATCGGTCCAGGCCGCGGCAACGCGCCGCAGCAAGTCGGGCGGAAACTCGCTGATTTCGGTGCCATCATCGGCGTGCACCATGCGCGCATCGCCGCCGAAGCCAAACCGGTACACGGGCCGGCCATCGAACATCGTCAGGCGGATGGAGTCCGGCGGTTCACGCTCGCCCAGCACCGCGAATGCATCCTGCGGAGACAAGCGGACGCGCGAGCCATCGAGCGGCTGCGCCCGGGCGAGCCGGTCGGCTTCGCTAACCTCCGGATAGTCCCAATACATCATGAATATTCCGGTGACAAACCACCAGGTGAACAGCAGACAGAAAGCGACTCCCATCCAGCGGTGAATGAAAATGGCGGAACGCTTCAGCCGGATCTCGAGGCGGGGCACGAATCGAGCTACTTTTTATTGGCCGCCGCCGGCTGGGGCCGGTCGCGGTACACGTCGTGGCAATTGGAACAGGATTCGGAAAGCTGGTCGGTGCAATCGCCGACCGTGTCGGCCTTGCGCGATTGCGCCGCCTTGTAGCAGGCCTCGCCGGCGGTTACCAAACCCTTCGCATATCGATTCCAATCGGCGCGCTGCACGGGAACGGGCTGCCCGTTTTCCCGTAGACGGCCGGGAATGGTCACCAGATTCGAGAATTCGGCGATCGCCATGGCGGCGTTTTCGATGACCTTCCAATCCATTTCGTCTTTCGGCGGCTTGGATTGAACGTCAAAAATGATGTTGGAATTCGGCAACGCGATACTGCGCATGATCTGCTTCAGATTCGAGGTAGCCTTTGGTCTGTAAGGAGCCGGCGCCTGCGCCGAAACCATACAGGCCAGCAGGAGGAAAACGAGAGATCTCACGGCTTGGGGCCCCCATCGACCGGGGAGCCGGCGAACACGGTCCGCCCGTCGGCCAGCACCACCGATCGGGCCGATGCGATTTTGGCGCCGTCCCACGCCGGATAAGCGACGACGGTTACGCGGTCGCCGACTTTCAACGAGTCGCGCTTCCATCCGAGCCGCGCCAGCAGATTCGGACCGGCCGTCTCGAAGGCCCAGTTCACCACCTGGCCGCCGTCCTGCTTGACGTCCACGAAAAAGAAGGTGTGGGGATTCGTCCACTCGACCTTGGTCACCACACCCTGGAAACTGGTGCGCCTGGCGCCGTCGAACTCGGCGGCAAACGAGTGATGCGCCACCGCCGGCAACGCCGGCAGGATCAGACCGAAACTCGCTAGCATCCAACCCCGGCGGGGCATGACTTTACCGCTTCGCGACATTGGTCGTATGCGCGGCCGACAATTCGCGGTGGAACACATACGAAATGGCGACCGGCATATCGTCCATCGATTTCACCTTTAAAACCACCTGGAAGTACCTGGGCACCGAGCCATCAGCGGCTTTCATCCTGGCTACCAGCGTTCGCGCCAGCGCGGGGTCCGTCAGAGCCTGCACCGCAGCCATGACGCTGGAAATGTGGTTGCCGGAAAGCGACAGAATTTCGCCATTGCCGTAGAGTCCCGGAATGTGGCTGATGAGCGCGTGACTTTCCTCGACATCCTGCGGGTTGTGCGACACCCGATCGGCCAGAAAGGCAGGTTCGCCGGAGCGCGGGTGCAGATTGCGGATCCCGTCCGGCTCGAGTTCGATCTGCTGGTCGACGGGAACGGCTTCCAACTGGCGGTTTCCAGTGGATGGTCCGATGAACACGACATTGTCCATCATGATCTCCGGCATGGAGAGCAGGTCGCCGCGCGTTAGCAGAACGTGCTGCTTGCGCGGCGCCAGAAACTGCCCGAGCAGGAAGGCCCCGCTGGCGGTCCCGGCGGCTGAGGATCCGGCCGACGGAGTTGCGATGCAAACCACCAGCGGACGGTTCGAATTCAAAATCGGCGTCCATAGCTGCTGCAGTTCGGCGGTCCACACCGCGGCTTCCGGCGCGGTATGCTCCGCGCGCACCGGCCGCGTCGAAACATAAAGGATTCCCGCGAGTGCTAAGGCCAGGGAGGCGGCCAACACGGACTCGCGCAACCGCCAGCGCCACGCCCGAACCTCCGGCTCCACCGGAACCGGCGGGATGGGCCGCGCTTCAAATGTCACCTTGAAGCCGCCTTTGGGCAGGTCGACCAGGATGGGATCCTCGCTGCCCTCGGTACGGTAATAATCCGTCAACTTCTGCCGCAGTCGCGCCACCTGCATCCGGACCACGGATTCCTGCCGTGGATCGTAAGAGGCAGGTTTACCGAAAGCATCCACCCCGATCGCATATTCCTTCAGATCATCGGCTTCGCCCGCCAGCGATTTATCAACCAGGTAGGAGAGAAGGCGGCGCTGCCCTTCGGAGAACCGGAGGTGCTTGCCTTGAAGAATACGTTCGACCTGCGCCCGGATCGATTCGGCCTCGAGTACCACTGGCAGAATCATATCACAGGGGCCCGGGCGGTCCGGTTTCAGGGCGTTGGGGGGCCCGCCATCCTGTCCCTCCGAATGTAAGCCAGCGCGGGATCCATCTCGGTGAAGACCTCGACGGGAACCCCGAGGCTCTGCATCGTCAGGGATCCCATTCTGCCGATTCCAAACCGCAGTGGATCTTTCCCGGTGACCAGCGCCCACTTGCCGATATGACCGGGCGGCCGCAGCCCCAGAAT
This sequence comes from Bryobacteraceae bacterium, assembly GCA_035295805.1. GTDB lineage: Bacteria > Acidobacteriota > Terriglobia > Bryobacterales > Bryobacteraceae > PSRJ01. Next base: position 27,382 of record DATGII010000171.1, on the reverse strand, counting down.
TCTCCGGCACATTTGCTGCACGTCGTCGCTCGTCGGATTCGCCGTAGACCGGCGCGTGTCAAACAGCAGCGGCGTGGTTTGCGCAAAGTTCGGGTGAGAATAGCCGTTTGTGACTACCGCGACCAGGTCGTCCAGGGCGTACTCGCCGGCGGCAGTGACGACAAAGATTCCATCCTGAAACTCCGAAGAGACCGGCATGGCAAAAGCTTCATCTTACGATCTGCTTTCGGGCGCGGCGCGGCCGGCCGGTATCTGGTAAGGCCACTGACCAGATTTTAGTCAGCTCGCAGACATTCATCTGATATCTGCAGGCTATATCCCGGCTCCACTTCAGAACGGTACGTCGTCGTCGGTGATTCCCTGATTGAAATCTTCGGCCGGAGCCGCTGCCGGCGGGCGCGGGGCGGCCGCGCTGCGGGGCATCGACGCCGGCTGCGCGAAGTCGCCGCCGGCACTATCGCCGCGGCCTCCGAGCAGCACCAGGTCGTCGCACACGACTTCGGTCATGTAGCGCTTCTGCCCATCCTTATCTTCATAGTTCCGCGTCTGCAACCGGCCCTCGACGTAGACCTGTTTGCCTTTGAGAAGATAGTTGGCGAGATTCTCCGAGCGCCACAACACCACGTTGTGCCAGTCGGTCTCCTCTTTCCATTCTCCGGATTGCTGGTCTTTCCAGCGCCGGTTGGTCGCTATGGTAAAGGTCGAACGGGCGACGCCACTCGGAGTGAATTTTGTCTCGGCATCCTTGCCGAGATGGCCCAGCAAAATTACTTTGTTGACGCTTCGGGATGCCATACTACACTGCACTCTATCATATGGCGGAAGCAGATACGTCTGACTTGGTGAGAGGACAGGTGGCGGCAAGCGAGCGCGCTTCGGTCTTCGGGAAATAGGGCGATACCTCGGCCAGCGATTGTTCGAGCGGAGCGCGCTCCGCCGAGCACGCGCCCTCCGCTACCGCCGCCATATGCCGCCATGCGATGGCATCGGGACGCAAGGATTGGGGGATATCGAAATTCAGAGCGCTTGCGAATTCGTTTTCGGCATGGTCGAAATCTTTGCGGCGATAAAGCATGATTCCGCGATACAGATGGGCTTCTCCAGAGGCCAGATCTTCCGCGTGCGCCAGGGCCGTGCGGCTTGCCAGGCTGTAATCCGCGAGGGCCGGTTCGGAGTGGCCGGCCAGTTCCTCGGCACGCGCTCTCAGGAACAGGGCGCGCGCCGGGTTCGCCGCCGCTTTCACCGCCGCATCCAGCGTGGTGATGGCGGCGGCCGTATCGCCGCTCAAAAGCTGCGCGCCTCCCCAATCGGTTAACGCTTGCGCTCGATCGGGCCTGGGCGCCAGGCGCGCGGGAAGTGAAGCTCCGTCCTGCGGGCGATTCCAGATCTCGACCGCCTGCCCGTACTGCCGGGCCGCCTCGCCGTAGCGTCGATCCCTAAACGCCATCTTGCCGGCGACCCACTGCGGCCAGCCGAACTCGCTCAGGCCCTCGAAGTGACGCGCCGCGCGGTCGAGATCGTCCTGCCGCAAAGCCATCCAGCCCAACCACAACCTCCCGGTATTGAGGAGCGCCTCGCAGACGGCCGCCGGCGCCAGCGTCGCGGCGCAGGTCGGATGATCGACGGCCGCGGAAATGTCGCCTCGGGCCCGCTCCAGCACCGCGGTATCCGCATGGGGCGCATCGCTCGCGAAGAAGCTCGCCTGCAGACGCGCGATCGCCGGTAACAGGCGAAGGTTCGCCGGCATCGGCTCCGGAGGGCGGTTCTTGGCCGCCTTCAACGCATGCTCGGGCCACGCTTTGATCGCTTCATCGAATTCATCCGCCGCTTTCCGAAAATCGTCGGAACGATGCGTGATCACCGCGGCCGCCAGATCGCAGTAACCTTTGCGGAAGTGAATCGGGGCGAGATCGGTGGGAGGCGCGACGGTCAGCCAGGCCGCTTCCGATTGCTCGCATCGCGTGGCGTCCGGAAGAGCCGGAGCCGTCGCTTGCTCGACCCGGTCGAAATCGGTCTGGGCCCTCTGCGCCAGAGCCACTTGTTGCTCATCGGCGGCGTAAAGCGGGGTCAGCCCGCCCAAAAGAAGCAGGCCGGCGTATATCCTGGTGAGTACAAATCGACGGCTTGAAGCCACGGCAAACTCTTACTGTGCAGGTCACTTGCCAAAAAAAACGTCCGTATTTATTTCCGGTTGCGAGCGCCTAAACGCTTGATTGGAGCCACTTCTTTGACACTGTGCTGCGGAATTGACGGTACTCGGCCGGTAAGGCTTCGAAACAGTACGTCGTTTTTACCCGACTCCCGACCGGTGGTTCTCATTACTTCGGTAGACGTCAGGCGCGGCGCGGCCGTTGCGAACCTAGAAACCAAACACCAGCACTACGGGCTGACCATGCGTCGCCAGAATGCGGTTTTCCATGCCGGTCGCGACGGCGATCCGCTGCTTCCCGCCCGCTTGATAGCTGATCACGCCGCCTCCCGCGGGCTGCCGGGTCATGATGCGGTGCAGGAGTTTTCCGGACCCGGCGTCGAACGCCATCAATTCTCCGGCAAGATCTCCGGTGAATAGGAGCCCGGTTGCAGTGGCGAGCAGCCCCGCCACCATCGGGGTCGATGCTTCATAGCGCCAGCGAACCGCACCGGTATCGGCGTCAACGGCAGTTACCCAGCCGGCCTTGCGCGCATCGTGCTCTCCGAAGGCGTTCGCGCTCCCCAAGAAGTTTTCTCCCGGTTTGAAGGTGGGCAATTTGGAATCGAGCTTCAACGTCGCGCACCAGTCGACGCTGTTGACGTATACCAGATTCGTTTTCGAGGAATAGGCGGGGCCGTTCCACAGCACGCCACCGGTCGGACCGGGACAGAAATGCGTGCCGCCGGTGGAAACCGGCACATCGATGTTCTCAATGGTGGTGACCGGCGTCTTCCAGGCCACTTTGCCGGCGCCGATGTCGATGGCGTGCAGGTAGCCATCCTTTCCGGGAGCCATGGCGCGATGGCGTCCGAGCTTCGTCGTGATCAGAGATGGCGTGGCCGCCACGTCCCAATCGTGGGTGTCGTGCGGCACCAGCTGATACCAGGTTCGGAGCGCGCCGGACCTGGCGTCCAGCACCACGATCGACCCGGTATACAGATTGGCGCCGGGGCGATATTCACCCGAAAAATCAGGCGAAGGATTGCCGGTCGGCACGTACAACGCGCCCGCCTGCGGGTCGACCGTGATGCTGGTCCACACCGACCCGCCGCCCACGCGGACCCCCTTCGGCCAACTCTCCGCGCCCGGAGCGCTGCCGGTCGGCACCAGTTGAAATTTCCAGAGGACGCGGCCGCTTGCGGCGTCCAGTGCCGCAACGACGCAGGCGCAGGCCCGCTCGGCGCCGGAGGTGCCGACAAAAACCATCCCATCCCACACACTCGGCGAAGCCGCAATGGTCGAGTTACTGCCGTCGGCGTCGGTGAGACGCGTGGTCCAGACTGCATCGCCCTTGGCGGCGTCATAGGCGATCACGAAACCGTCGCGGAACCCGCGAAACACACGATTGCCCGCGATGGCCACGCCGCGCACCGTGCCGCCAGCGCCTTCCATTTCGTGCCGCGCCCGCCACCGCAGCGCGCAGGTGTTGGCATCGATCGCGTAGGTGGATTCGGATGTCGTGAAATACAACGTCCCGCCGACCGCCACCAGGCTGCTTTCGAACGTCGTATTTTCCGGCAAAGGGTAGGAACAGACCTGGTGCAGCCCCGTCACGTTTTTCGGAGTGATCTCGTCGAGGGGCGAATACCGGGTGGAGGCATAGTCGCCGTTGTACATGGGCCAATCGGCGCCCGAGGCGGGCGGCTGCCAGGCATGCGCCGGTGACACGACCCGCAGCAGAGCGATCCAGAGAATTTGGGTCCGCATGGGTCCAGACTATATCACGGGATTTCGTTCACACCAATTACGCCTCACGTTTCCAAACAGTTGCATCTCTCGCCAGGATTGCCGCTGTTACTGTATGGGCGAGAGGAAATCTGCATGAACTGGAAATTGTGGCTCAAGGGGTTGGCGGCGGCGGCAATCGGCGGCGCGGCCAGCGGGGCAACGCAAGCCCTTTCTACTAAAGGCACGGTCGATAGCACGACCGGGATGACAGCGGCGGCCGGCGCGCTGGTCACGGTGATCGCGTATCTGGCGAAATCGCCATTGGGCGGGCAGACGGTCGCGGCGCCGCCGGTGAAGCAGTAATCGAAGATCAGCCGGCGGAGCGCGTCCCGATTGCGGACTGGCCGGCCAACTGCTGATCGGGCGCGGCCGGCTCGCCCTCGCCAATGGCTCCGCGACCGCGCCAGGCGGCGCCGAAAAAGTCGCGGTTCATGCGCGCGATCACTTCCAGCTTGATCTCCTTGGGGCAAACCGCCTCGCATTCGCCAATGCTGGTGCAGCTTCCGAACAGCTCGCGCTTAGCCTGGGCCGCCATGGCGATCACGCGGTCGCCGCGCTCGGGCTGACCTTGCGGCAGCAGACCGAGATGGGAAATCTTGGCGCCCATGAACAGCGACGCCGACGCGTTCGGGCACATGGCGACGCAAGCGCCGCAGCCGATGCAGGCGGCGGCATCCATCGCGCGGTCGGCATTTTCCTTCGGGACCAGGATGGCGTTGCCGTCGGGTGCGCTGCCGGTCGAGACGGAAACGTAGCCGCCGGAGGCGATCAGGCGGTCGAACGCGCGGCGATCCACAATCAGATCGCGCACCACCGGAAAGGCGCGGGCGCGCCACGGCTCGAGGTAGAGTTCCTGCCCATCGTGGAAATGGCGCATGTGAAGCTGGCAGACGGTGGTGCCGGGAAGCGGGCCGTGCGCCACACCGTTGATCATGAACCCGCACATCCCGCAGATGCCTTCCCGGCAATCGTGATCGAATGCCACCGGCAGCTCGCCCTGCGCGATCAGACGCTCGTTGAGGACGTCGAGTACTTCGAGAAACGACATGTCGGGGTTGACGTCGGCGACCTCATACCTCGCCATGCGGCCCTTTTCCGCGGCATTCCGCTGGCGCCAGATGTGAAGGACGAGGCGCATTATTTATAGCTCCGCTGCGAGGGATGCACGTATTCGAATATCAGCGGCTCCTTGTGCAGCACCGGCGCCAACCCCGCGCCGCAAAACTGCCACGCCGCTACGTAGGAAAACTCTTCATCATTGCGCGCAGCCTCGCCATCCTCGGTCTGGTATTCCTCGCGGAAATGTCCCCCGCAGGACTCTTTGCGGTGCAGCGCATCGGTGCACATCAACTCGGCCAACTCAAAGAAATCGGCGACACGGCCGGCTTTTTCCAGAGACTGATTAAGCTCCTCGCCGTTCCCGGGGATGCTGACTTCCCGCCAGAACTGGTCGCACAACTCCGGGATCTTGGAGAGCGCGTATTTGAGCCCGCTTTCCGTGCGGGACATGCCGCAATAATCCCACATCAATTTGCCGAGCTCACGGTGGAACGAGTCTACCGAGCGGGTCCCTTTGGCGTCGAGCAGCCGCTGGGTGACGTCCCGAACGTGGGCCTCGGCATCGCGCGCGGCGGGGTGGCCGGCATCGAGCGGCTCAAAACGATGAGACGCCAGGTAATCGTTGATGGTATTCGGCAGCACGAAATAGCCGTCGGCCAAGCCTTGCATCAGCGCGCTGGCGCCCAGGCGGTTGGCGCCGTGATCGGAGAAATTGGCTTCCCCGATGACGTATAGCCCCTCGATGCTCGACATCAGGTTGTAGTCCACCCACAGGCCGCCCATGGTGTAGTGAATCGCCGGATAAATGCGCATGGGCGTCTGATACGGGTTCTCGCCCGTGATGCGCTCATACATGTCGAACAGGTTGCCGTAGCGCTCGCGGATCACGTGCGCTCCCAGGCGCTTGATGGCGTCGCGAAAGTCCAGGTAGACGGCAAGACTGGTCTCGCCGACTCCATGGCCTTCATCGCAGACGGCTTTGGCATTGCGTGACGCCACGTCGCGCGGAACCAGGTTGCCGAAGCTGGGATACCGGCGCTCCAGGTAGTAATCGCGCTCGTTTTCGGGAATCGCGCTGGGTGGCCGATGGTCGCCTTTCCTGACCGGAACCCAGACGCGGCCGTCATTACGCAGCGATTCGCTCATAAGGGTGAGCTTCGACTGGTAATGGCCGGAAACCGGAATGCACGTGGGATGAATCTGGGTAAAGCACGGGTTGGCGAAATACGCGCCGCGCTTGTAAGCGCGCCAGATGGCGGTGGCATTGGAACCCTTGGCGTTGGTGGAGAGGTAATAGACGTTGCCGTAGCCACCGGTGCCCAGCACGACGGCGTCGGCGAAATGCGATTCGATCTTCCCGGTGACCAGATTGCGGGTAATAATGCCGCGAGCGCGCCCGTCGATGACGATCAGGTCGAGCATCTCGGTGCGCGGAAACATGCGCACGCGGCCCGCCCCGACCTGCCGTTCGAGCGCCTGGTACGCGCCTAGAAGCAACTGCTGGCCGGTCTGCCCCCGGGCATAGAACGTGCGCGAGACCTGGGCGCCTCCAAAGGAGCGGTTATCCAGGTAGCCGGAATATTCACGCGCGAACGGCACTCCCTGGGCCACGCACTGGTCGATGATATTCACGCTGATCTGCGCGAGGCGATACACGTTCGATTCGCGCGAGCGAAAATCGCCGCCTTTGACAGTGTCGTAGAACAGCCGGTAGACGCTATCTCCGTCGTTGTGGTAGTTCTTGGCCGCATTGATGCCGCCCTGCGCCGCGATGCTGTGGGCGCGGCGCGGCGAATCCTGAAAACAGAAACAGTGGACGTTGTAGCCGAGCTCGGCCAGGGTTGCCGCGGCGGAACCGCCGGCGAGACCCGAACCCACCACAATAATCGTGTGCTTCCGCTTGTTGGCCGGATTCACCAGCTTGAGAGCAAACCGGTGCCGTTCCCAACGCGTTTCAATGGGGCCGGTTGGCGTTTTTGAGTCTATTTCCATCAGTACGTAAGCAATCCAGTGAGCACGGCCACCGGGATCGAAATGTTGCCGATCGCAATCAGAAGGGAGCTGATCGCGGCAAACCGCTTCAGCCAGACCGTATAGCGCGGATGGCTGACACCCACGGACTGGAACATGCTCCAAACTCCATGGAACAGGTGCAGGCACAACAGCAGCATGGCGACGATGTAGGCGGCGGCAACGGCCGGCTGTTGAAAGCCGAAAATGACGTTGGCGCGCACGTTCGGCTGGTTGGGCCCCAATTCCTGCAGCGGCAGCACGCTGCCCACCGTGAGATGCAGAATATGAAAGATGACGAAGGCCGCGATAATCGGCCCGCTCCAGACCATGGTGCGGGCGGCATAAGAGGCGGGCACGTCCTGTTTCTTGATGTAGCGCACCGGCCGGGCCGAGCGATTCAGCAGCCAGAGCTGGGCCGCCGCCACAATATGCAGCACCACCGCCGCCAGCAGCACGACGCGCGCGCCCCAAAGAAAAGGCGCCGAGTTCGGGTCGTGAAGAAACGCCGCGTAGCGGTTGATCTTATCGTGGTCGGCGGAATAGATTTGCAGATTCCCGAGCAGGTGCGCCACCACGTAGCCGAACAGGATCGCCCCCGTAACGGCCATTACGATTTTTTTGCCAATGGGCGCTGCGTAGAACCCGACCGACGGTTGGATCGCAGGAACAGCGGCGGAACTCATCCGAAACTCTAGTATAACCGCGCGCGCAACTCGGCTGCTTCTGGCTGAATTTTAGGCTACTTGCCTGCCAGCCGCGGCCCGGACCGATCAGCTCCGGGTCCGGCATAATTTTTTGATTCACCCGAACCGGAAAAGGCTTCGTGTTCTTAGGGCCGTATCTGGAACGTGCCGTATTCGCGCGGCTCGGCGGCTTGCTCTTCGACGCCGCGGACCTCGGCCCAGCGCGGGCCCTGGCGCAAGCGGCCGGCGAATTCGGAAAGCTTGGCTTCGGTGCCTACGGCGTACACTTCGACGCGGCCATCGTCCAGATTGCGCGCGTAGCCGGTGATACCCAGTTCTTCGGCTGCGCGCTGCGCGAAGTAGCGGAAGCCGACGCCTTGCACACGCCCGCGGATGAACCAGCGACGGGCCGATTGTGCATTGGAGGGCATCCGCAAGGCAGGATAGCAAACCGGCGCGGGTTTGCTCAGGCCGTGGCGACCGCGGTATTGAGAATTTCCTGAATCAGTACATCGTATGACATGCCGGCCATGCAGGCCGATTGCGCGAAATCTTCGTCCTGCGCCAGGCAGGGGTTTGGATTCGCTTCGATCACGTACACTTCCCCGGTCGGCGTAAGCCGCACGTCGATGCGCCCGAAGCCGCGGATCTTTAGCAGGCGGTAGACCTTCCGCGCCAGATCGGTGAGATGGTCCTGAAGACCTTCCGGCAGAGGGGCGGCCGGACCATTGCGAATGCCCCACTTCTCGCGGTATGAATCGTTCCACTTCGCGTGGAACGTGGCGAACTTCGGAACATCTTCGGGCACCTGCTGGAAAAAGATCTCGCGCGGCGGAAATACGGCCAGCCGGTGATTGCCGAGCACGCTCACATACAGCTCGCGGCCGTCGATATATTCCTCGATCAACGCGTCGGTGTTGAACTTCCCGTGAATAAAGCGGGCGCGTTCGATGGTCTCTTTCTCATCCTTGGTGAACGAAGCGCGGCAGATGCCGTCGGAGGCATCCTCACAAACCGGCTTCACGAACGCCGGGTATTTAAAGCGGCGCAAGCGGCGCAATGGATGGGCGCGATGCGAGACAACGAAGTGCGGCAGCCGCACGCGGTGAAATGCCAACACTTTTTTCGCGAGCGCTTTATCTTTGCACAGCAACAAAGCGTCGGAGCCCGAGCCGGTATAGCGCACTTTCATCAGGTCGAGCAGAGCCGTGATATTAGGCTCATGAGCGCGGTCGTGATAGAACGATTCCGAGAGATTGAAGACCACCTCCGGCGCAAAGGTCTTCAGCTTTTCAATGATCGCGGTCACGTTGTCGAACACAGCCAAAGTCTCGACCTCATGGCCCAGGCGCTGCAGTGCCGCCATCACGTCGGATTCCGTGGGCTTGTCCGCTTGCCTCAGCGTCTCGGGCGAGAATACTTCCTCCGGACCTGCCGAATGCGCGAGATCGAACAGCACCAGAACTTTCATCGCTAGACGGACCTCTTGAATCTTCCGGTGTACATATGATTCGTCACCAGGGCCGCCAGGTACGCGGCCAATTCGAAGTTCAGCCGCGCCTGGTCCTTCGGCGCGGACAGTTTCAACTCGTGACAGCGCAGGATGAGTTTGCGAACCAGCATGCTGACCGTATATTTGCGCTGTCCGGTCCATTGCACGATGGATTCCACTAACGCCGCGCGATTCCGCCGCATCACCTTTGCCGCCGGTTCGGCGGCCGGCTCACCGTTGCGGAAGATCGCGCGCAGGTCGGCATCGTAGAAATCGGGGAAATCCTCGGCGTACAGTTTGCGCCGCTGCGCGTAGTAGCGATCCAGCGTTTTACGCAACTTGCGAGCTTCTGAGATGCGCCGGCCGCGTTTGACGGCGGGCGTATCACGGGCCGCCTCCTGCATCAGACCATGCACATATTCGAGCTTCTCGACAGCTTTCCACCCCTTATAGTGCGCGCGCCACGCGTCGGGATCCATTCCCAACCATACTGCAAATGTTTCAGCAAAGTCTTCATCCGGATGTGCTTGCGCATACCAATTGGGTAAGTGCTGCACGAAACTTCGGCTATACGGGCGAGGGCGGTACGTCTCCGGTGTGTATTCGGTTTCCGGGCTCCCAAACACGGCGTGCCAGTCTTTGCGGGTTGAGAAGCGGTACGCATGGTCGACGGCATGGCCGCACTCGTGGCGCAGCAACATGAGGCACCACTCCGGCGTACCCCCTTCGACTTCCATCATCTGCCGGTGTTCGAGAGCCTTCAGCCTCGGATGCGCAAGGTAAAACGGGATAGCGATGGCGGGCACGCCTTCGGGAGAAAACCATTCATCACCTAAGTAACAATCGGGATGAAGGCTGACTCCCCGCGCGGTAAGTTCTCCCCTTAACTGTTCGATCCGCGGTTCCAATTCGCTACCCTCGATCTTTACTGCCAGATCGCAGATACGAAGCTTTAGTAACTCTTCATCTTTGAGCGCGTGCCATTGCGGTTCCGGCGCGGGCACCGTCTCCATAGCTCCATCGTAGCGCGGTGAGCAGCGATAACAAACGTTAACGGTGGAGAATGTTCAACGGGATTTTCGCAGCACGCGGCATTCTTTTATGCGGGCGTCTTGCCGGCAAAGCTACGGTAGGTGAAGACGAAGTAGCCGATCGCGAGAGCGATGCCCGGCGCGAACCAGATCAAACCGATTCGCAAGCCGTAGGGAGCCGCCGCCGCGTTTTGAACCGTGAGCGACAGCGCAGGATTCGAGTTGGAGGGCAAGACGTAGGGATACAGGCCGAACACAACGCTCGTCAGCATGCCGATAATATGAACGCACGATCCCAAAAAAGCCGGACGCGCATTGCGAAATCTCATCAGGATCAAGCCGGCTATGGCGAGTAACGGAAAAATGCAGCCCCACGGCCGCTCGCGAAAGCTCACGGCTAAGTGGGGCTGAACCGCGAAGCTTGCGGCTGTAATTACGATTACGGCAGCCAGCACGCCCCACCACAACCGCGCCGCCATTCGGCGGGCGCGGACTTCGACGGCGCCCCCGGTTTTCAAAGCCAGCCATAAAGCACCGTGTTCGGCCAGGGTCAGAAGCGACGCGATGCCGATCAGCACGGTATACCAATCCAGGATGCCGGCTTCCCGGTCGGCGGAGAAATCAGTCCACAGCGGCAAAAAAAAGTAGCCCGACGCGTCGAGCGGCACGCCGCGCACCACGTTGCCCAGCGCGGCGCCGAAGAAGATCGCCAGCAAAGCACTGGCGCCGCAGAAGACCGCGTCCCAGAAGGGCTCCCAGACGCCGCCGCGAATATGGTTTCGGAACTCAATCGAGATGCCTCGCAAGATAAGCAGCCAGAGCACGATCATGAGCGGCAGATAAAAACCGCTGAACCCTGATGCATAGAGAGCAGGGAACGCGAAGTACAGCGTGCCGCCGCCGGCCAGCAGCCAGACCTGGTTGCCGTCCCAGACCGGTCCAATGGAGGCAAGCACGGCGCGGCGCTCGTCGTCGGTTCGCGCGACCGAAAGGTGCAGGATGCCGGCGCCCAGATCGAAGCCATCGAGAACGACATATACCGCGATCATCACCGCGACGAGACAAAACCAGATGGTAGGCATCATGCCTCCGGCCCGTGCTCGATTTCCCGGTGTACCAGGAACAGGAAAAGAACGGCCAATAATCCGTAAATGCCCATAAAACCGATCAGGGTGAACAGGCCGTTGCCCGGCGAGACGCGCGCCGACGTGCCTTCGACCGTCCGGAAGAGCCCATAAATCAGCCAGGGCTGGCGGCCGAGTTCGGCTGTCATCCAACCGGCGGTGGTTGCGATATAAGGAAACGGCAGGGCCAGCATCAGCACCCACAGCATCGGCCGCGAGAGATACAGGCGGCCGCGCCACAACAGGAAGGCCGCCACCAGCAGGACCGCGATGAAAATCGTGCCCAAGCCGACCATGATGTGATAGCAGTAATACAGCAGCGGAATGTTATCGGGCCACCAGTCCCGTGAAAAATCGTCGAGCCCTTTGACCTCGGCCTTCCAACGGCGGTACGTCAGAAAACTCAGCGCGTTGGGGACCACCAGCGGGTTATCAAGCCGCTGCCTGTCCATATCCGGCTGCCCCAAAATCGCCAGGGGGGCGCCGGTCTGCGTCTGAAACAGACCCTCCATGGCCGCCAGGGTGGGCGGTTGAAGGAATGCGATATTTTTGCCTTGCTGGTCGCCGGTGGGAAACAGCATTAAGCAGCAGGAGGCCACGCCGGCAATCACGCCGGTCCGCGCGAAGGTGCGGCCATACGCTTCATGGCTGCGCGCCAGAAGGTAATACGCGCCGATGGAGGCCATCACGAAACTCGCAGTGACCACCGATCCGATCATGTTGTGCAGGTATTGCCAGAACAGCCATTGATTGACGAGTAAGTGCCACAGACTCGTCAGGACGATTTCACCATTCGGTCCCACGCGGTAGCCGGAGGGATACTGCATCCAGGCGTTGGTGGCGATTATAAAAAAGCCGGAGAGCCACGAACCCACAAAGACCAGCAGCGCCGAAACCCAATGGGCTTTCGGTCCGAGCCGCTTCTCACCGAACAGGAAGGCGCCGAGGAAACTGGATTCGAGAAAGAACGAGAATACTCCTTCCATCGCCAGCGTCTGGCCGATCACTCCTCCGGCCGCTCTGGAGAAGCGCGCCCAGTTCGTGCCGAACTGGAACTCCATGGGAATGCCGGTGACCACACCCATTGCAAAATTGATGGCTAACACTCTGCCCCAGAACCGTGCAGCCTGGTCGTAGTGCGGGTCGCCGGTGCGCAGTGCGACGGTTTTGAGCACGACAATCAGAAACGCCAGCCCCATCGTCAATTGCGGAAATAGATAGTGAAAGGTGACCGTGAAGGCAAAATGCAAGCGATGGATGGCAAGCGCATCCATAAATCTGAAACTAGCATAATTCGCGGTAACCGGCTTCGGGCTTCTTAGTGCATCGCGACCGGGCCGGCGTGACGCGGGCGCTTCATCAGGAGCAACGCGGGGACGACCAGAAGAAAGATGACGCCGAGCAGGTGGAACACATCCACGAACGAAAGCATCGAAGCTTGCTGCTGAACCTGGCCGAAGAGGGCGCCGTATGCCCGGTTCGTGGCGGTCACCGGATCATCCCCGGCGCCGAGAAAGCCGTTCCGCATCCGATCGATCGCGGCTTGCGCCGCCGGGTTGTAGATATTGACGTTCGCACCGAGCCGGTTGATGTGCAATTGCTGATGGCGCGCCAGCAGGGTGGTGCTGGCGGCAATTCCGAAACTGCCTCCCAGATTCCGCATTAGATTAAAAATGCTGGTGGCATTGCCCATTTCTTCGCGGCGGATCGGATCCATCGTCACGGTAGTGAGCGGCACAAATAACAGTGCCAGCGACAGGCCCTGGTAAAACTGCGGCCAGAAAATATCCCAGTAGCCTGCATTCAGGCTCAGGCGCGACAGTTGGAAGAGAGTGATGGCAGCTCCGATCAGCCCGATGCCAAGGAGTTTGCGCGGGTCGAACCGCGAGAGGATGGCGCCGGTCACCGGCATCGCGATAAAGGACCCCAGGCCGCGCGGCGCCATCGCGATTCCCGCCTGGAGGGCCGGATATCCGAGCAGCGTCTGCAGGAACACAGGCAGCAGCACCAGGCTGCCGTATAGGACGAATCCCACTATCGTCATGAGGAAGACGCCAGTGCCGTAGGTGCGCACCTGGAACACCCGCAGATTGACCACTGGATTCCGCGCCAGCAGTTCGTAGATGATAAACGCCGTGAGACAGAGGCCCGCGGTCAAAGCCAGCACCGTGATCATGTGCGAGGAGAACCAGTCCTCCTCCTGGCCTTTATCGAGCACCACCTGAAGCGCTCCGATTCCCACCGCCAGCATTCCGATTCCCCAATAGTCGATGCCGGCTCGAGGCCGGCGAATGTAAGGCGGATCGAAGATGAACATGCGGGTCATGATGATTGATACCAATCCGACCGGCAGGTTGATATAGAAGACCCATCGCCAGCTGTAGCTGTCGGTGAGCCAGCCGCCGAGGACCGGCCCCAGCATCGGCGCGACGACAACCCCCAGTCCCCAGAGCCCCATGGCCTTGCCCCGGTCTCGCGCGGGAAACGCCTCGAGCATCACGGCCTGCGACAGAGGCTGCAGAGCGCCGCCGGTCGCGCCCTGGACAATTCGAAACACAATCAGGATCGGCAGGCTTGGCGCCAGGCCGCACAAAAACGAAGCTCCCGTGAAGCCCATCACCGCCGTAATGAGCAGCCGTTTCCGGCCAAAGTAACTGGCGAGCCATCCCGTGAGGGGCAGAACAATGGCGTTCGCCACCAGGTACGAGGTCAGCGCCCATGTCGCTTCGTCGACAGTGGCGGACAAGCTGCCGGCGATGTGGGGAAGAGAGACGTTGACAACCGTCGTGTCCAGCACCTCCATAAACGTTGCGAACATCACCGAGATGGCTACGATCCATGGATTGACGGCGGGTTGGTACGGCCGTTCGTCAGGCACGTCGCACCTCGAGCCCTGCGGCGCAGGCGATGGTGCGTGCCGCGCGTCCCAAGCCGACGCAGGAGTTCACCATCAGGTCGTAGAGATGCGGGTCGGTCCAATTCTCATTAAAGTGGCGGCGGATGTAATTTTCCCGGAAGTGATCGGTGTTCCAAATCGCGGCCTCCGGGTCGCCGCAACCGAGCCGGCGCCGGATACGGTCGACCCGTTCGTTCCACGGCGCATACACGAAAACGTGGAAGGCGGTGGCGCGGTCGTGCAGGATACACTGGGCTCCGCGACCGACAATTACGCACTCGCCGAGCGCGGCGGCCTCGTCGATCACGCGGCGCGCCAGGCGCGCTGTGGCGTCGGCATCGAAGATCAGCGGCGCCGTGGCGGTGGAAGAGGCCACCCCTTCGTAGCCGCCGTGCCAGAGCGCCTTGACCGCGCGGTGGAACCAGGAATCGATGCGCTCGTCGCAGCGCTCGACCTCGGCCGGACTGACCTTGGCGAGTTCCGCCACCGCATCAATAAAAGCGCGATCGATCAGTTTCCATCCCAGAAGCTCCGCCAGGAGGCCCGCCATTTCGGCACCGCCGCTTCCAAACTCGCGTCCAATGGTGATGACGCGCGTCATCCCGTTACTTCACCATCACGGTCGGCTCGACCGACATGCCCGGCCGCAGCAAATACTGCGGATCCTGCCCGCTCTTAAAACGGATGCGCACCGGAATGCGCTGGACCACCTTCACGTAATTGCCGCTCGCGTTTTCCGGAGGCAGCAGGCTGAACGTCTCGCCCGTGGCCGGGGCAATACTTTCGACATAACCCTCGTACTTGCGGCCGCCATAGGTATCCACCGAAATGGTCACCCGCTGGCCGGGCTGCATGTAGCGCATCTGCGTCTCTTTGAACAGGGCGGTCACCCAGATGTCCTCGAGCGGAACGATCGCCGCCAGCGGCTGGTTCGGCTGCACGTTCTGTCCAATCTCCACGCTCTTTTTCTGGAGCATTCCCGCAACCGGAGCGGTCACGGTCGTGTACTGGAGATTTAAGCGGGCCTGGTCGACCGCGGCCTCCGCCTCGAGAACGCGCCCGTTCGCCGCGTTGGCCTGAGCTCGGGAAACCGCGATCTGTTGCGGCGCTGACGAGGCGGCGCGGACGTTCGCCTCGGCCTGCGCCACACTGGCGCGCGCCTGACTGACATGGCTCTGCGCGACGGCAATTCCCTGTTCCGCCTCGGCGATTGCGGCGCGCGCTGCATCGACCCCGCCTTGCGCCACGTCGGCCGCGGTGACGGCCGCCTGAAACTGCTGCTTGGAAATATCATCGTGCGCCAGCAGAGGTTTGTAGCGTTCGACGTCGGCTGCGGCCTTCGCGTAACTCGCCTGGGCCTCGCCGAGATTAGCCTTCGCCGCCGAAAG
The DNA here is from genome assembly GCA_035295805.1 of Bryobacteraceae bacterium. GTDB lineage: Bacteria > Acidobacteriota > Terriglobia > Bryobacterales > Bryobacteraceae > PSRJ01. The sequence goes on along the minus strand of DATGII010000171.1, from coordinate 11,777 downwards.
GCGCGATTTCGCCGCGTCGACTTCTTTCTCCGCCGCGGTCACACCCGATTGCGCCTGCTCGAGCCCGGCGCGGGCCGTCGAGGTCTGACTGCCGGTGGTCGTCGTCAGAATCGGGACATTCGTCCGCGCCGCTTGCGCGGTGGCGCGCGCTGTCGCCAGATCGCTTTCGGCGCGCTCTAGCGCTATCTGATAATCGCGCGGGTCGATTTGCACCAGGACCGTCCCCGCCCGGACATACTGGTTGTCTTCGAAATTAACCGCGATCACGCGGCCGCCCACGCGCGCGCTAATGGGGTCAATGTGCCCTTCGATCTGAGCATCGTCGGTCGACTCGCGTGCCGATTCGTACTGCCAGATCAGGTAGCCTGCAACCGCAAGCACCACGACAATTGCCAAAATCACCCATTTGGCGCGCGGGTGCTGGCGGAAATACGACAGCCTCCGCCGCAACGGGCGCCGCGGGGCCGCGTCGCGTTGCCGTTCCGAATCCGATGGCGGCTCCGGTGTTTCCTCGTGCTTCGGTTCGACTTCTAAATCGCCCATGAAGTCCCGTGCTTTCCGCGTACTCCGATTGTTTAGATTCGGCGCCGGTCGCCCATGGTGCAGCAAGAGTTCTGCCACTGTTAGCGCTGCCGTCTTACCGCCGGGGACGTTCGCAAGGCGGGAACGAGATGTTATCGGACTTACAGTTCGCTGAAGCTAAGAACGGACGCCCAGCTTGCGTAGGAACGTCATCATCGGGCACCAGTTCGAAAACGAAGATTGGAACAGGTTCAGCCCCACAAAAGCGGTGAACAGCAGCCAGGCAGGATGGATCCAGTAGCCTGCGGCGACGCTCACCATCACGAAGAAGCCGGCGATCATGCGGAGATAACGTTCAATCGTCATATTGCTTTCCTTTTTCGATTCACAATGAAGTAAACGATCGGCACCGTCATGCGTGAGAGCGCGAGCGAAGCCACTTCGCCCGCCATCAGGGCCACAGCCAGGCCTTGAAAGATCGGATCGAAGAGAATCACTGCCGAGCCCACGACCACCGCCGCCGCCGTCAGCAGCATGGGACGGAACCGGACCGCCCCGGCGTCGATAACCGCCTGGTCGAGCGGCATGCCTTCGCGCAGCCGCAGTTCGATGAAATCCACTAGGATGATCGAATTGCGCACCACGATTCCCGCCCCGGCAATGAATCCAATCATGGAAGTGGCCGTGAAGAACGCGTGCAGCAGCCCGTGCGCCGGCAGGATGCCGACCAGTGAGAACGGGATCGCCGCCATGATCACCAGCGGCGTTACGAAAGACTGGAACCAGCCGACCACCAGCGCATAGATCAAAATCAGCACGGCGCCGAACGCAATACCCAGGTCGCGAAAGACCTCATAGGTGATGTGCCACTCGCCATCCCACTTCATCGCGTAGCGGCCGGCATCGAAAGGCTGAGCCGCCATGTGTTGTTCGATTTCATAGCCTTCCGGCGCTTTGATTTTTTTCATTTCGGGCCCGAGCTTCAAAACGGCGTAAACCGGGCTTTCCATCGCGCCGGCCACGTCACCGGTGACATACGTCACCGGCATTAAATTCTTGTGATATATGCTCTTGTCGTCGAGCGTCGGCTGATTGCGCACCAACTCCCGAAGCGACACGAGACTCCCGCCTCCGCCGGCAATCTTGAGATTGAGCAGGCTATCCGTGGAGGAGCGGGACGGCCGGTCGAGCCGCACCACGATCGGCACGTCTTCCTTGGCTGAATCGACGTGCAGCAGGCCGGCGGTGTACCCGGCGGACGCGGCCTGCACCGTTCGCGCGATGTCGTCTTCGGTAATCCCGTGGAGCGCGGCTTTTTCACTGTCCACCACCAGTCTGCATTTCGTCTGGTCGTCCTCTACGTACCAGTCGACATCGACGACGCCATCGGTCCGTTTCCACAAGTCGCGGATGCGGCGCGCGATATCGATGCGCTGTTCCTGCGAAGGTCCGTACACTTCGGCAACCAGAGTCTGGAGGACCGGCGGACCCGGCGGCACTTCGGCTACCTTGATCCGCGCCCCGTAGCGGGCGGCCACCGGAACCAGGCGCGTCCGAACCTGCTTGGCAATATCGTGGCTCTGCAGCCTGCGCTCGCTCTTCGGAAGCAGGTTGACCTGGAGATCGGCCACACCCGAGCCGCGACGCATATAGTAATGCCGCACCAGCCCGTTGAAGTTGAAGGGCGAGGCAGTTCCCGCGTAGCTTTGAACGTTGACAACTTCATTCTGATCGAGCGCGGCGCGGGCCAGAGCATCGGCCGCGCGCGCAGTCTCTTCCAGGGGCGTCCCTTCGGGCATGTCGACGATCACTTGAAATTCGCTCTTGTTGTCGAACGGCAGCATCTTCACCTTGACGAACTGGAAATAAAAGAGCGAAACCGAGCCGAGCAGGAGCACGACCACCATCGCGAGAAATCCCCAGCGCATCGGCGCGTGACCCAGGATGCCTCCCATCACGCGGCGGTAAAGCCGGGTCAGGCGGTCTTCGCGCTCGCCATGCGCGCCGCCCTGATGCGCCTTTAGAATTCGTACCGCCGCCCACGGCGTCACCAGGAACGCCACCATCAGCGAGAAGACCATGGCGGCACTGGCGCCAATCGGAATCGGCCGCATATAAGGGCCCATCAGGCCGCCCACGAATGCCATCGGTAAAATCGCCGCAACCACCGTGAGAGTGGCGAGGATCGTCGGGTTCCCGACTTCGTCGACGGCTTCCACCGCCACTTCGAACGGCGGCCGCCCCTGATTGGCGGGCATGCGCCAGTGGCGGACGATATTTTCCACCACGACGATGGCGTCATCCACCAAAATGCCGATGGAAAAGATCAGCGCAAACAGCGTAATCCGGTTCAGCGTGTAGCCGTACAGATAGAACACCGCCAGCGTCAGCGCCAGCGTCACCGGGATCGCCAGGAAGACAATCAGCGATTCGCGGAATCCGAGCGTGATCGCAATCAGCAGGCTCACCGAGATCACCGCAATCAGCATGTGCAACAGCAGCTCGTTCGATTTTTCCGCGGCGGTTTCGCCGTAATTTCGGGTGATATCCACGCGAACGCCGGAAGGAATAACCGAGCCCTTCAGCAGATCGAGGCGGCGCAGCACGTTGTCCGATACGGTCACGGCATTGGCGCCTTTGCGTTTGGCGATCGAGAGCGTAACGGCCGGCAGGAATTGGCGGTCGCCGGCCCGCACCATACGCACATACTCGGCCGGTTCCTCACCGCCTTCGCTCACATCAGCCACGTTGCGCACGTAGACGGGCTTGCCGCGGGCCACGCCGGCTACCACGCTGCCAACATCCTCAGGCGTTCGCAGAAACTCTCCGGTCTCCAGCAGGTATTCGTGGTTTAACTGCACGAACCGGCCGGAATCCAGCCGCCGGTTTGCAACTCCGAGTGAGGCCGCTACCTGCAGCGGCGCCAGGTTGTACGCCGCGAGCCTGGCTTCATCGAGCGTAACCCGCACCTGCCGGCGCTGGCCGCCGATCAGGGTCACCGCCGAAACGTCGCTAACCTGCTTGATCGAATCATCGGCTTGCGCCGCAATCTGCCGCAACTCGAAATCGCCGTAACGTTTGCTCGAAAGAGTCACCGCCAGGATCGGCACGTCGTCAATCGACCGCGGTTTGACCAGAGGCTGCGAGGCTCCCGGCGGGATCAGGTCGAAGTTCGCGTACAGTTTCTGGTTGAGCCGCACGATGCTCTTTTCTTCGTCTTGCCCGACGTAAAAGCGGACAATCGCCAGCGACTGCCCCGGACTCGAAGTGGAATAAATGTACTCCACCCCCGGGATCTCCCAGAGCAGTTTCTCCATCGGCTTGGTAACGCGCTCTTCCACTTCGCGCGCCGAAGCCCCCGGCAGTTGCACCATCACGTCGATCATCGGAACGACGATCTGCGGCTCCTCTTCTCGCGGCAGCTTCCAGACGGCGAAGGCGCCGGTCAGCAGCGCCCCCATGATCACCAGCGGTGTCAGCTTCGACGAAATCCACGCCTGCGCAAAACGGCCCGCCGGACCAAGCCGTTTCACGGACGTACCTCCACGCACGCTCCATCCGTCAATTCAGCCGGCGGTCCCGCCGCTATCATCTCGCCGGCATTGAGCCCGGAAAGCACTTCGACCTGGCCCTGATAGCGCCGCCCGGTGGTGATCAGGCGCGTCCGCGCTTCGCCGTTCGCCACGACAAATACCGATTGCAGCTGTCCGTTCTCCCGCAGGGCCTTCGACGGAATCGCCAGCGTTTGTCGTTCACCCAGGGAGAACACGGCTTTGCCGAACAATCCCGAGCGCAGCTGCGGCGCGGCGGGCAAATCGATTTTCACGGTGTAAGCGCGCGAGGCGGTATCGACCGCCGGCGCCACCTCCGAGACCCGCGCATCAAACGTGCGGCCCAGCGCATCGATCGTTACTTTCACGCCGTGACCGGCGCGCACCGCCGCCAGCTTCGATTCGTCAATTTCGGCTTCCAGCCGGTAGCCGCCCTCGCGCTCGATCGTCAGCAGGGGCACGCCGGGCGCTGCCAGGTTACCCGGCTCCACCGATTTGGCCGTAACGATTCCGGCAAATGGGGCCCCGATCACCGCATAATCGCGCATAATCTGCGCCGCCCTCTGCTCTTGTTCCGCTTGGGCGATTCTGGATTGCAGCTGTTCGCGCCTGGCCCGCGCCATTTCATAGCTTGCCTCGGCCGCTTTGAGGCGGGCCGAAGCTTCGTCGAATTCCTGGCTCGAAACGGATTTCTTGGCGGCCAGCTCGTCGATGCGCCGGAACGTGGCCCGCGCCAGCTCGAAATTCGCCTTCGCCGCGGCGATGCCGTTCTCCACCTCCGGCCGCGCGCTGACTGCTTCCGCGCGTCCCGCTTCGGCGCGGCGCAGGTTGGCTTCGAGATCCTGCGCGTCCAGCGTGACCAGCACCTGGTGTTCGCGAACACGGTCTCCCACCTGCACAGAAACCTGCTGCGCATAGCCCATCAATTTGCTGGCAAGCGTAGCCGCCGTGCGCGCGCGGACCGTCCCCGTAGCTTCGTAGACATCAGGCCAGCTTTGCATCGAAACGGCCGCCACACTCACCGGAATGGACGTCGTCTTTGCCGGCTTGGGGCGTGCCGCTTCCTCTCGGCTGCAGGAAATCAGAACCATTGCCGGAAGCAGCGCAAATATCGTTTTCATCAGTTGAGGACCTCCGAATCGACGGCGAGGCGCCCCGCCGCGAATTCAATCATCAAGGCGGCGACCCGCTGATCATGAACCGCGGCCAGATACCGGGTCTGACTCTCGAGAAACGCCGTCTCGTTGCGCAGCAAATCGGTCACATTACTCATACCGGCTTCGTACCGGTTTTGCGTGATGCGCAGGCTCTCCTCGGCTTCTGCGACCGCGGCCCGCGCGACTTCGATTCGTTCTTCGGCCGCGCGCCAGTCCGCGTGCGCGCGCCGCACCTGGAGCCGCACCGCCGAGTCAGCGCGTTGCGCATCCGCGTACGCGCGCCGCACCGAATGCTCCGCCTCGGCGATGCGCGCCTTATCGGAAAATCCATTGAACACATTCCACCGGACAGAAACCGACGCCAGCCAGTTGGCTCCGCCGCGCGTCACAAGTCCCTGGCGGTCCAGTTCGACCATGGAACGAAAGCTCACCTGCGGCCACAGCAAACTCCGGGAGGAATCGGCCTGCGTCCGGGCCAGATCAGCGGCCAGACGCGCCTGCCGCAACTCCGGCCGCTCCCGGCGGGCATCACTTTCCAATTGTTCCGCCCCCATTTCGGGCCCGTCGGCCGCCGACAATCCCGTCGTGAGTGCGTGCTCCGTGTCGAGCGGCAGCCCCAGGGAATCGTTGAGCGCTGCCCGCGCCACGTCGAGATCGGCTGCCCTCCGGATCCGCTGCTCCGTTACCTCGGCAAGGTGCACCCGGATCGACAACACGTCGACATCGGTGGACAAGCCCGCCGCCCGCACGTTCTCCGCACGCTTCAAGTCCGCCGTGGCCGAGCGCACCGCCTGCTCCGCCGTCTTCAGACTCTCGCGCGCCAGCACCGCGTCATAATATGCGCGCGCCGCCGCCGCGATCGTTTTCATGCGCACGCTGCGCGCTTCCTCTTCCGACATCTGCCGGCCCAGCCCGGCCGCTTTCACTGCCTGATGGGTCTGGCCCCCGTCATAGAGCGTCTGCTCAAAACTCAATTGCGATTGAAAATTGTTGAGCGCGTCCGGCCGGTTGAGCGGCCCGAGCTCGAAATTCCCGGCGCCAAACTGGTGTTGCGTTAACAGTGAGCTAAAGACGTAAACCGGATTATCGCTGCGGGTAAACGATTCCGAATAGTTTACCTTCGGGAGCCTGCCGCCGCGGGCTTGGTCAATGCGCGTCTGCGCTCCGGCCATACTTTCCGAAGCCGCCACTATCGCCGGGTTCGCGCGCAGCGCCAGCCGGACCGCATCCCGGAGCGCCAGCGGCTCCTGCGCCCAGACTGCCTGCGCGGTCAAAAGAAATACCGCTTTGTGCATCGCTGAAAAGGATGCAGAAGGGTGAAAAAGGTGACGCTGTCACCTTTCTCCGGAGACTGCATCTTTCAGGACGAATATGGAAATCACGGTTCGACATCTCGGGGACCTTCAGTTTGAGGCTGAAGCGCGCGGGCATCGCGTGGTCTGCGATCAGCCTTTGGATAACAGCGGCTACGACGAAGGCATGACCCCGCCCGAGTTCCTCCTGGTTTCGCTCGGAACCTGCGCCGGCTTTTACGTGGCCCAGTATCTGAACGCGCATGCGCTGGCTTGTCCGGATCTTGAAATCAAGGTAAGCGCCGAAAAGGCCCCGCAGCCTGCCCGGCTCGGCTCGTTCCGCATCGAGGTGCTCGCTGCCTCACTCGAGCCGCAGCACGAAGCCGGGGTGCTGCGCGCCGTGCACAAATGCCTGATTCATAACACATTGCTGAATCCGCCTCAGATCGAAACGGTGGTCCGTTGCGGGGCGCTACAATCGTAGTTTGGACCGGCAATCCGAAGTGGAACTCGCCCGTGCGCTGACCGCGGGCGAGCCCCAGGCGTTTGAACGATTCGTCGAGCATTTTCGATCGAAGATTTTCCACTACAGCCTGATGATGTGCGGGCAGGCGGAAGACGCCGAAGAAGTCGCCCAGGAAACTCTTCTCAAGGTGTTCCAGAATTTCAGCGGCCTTCGGGAACCGGAGCACGTTCGGGCCTGGATCTTCCGCATCGCGAAAAACGCCTGTCTGATGCAGCGGCGCAAGAGCGTCTTCGCGCCCGAGCATGAGCTTTCGGTCGAAGATCTGCCGCCCGCCGCGGAAATCACCGATTCGGCAAGGCTCCCCGAAGATGAGCTCCAGCGATCGGAAGTCCGTGCGGTCCTGCACCAGGTCATCAGCGAATTACCCCCGCCGTACCGCTGCGTCGTGTTGCTGCGTGATGTCGAGCAGCTCTCCACCGAGGAGACCGCGCAGATTCTCGACCTCACGGTCGAGACCGTCAAGACTCGTCTCCACCGCGCCCGCGGCGCTATGCGGCAGAAGCTCGATTGCTATCTTCACAACCGCTGTTTCGACGTCGAGCCGATCGCCAGCCCCGCCCCCATCAGCGAGCAGACCTGGCACGACCTGGAGAAAGCATGGCGGGAAGGCGAGGCATGCGGTTGCCGCCCACCCGTTTCGGCTCGTGGCAAAGAAGATAAAATAGTCCTAAAATAAGGTTGTGCGAAGCCTGCGATGGAGTGACCAGTACGCCGTCCACATTCCGCATATCGATTCCGAGCACCAGGAGATGTTCCGCATTGCCGCCGAAATTCGCCAGGCGCTGCTGGACGGAGGCAGAACCACCCGCGTGGCTCTGCTGTGCAACCGCCTCGCCGCGGAAGTCAACACTCATTTCGCGTACGAAGAGCGGCTGATGCGCGAAGCCGAGTATCCCGCCTATGCCTGGCATGAGCGCCAGCACCGCACGGCCCGCTCAAAGATTGCCGCTTTCGAGCGCGACCTGCAGCGAGGCGAGCCGCGGCCGATGTCTGAATCGCTGGAAGCGCTCGCCTGCTGGATGCGCGATCACGTCTCGGTGGCCGATCGCATGGTCGGATCCTACTTGCGGAATTATTGGCGCGCCCGCGAATTTGCGACGGTTCTGTAACGCTACGGCTTCGGCGCGGAGCTGCTGCGGCCGTCCAGTACCTCGCGCACCTTGCGCGCCAGCACATCCGGCAGAAATGGCTTCTGCAGGAAAGCCGCGCCGGATTCTTCAATGCCGTGATGCACCATCGCCTCTTCGGTGTACCCGGAAATGTACAGAACCCGCATGTGGGGCTCGAGTGGGGTAATCTCGCGCACCAGTTCCGGTCCGCTCATTTCAGGCATCACCACGTCGACCACCGCCAGATCGATCTGCGAACAGCGCAGCTGGCACAGCCGCACCGCGTCCGCACCGCGCGTCGCTTCCAGCACCTGGTATCCCCGGGCCGTCAGCACGTCCACAATCAATTTGCGGACTCGCGCTTCGTCTTCCACCAGCAGGATCGTCTCGACGCCCGTCAGCCGCTCGTCGGAAGCGCCTCGTTCCGCCGCGGTCTCCGTTCTTTCCTGCACCATGGGCAAATACACAATCGCGCTGGTCCCGGCGCCCACCTCGCTCGAGAACCCTATCGCCCCGCCGCTCTGCCGAATAATGCCGTAAGCCGTCGCCAGTCCTAAACCCGTGCCGCGCGACGCGCTCTTGGTCGTGAAGAACGGCTCGAACAGGTGGCTCTGCGTGTCTGCATCCATGCCGGTTCCCGTGTCCGTAATCGAAATGGTCACGTACCGCCGCGGTTCGACCCCCAGCTGCTTGGCTAACACAGCTTCGCTCAGGTCCTCTACGCCCGTCTCGATGGTCAGCTTCCCGCCCTTGGGCATCGCATCTCGCGCATTCACCGCCAGGTTCATCAGGACCTGCTCGAGCCGGCCCGGGTCGGCCGATACCACGTCCGGCTTGGCCGCCGGGATCGTGATGAGCTCGATATCTTCCCCGATCAGTCGCCGCAACAGCCGTTCGATTTGCAGCACCAGTTCGTTCAGGTGAACCATCCGCGTCTGCAGCGGCTGGCGCCGGCTGAAGGCCAGCAACTGGTTCGTCAACGCGCCGCCGCGCTCCGCCGACCGCCGGATCTCCTCCAGCGCGGTTCGCTGCGCTTCTTTCAGATCGCGGCCGCTCAGCAGCAGGTCGCTGTATCCGGTTATGACCGTCAGCAGGTTATTGAAATCGTGCGCTACCCCGCCCGCCAGGCGGCCGACCGCTTCCATCTTCTGCGCCTGCCGGAACTGCTCCTCCAGCCGATTGCGTTCCCGGCGCAGCCGCGCCGCCCGCAACTCGCGTTCTACCGCCGCGTTGAGGCGCATCAGGTTGCTTCTGGTCAGATGGTCCGCCGCGCCTGCCTTGAGCACCGCCACCACATCGCCGTCCCGGATCTTTCCCGTCACCACGATCAACGGCAGGTCCACGCCCCGTTCCTGGATCAGGTTCAACGCCGCGATCGCGCCGAAGTCCCCCACGGCAAAATCCGAGATCGCAACTTCCCAGTTCTCGCTCAACGCATCCCGTAGCCCCTGCCCTGTCAAGATTTTCCGGAACTCGGGTTCGAAGCCGCCTCGCTGGAGCTCGGTCGACACAGCTTCAGCGCCCTGATCACCAATGAAAAGTACCCGAAGGGGGGTCGCCATCGATGTCTTTCGGGGAGGCAACACTTAAGATTAATCGATTTGTCACGGTGAAGAGGCGCCAATTTCGCGGTTTTTGTATGTTCCGAGACAATTACCGCGCTCCCCTGCATGCAAGAATCACGACGCTACACTGGAGACAGTGGAAGAAGAGGTTCTCGGCAAGGCTTACGACTCACGGCTCATGCGGCGCCTCCTGACCTACATGCGCCCGTATTCCAAGCTCGTGTCCATCTCTCTCGTATTTCTCCTCGTGCAATCCGGCATGCAGATCCTCGGTCCGCTGCTTACCAAAGTAGCCGTGGATAAGTACGTCAGCCCAAGCCCCGCTTCGCCCCGTACGTTTCTGGATTCCTGGCTGCCCCTCGATCCCTGGAATGGCCTCACCGCCATCGGGCTTCTCTATCTTTGCGTTCTCGCCGGCACCTTCGTCTCCGAATTTGTGCAGATGTACTTAATGCAATACACCGGCCAGCTGGCCATGTTCGACCTCCGCCGCCAGCTCATGGAGCACCTGCAGCGCCTGGACCTCGCATTTTACGACCGCAACCCGGTCGGCCGCCTCGTGACGCGCGTCACCACCGATGTCGATGTTCTGAACGATCTGTTCTCCTCAGGCCTGGTGACCATCCTGGGCGACGTGCTCGTACTCGCACTCATCGTCGCGGTGATGTTTCAGATGAGCCCCCTGCTCACCTCGATCATGCTTGCCGCCATGCCGTTCGTCATCCTCGTGACCTGGATCTTCCGCCGGACCGTAACCCAAAGCTATCGCCGTATCCGCGTCGCGATTGCCCGTATCAACGCCTACCTGCAGGAGCAGATCACGGGCATCGTCGTGCTCCAATTGTTCAATCGCGAAAAACGCAGCAACCGCGAATTCGAGGAAATCAATCGCCAGCATATGCTGGCGTACAAGGACGCCATCACCGCCTACGGCTGGTTCTATCCGGTTGTGGAATTCATCTCGATGCTCGCTCTGGCCGGCATTCTGACCTATGGCGGCTTCCGCATCACCGCCGGCCGGCTGACGCTCGGCGTCGTCGTCGCCTTCCTGCAATACGGACAGCGGTTCTTTCGCCCCATTCAGGACTTAAGCGAGAAGTACAACATCCTTCAGTCCGCCATGGCCTCCTCCGAACGGATTTTCAAGCTGCTCGATACACCGACCCTGATCCTTCCGCCCGCCTCGCCGCGCCCCGTCCCGGATCGCATCGCGGCCATCGAGTTCGATCATGTCTGGTTTGCATACAACGGCGAGGATTGGGTGCTGCAGGATGTCAGCTTCACCATGACGCCGGGAGAAACGATTGCGGTTGTCGGCCACACCGGCGCCGGCAAAACCACGCTCATCAGTATCCTGATGCGATTCTATGACGTGCAGCGCGGCGCCGTCCGCATCGGCGGCATCGATATCCGCGATCTGGATCCGCTGGAACTCCGCCGCCAATTTGGCGTTGTTCTTCAGGATCCCTTTCTGTTCACCGGCACGCTGGAAGAGAACATCCGCCTCGGCACCGAAGCCATCGCCCGCGAAGAGGTGGAGACCGCCGCCGAACGGGTGAACCTGCTCGATTTTATCCATAGCCTGCCCCAGGGCTTCGAACACCCGATTCGCGAGCGCGGCAGCGGCCTGTCCACCGGCCAGAAGCAATTGATCAGCTTCGCCCGGGCGCTCGCCCACAACCCCCGTTACCTGATTCTCGACGAAGCCACCTCCAGCGTCGATACCGAGACCGAGTTCCGCGTGCGGGAAGCGCTCTCCCGCATGGTGGAGGGCCGAACCTCGATCATCATTGCCCATCGCCTCTCTACCATCCAGCGCGCCGACCGTATCTTGGTGATGCACAAGGGCCGCCTCCGCGAACAAGGCACGCATCAGGAACTGCTGGCGCAGCGCGGTATCTATTGGAAGCTGTATCAGCTGCAGTACAAAGACCAGGAAATCCGCGCCCCTGGTGCCGACCTGGCTTCCGGCCGGCAGTCCCCCGCGCCCGCTGATGTATAATCCGGAACACCGGGAGGTCTGATGTTCTTCCACACAAGCCGCGGGCTTTCTTT
>DATGII010000170.1:0-2360 GCA_035295805.1 Bryobacteraceae bacterium | reverse complement strand
TACCGAGATCGCCTCGTCCTGCCAGGGAAACGAGGGGTGAGCCATGATAATCGGCAGGTCGGGGAAGTCCACGGCCACGTCGTCGATATCCATCGGATTACCGTACTTCAACCGCACCCCGCCGCCGCCGCGCATGCCCGTCCCAATGCCGCTGTGTCCCGTATGAAAAATCACCGGCAGCTTGGCCTCCGCGATCACTTCATAAAACGGGTACGCAATCCGGTCGTTCGCGCGGAATTGCTGGAGCGGCGGATGCAGCTTGAAGCCCCGCGCCCCCGCGTCGATCAGCCGCCGCGCTTCGCTCACCGCTTCAAACCCCCGCATCGGGTCCACGCTCACGAAACCGATCATGATATCGGCGTGCTCGCGGGCCAGCGCCAGCACGTCGTCATTGGAAACCTGCGGCCGCCCGGTCAGCCGCTCGTCGACGGAGAAAACCACGCATCCCATCTTGCGCGAACGATAATATTCGGCCAGGCCCTGCCGGTCGCGCGGCGCGCCGGTTTCGCCGAAATATTTCCGTGCCGCTTCGTCGGCTTCGTTGCCGGCCGCGTCCGGCTCAATATGTACATGCGTGTCGATCGCGGTCAGGCTTGCGGCGTCCATGCGTTTCGAATGATCCATAGTGTTTTCGGCAAAGCTTATCGTCCCGGCGAACCCTTATCTTACGCCCCTGGCGCCGCCGTAGAATCTGTTTTGAAATCCCGCGGCGTTGTCGGCTCACCCAGGGAGCAGTTGATCGTGCCTTCGGTACGCCCGATAGGTCGCGCGAAATGCCGCCAGCATCAGCAGCGACGCCCCGCCGATCGTGATCGCCAGCGAGAGCCCCAGCGCCTGTTCGTTGTGAAATACCCGGTCGTTCAACAGACCCGGCAGCAGCGGGCCGAGCGTCAGCCCGCCCAGGTTGAGCAGGAACAGAAACAGCGCCGAAACGAGCCCGCGCACCTGGTTCGGAAAAATCCGCTGCAGCGCCGCTGCCGACGTCCCCATCGGCAGCGCCAGAAAAAAGATTCCCGGCGCCAGCAGGGCCAGCACCCACGCCGCGCGGTCCATCAGAAACGCCGCCGGCAGCAGCAGCACCGACCCGATTGCGCAGACCACGCCCACTCGCAGGGGACCCTCGCTGATGCCGTGCTTCTGCCAGTAATCGCTCAACCGGCCGCCTGCATACATCCCCGCGCACCCGAACACGAGCAGCAACACCGCCAAGGCCCGGCCCGATTGACCGGCGGTCCAGTGATGCAGACGCTGAAAATAGGCCGGCGTCCACGAAATCAGCGCATACGTCGGTACCGCCTGAAAGATCGCCCCGATGGAAATCCCGGCGAGCGACTGCCACCGCCGCCGCATTTCCGCCGCTGCTTCGCCGAAGCTGAGTTGCACGGCTTGCCCGTCCCGCGCCCGCAGCGCCTCCCGGCGCAGCGGCTCGCGGATCGTGTAGGCCAGAAGCGCGAAGAGCACGCCCGGAACCCCCACGAACAGAAACGTAATCCGCCACGACGCCATCGTGCCCAGCAGCGGCACCGCGATCACCGGCGTGTGCGCCACCGCGTCCACCACCATCCCGGCCACCAGCAGCGAGAGGCTCGTGCCGAGAAACACGCCCATGTAATAGACGCTGATCGCCACGCCCAACCGGTCTTTCGGGAAATAGTCCGCGATCAGCGAGTACGCCGCCGGAGACAAACTCGCCTCGCCCACCCCCACTCCCATCCGCGCCAGAAATAGCGTCCAGAAACTGCGCGCCACGCTGCATGCCGAAGTGAACAGGCTCCACAGCACCACGCCCACCGCGATCAGTCCGCGCCGGCTGCGCCGGTCCGCGATCCGCCCCAGCGGCAACCCCATGAACGTGTAGAACAGGCCGAAAGCCAGCCCTTGCAGCAGCCCCACGCGGGTATCGCTAATCCCCAGGTCCCGCTTCATCGGCCCCACCAGCAGACTCAAAATCTGCCGGTCCATGTACGAGAGCATATAGATCGCCGTCAACGCCAGGACCACATACCACGCGTAACCCGAAGCGGCCCGCGGCGCCGCGGCGGCCGTCGGAAGCTGCGTCTTTGGCGAAGGAACGCCCATGCGAGCGACCATTATGTCACGCGGCTCCGCCGCATTGCATGCAATCAAAGCCATCTGCTAAGATCCGGAGGGAATCGACTTTGCCCAACTCGGAACCCAAAACCCCCGCCGAAGTCACTTCCCAGACCGGCCGCACTCTCTTGAATTTACGCGAGATGCTGCTCCGCGGCGACTTTCCGCCCGGCGAGCGCATCTCGGAACTGCCCATGGTCGCGCGCCTCGGCGTCTCGCGTACACCCATCCGGCTCGCCCTCGACCGCCTCGCCAATGAAGGACTCCTC
>DATGII010000169.1:0-34287 GCA_035295805.1 Bryobacteraceae bacterium | reverse complement strand
TAGTTGACCTGCTGGCCGCTGATGTGATCGATCGAGGAGCTGATCTGGCCGTTGTTCGCGCCGCCCGGGAAGACGTACTCCATGTCGAACACCCCCGGAACCGTCTGCCGCGTGAGCTGCAGCAGGCTGTTGTAGGTGCGGGTTTCATTGTAGCCGTCGTGCGAGAGGCTCGTCATTTCTCCGGCCGGCCCGTACGCCGCCGTGGCGACGGTTCCGTCGCTGATATAGCCGTTCACTACGCTCAGGCTGTTGGGCCTTCCCATCACGTCAAAACTATACGTGTAGACGCTGCCCCACGCCGGATAGCCCTCCGAAACCACTCTGCCCTCATTGTCCCATGTGTAGGTGGCATCCAGCGTCTGATTACTAGGAGCGAATTGACCCGGCGGCAAGCCCGTGGCCACCATGCGCTGCTTCGTGATGCGGCCGGCGGTGCTGTAGCCGTACTCGTACGTAAAGCCGGGCGCTGATCCGCCAAACTGCACGGCCGCCAGCCGGCCCCAGGTGTTGGTGGCGCCGAAGCCGGAATCGATGGGGGTGTCGTAGGTGTAGGTCCAGCCATCGCCGTTGTGGCCGTTGCCAAAGTGCTGGACTTGCGTCAGCCGGCCGTAGCCATCGTAGGTGTAGTTGGTTTGATTCCGGTTGGCGTCGGTGCGCATGAGGACCTGGTGCGCACCGTTATAGGTGTAGGTGGTGGTGCCGTTTTCCGGGTTGGTGGCGCTGGTCAGGTCCGGCCCGGTATAGACGAAGCTGCGGGTCTGGGTGCCTTCGGGACGCGTCATGGTCACGCCGGTGAGATGGTTCATGCCGTCATAGGTGTAGCTGGTGACAAAGTTGGCGCCGCCGCCGGGGTTGGGCTCGATCACCTGCGTGAGGTTGCCCTGGGCGTCGGTGACGGTGGTTTTCCACTTGCCGGCCGGATCGGTGACGGTGGTCTGGTTCCCCTGGTAGCTATAGCGAGTGACGCTGCCATCGGGCGCCGTGACAGTAAGAGTGCGACCAATGCCATCGTAGGTGTAGGTGGTCCAGACGGGTGTAGCGCCGGGGGCGTAGGGCTGGGAGACGCGATACATCTTGCCAAGCGGAGAGCAGGCGCAGGGCGCATACTGAGTATCGACCGTGGAGACGGTGGTGCCGTCGTGGCCGGTTTCGACGCGGGTGACACGCCCGAAGCCATCGAGCGTAGTGCGCTTCCACTTGGTGCCGGAGGGGTATTTATTTAGTGGCTTGTTAGACTTTATACTTTCGGACGCCAGCTAATATTGGCTCAGCTTAAACGAATTTTCTTGGTGGATCGGTAACCTACACGATCGTAACTTTCAGGCAGGTTATAAGCGCCCGCAACAGCAAGTAAGCAGGGTTAGCGGAAGGCCGCTTTCGGCAGCAGCGCGTGCACGCCCTTAGTATCGTCGACAATCTGCGTCACCCGCAGGTCGACCGCCAGCGAGCAGAAAATGTAGGCGTCGTCGCGCGGCATGCCTTTTTCCGAAACCAGAAAATCGATCATCTCGCGCGTGGCCATCCGCGCCGCTTCGTTGAGATCCGGATGCAGGCCCATCGTGATGTAGTGGGTCGGAGTCTCCGCGCGCGGCCAGCGGATCGGCTTACCTTTGCGGACGAAGATTTGCACCGTGCCCCGCAGCGAGGTTTCGAGCGCGGTGATCGTGACTTCGCCATCGCCTTGCAAGGCATGACCGTCGCCGATCGAAAGCAAAGCGCCGGGAACGTGGACGGGCAGATATAAGGTCGAGCCGGCCACCAGTTCCTTGTTATCCAGGTTGCCGGCGTGCGCGCCGGGAGGGCCGCTGGAAAGCCGATGGATCACCGAAGGCGGCGCCACTCCAATAGAGCCCCAGAAAGGGGCCAGCCGGAGCGTCACGCCGGGACTGAACTGCGCGGTTCCGGCCGCGGGATTGATCCGAATCATCTTGAACCGGGAGTACGGGAAATCATCGGGAAGCGCGCCGCTGCCGGGGCGGAAACCGGTGACTCCATACGGGTGCAGAAATTCGAATCCGAGGATGTGGACTTCCAGCACGTCGCCCGGCTCGGCGCCTTCGACGTAAATGGGACCGGTGAGCGGATGGGCGCCGGGGCCGCGATCGGTCACGCCATTTTCGACCTGCTGGAGAGAATCCGGAATTTCGGCGTCGGGAACCCCGGCGAGCCGTAACCGCTCCAGGCCGCCGGCCACCATGGTTTCGACGCGGACGGTGTCGCCGGAAGCGATCTGCAAAACGGGTTTGACGCGCGCGTCGTAGTAGCCCCAGTGCACGTGGGCCGGCGTGAGCTTCAGGTCGTGGGTGGCGGCGGATGCCGGGCGCGTGGTCGCGAACAGGATTGCGAGGGAGAGGGCAAGAAAGAGTGCGCGCATGGGCGAATCTTAGCAGAATGCCGGCCTGGCTTCGTCAAGAAACTGACGGGTCAGCCGTTTGACCCTCTGCCCGGTCATCCCGGCCGCGCCAATTCAATCAGATACCGTTCGGCCTCCAAACTGCTTTTCATTCGGTTCTACCAATGGACCTCAGCACGATTACCAGCAGAATGGGAACAATCCTCGTCACCGGATTCACCGGCCTCTTCGGCTCCGGCGAAGAACAATCGGCCGATCGGCGCGCCTACACGCGGATTCGAGCGCGGTTCAGAGGCTCGATCGATTGGGAAGGCCGAAGAATCCCGGTGCGCGGAATCGACCTCCACCGCGCCGGCACCGGAATCAGTCTGGACGAGCCCTTGCCGCCCGGAGCGCTCGTCTTCTTTTACGGCAGAACGCATGGGCTGATGGGATGGGCTACGGTGCGCTGGTGCGCGTGCGAGGGCGGCTCGAAATATCACGCCGGCCTCGAGTTTCGCAGCGGATTGATGCGGGCGGAAGCGGGAAACTGGCATTTCTCCTACGTTCAGTCTTCCCACTGCCCTGCCGGCATCGCCGCTCCCACCAACTGAGCCAGCTCCCGCGGTTCCTCGGGCGGCTCGGTGAATACCTGTTCCAATTTGCGCCACAACTGGTCCGGCAGGAACGGTTTTTTCAAAAACGGCAGCCCGAGCGTGGCCTGCTCGATGCCGGACATCATGAGAACACGGATGCCGGGCCGCTCGTCCGTAAGGCGCCCAGCCAGATCGATGCCGTTCAACCGAGGCATATTCACATCGCTTACGAGCAGGTCGATGGCGCCGGCATGAGAGCGCGATAGCGTGAGAGCCTCCTGGCCATCGGATGCGGTGAGCAACGAGTAGCCTCGCTGCTGGATCAGCAGAGAAATAAAATTCCGAATATTCGAATCGTCGTCGACAATCAGAGCAACGCTTTGAGATGGTTTCACTTTTGCCTCTTCTCGTTTATGTACCGTCCGGACCGGCAGACGCGCCTCGGGTGTCGCGAACAGGTACTTCCAGATATTGGGGGACGAAAAAAATTACAACTCGCCCCGGTTTATGATCGTTTGGAATTTAATGAGACTTCTCAGTTCTGGGGAAGGTAACGAAGCGATTGTAGAAGAGCGCGCAGACGGCCACAAGTCCTCCGAACGTCCGATACCGGGAGTTAAGGTACCCCCGGTGCCCCTGGGACGCGGGATCGGACGGTCGAGAGCCGCTAGCCGGCGAGCCGGGCGAGGGTTTCGGCGAGAACCAGCGCGCCCCGAGCCATGGATTCGGGGGAAGCGTATTCATCGGGCCTGTGGCTGATGCCGCCCCGGCAGGGGATAAACAGCATCGCGGTGGGCGCGACCCGGGCCATAAAGAGTGAGTCATGATAGGCGCGGCTGATCATCCGGTCAAACGGCAGACCGTGCGTTTCGCAGGCTTGGGCGAGCGCGGCGACCACCTCCGGCGCGCAAACCGCAGGCGGATCGGCATTCAGCAGTTCGCGGCGGATGCTGACGGAGCGGCGGGCGGCGACGGAGTCGGCGCCGGCGTAGATCCGGTCGAGCACGGCATCGCGCCGCGCCCCATCGATATCCCGCACGTCCAATTCGAGCCGGACACGGCTGGGAATGCTGTTGACCGCACCGGGGAATACCTCGCAGACGCCGGCCGTAGCGACCGTGTCGATCGCGCCGGTCGCGCGCGCCGCTGCTTCCGCAGCCAGGGCAATTTCGGCGGCCGCGAGAAAGGCATCGCGGCGGTAGGGCATAAGGACGGCGCCGGCGTGGCCGCCTTCGCCTTCAATCCACAGCCGGACGCTGGCGGGCGCGGCAATCGCAGTGACCACACCGATCGGGATCTTGCGTTGCTCCAGGAGCGGGCCTTGCTCGATGTGGAGCTCGACAAACCCGGAATAGGTGCCCTCCCGCAAACGCACCTCCGACAGCGGGCCGGCAAAGCCCGCAGCAGCACGGGCGGCGTCGAGCGATATTCCTTCGCGATCCTGGAGACGGGAACCGGCCGTGGCATCCAGCAGCCCGGCGAACAGACGGCTTCCCAAACACCCGATGCCGAAGCGCGTGGGCTCTTCGGAAGTGAAGATGATCAGGTCGATCGAACGCCGCGGCCGGAAACCGGCGCGCGCCAAGGCCCGGATGGCTTCGAGACCTCCCAGGACGCCAACCGTTCCGTCGTAACGGCCGGCGTTGGGAATGGCGTCGATATGCGATCCGGTGGCGACCGGCGGGAGATCGGGGTCGGAGCCGGCGTAGCGCGCGAAGGTGTTGCCGACCGGATCCTCCCGGACCCCCAGCCCGGCTTCGTGACAGAGGCCTTTTACGAAGTTGCGGGCGCGGCGGTCCGCTTCGGTGAAAACGACGCGCGTGACTACCGGCGCGGGTTCCGAAGAAATTGCCCCGAGCGCGTCGAGCTCGCGCGAGAGGCGGTCTTGATCAATGGCGAGCTTCATCGGATCCCGGTCAGCGGATGCCGGTTCCAATCTTTGTAGATGAGGTACTTCGCCGGCACCTTGCCGAGCGCGCCGAACCACTGGGGACAGTACGGCGCCATCCAGATGAAGTCGCCCGCGGCCACAGGGTACCAGTGCTCGCCCAGGCGGTAAATGCCGCCGCCCTCGAGCATGACCAGGCCGTGTTCCATATCGTGAATCTCCACCATCGGCAGCGCCGCTCCGGGCTGGAAGGTCATGGTGTTGACCGCGCAATCGAAGGCGGGTCCGTCGGGAAGCAGCGTGCGCACCACGAGCGCCGGGTCGCCCAGGAACGGCTTGGCTTCAAGGTCGTGCTCCCGGCTGGTGAAAAAAGCGGGCGCGGCTTCACCAGTCAGCGGAAGATACGGCTTTTCGATGACCACCGCGCGCGCCGGACCTCGGGAACGCACTTTGGCCGCGAGTCCGGCCTGGAGATAGCAATAATGGCCGGCAGCCAGCGGGCGGTCATTGGCTTCGAGCTCGCCCTCCATTACATACACGAAACGCTGGCCGCTAGCGGGACCGAGCGATCCGCCGGCTTCGAATTCGGCCGTGTACTCGGTGAAGCGCGCCCCGCCGGCCGGACCGATATGAACCACGGCAGTGGCATTGCGCATTCCGGGCAGCGGGGCGCGGACAAACGTGTCGGGCGTCTGCAGGAGATGATCGGTTCGGTGAACGCTACGAGTGTTTCCCAACTGGTGCATGTGTGTCCTTCAAGCCGGGCGGACAAGGACGCCGCCGGCTTTGGCGGCGATGGCGCCCTCGGCAAAGATGGCTTCCCCGCGGCGGATGGTCCGGCGCACTACGCCGCGGAAGCATTGTCCGAGATAGGGACTGATGGCGTGCCGCTGCTGCAAATCGCCGGGCTCGAGCTTGAACGAAGCGGCGAGATCGACCAGGGCGAGATCGGCATGGCAGCCCTCCGCCACCCGCCCGCGGTCAGGGATCCGGAAGCGGCGCGCGGGCTCGGCGGCGAGCAGAGACGCAATCCGCTCCAGCGGCAGGTTGCGGCGGTGGTGCCCTTGCTCGAGCAGCACCGCCAGGGTGGATTGCACGCCGGCGATGCCGCCCCAAGCCTGCCAGAATGAGCCGGACTTCATCGCGGGGGGCGCCGGGGAATGGTCCGATGCGATGAGGTCTACGGCTCCGCCCAGCACCTGCTTCCAGAGAGACTCCTGTTCGGCGCGGCCGCGCAGAGGCGGCGCGCATTTCGCGATCGCTCCCAAACGCTCGACGTCGTCTTCGGTAAAGAAAAGATAGTGCGGGCAAGTCTCGATTGAGATATCCACTCGGCGCGCCCGCGCCTCGGCCGCGATCGCCACGCCGCGGCCCGAGCTGACATGCACGATATGCAGTGCGGCCCCCGCTTCGCCGGCCAGAAGTGCCGCGCGGCGGATGGCTTCCACTTCGGCCAGCACCGGGCGCGATTCGAGAAAATCGCGGACGCTCTGACGACCCCGTTCAACACAACGGCGCGCCAGCCCATGGACCAAATCCTGGCTCTCGGCGTGGACGGCCACGGGTAAGCGCAAACGCGCCGCTTCCCGGAGGCCCTCGGCGAGCGTGAGATCGTCGGCGCGCGGGAACTCCGGCAGCCCGGAGTCGCACAGGAACGCTTTGAAACCCACGACGCCGCGCGCCGCGAGGTCGGCCATTTCGCCGACATTGCCGGGTACGAGGCCACCCCATATCGCGAAATCGGTAATCGACGCGGCTTCGAGAGCCGCGCGCTTGCGGTCGAACTCGCGCGCGTTTATTGTGCACGGGGTCGAGTTCAGCGGCATATCGAAGAAGAGCGTGCCGCCGCCCGCAGCTAAGGCGCGGCTGCCGGTCGCGGCGCCTTCCCAATCCGCGCGGCCGGGCTCGTTGAAATGCAGATGCGCGTCGATCAGGCCGGGGAAAATGTGGAGGCCGCGCGCATCGATCTCGCGGGCGGCTCCCGGCAGTTCGCGACCAACCGCGCGAATGCGTCCGTCC
Source organism: Bryobacteraceae bacterium (assembly GCA_035295805.1). Taxonomy (GTDB): domain Bacteria; phylum Acidobacteriota; class Terriglobia; order Bryobacterales; family Bryobacteraceae; genus PSRJ01. The sequence goes on along the minus strand of DATGII010000169.1, from coordinate 27,452 downwards.
TCGATCGCGATATCGGCCTGAACTACGGCATCGGGGGTAACGACCGCCCCCCCGCGCACCAGAAGATCAGCCATACTGCGCCTCCAGCAGCGCCAAAAACCGCGAGCCGGCCTCGAGCGCGGCGCCTACATCTTCCGGCAGCACGGATTCTTCGGGATGATGGCTGACTCCGCCCGGTGTTCGCAGGAATAGCATTGCGGCCGGCATCCGGCCGGCCACGATCATCGCATCATGACCGGCGCCACTGGCCATGCGGTGAACCGGATGCGGTGCGACGGCGCGCTGCAGGAACTGAGAGAGATCGGGATCCATACGCACCGCGGCCTGATCGAGCCGTTCCTCCCAGCAAACATCGATGCCCCGCCGGGCGCCGATCTGCCCCGCGCAACTCAGCAGCCGCGTGACTGCGCCGCGCCGCTCGGCGTCTTCGGCATGACGGACGTCGAGCGTGGCATTCACATGACTCGCGATTACGTTGCCCGCGCCCGGTTTGGCTTCGATCCGGCCGACCGTTGCGACAAGATCCCCGCCGGCACGCGCTTCGCGCTCCACCACCGTGATCCATTCCGCCGCCGCGGCCAGCGCGTCGCGCCGCAGGTGCATGGGCGTGGTGCCGGCGTGATTGGCCGCGCCGGAGAAGCGCAATTCCAAGCGGCTTTGCCCCACAATTGAATCGACAATGGCCAGCGGCAATCCGAGGCTGTCGAGCACCGGCCCTTGCTCGATATGGAATTCCAGATAGCCCAGCGCGGCGGAATCCGCTCGTGCTTCGGCCATTCGGGTCGGATCGAGACCGAACGCGCCGATGGCGTGATCGACGCGTGTGTCGCGCACCGGGCCGCCGGCGAACGCGCGGCTGCCGATGAACGGGATGCCAAAACGCACGCCTTCTTCTTCGGAAAATCCGACGATCTCGATGTGAAAGCTCAGCCGGCCGCCGCGCAACTGCTCGACCAGCGCCACGCCCATAACCACGCCGAGAATGCCGTCGAAGGCTCCCGCGTGCGGGACGGTATCGAGATGCGAGCCTAGATACAGCCGCGGGGCGTCCGGGCGGGCAGCGTCGTAGACGCCGCGCAGATTGCCCGCCGGGTCGACATGCACGCGCATGCCGGCTTGCTCCATCCACCTGGTCAACAGGGCGTGGACTTCACGCATCGGCGGCGAAAGAAATGTGCGGGTAGTAAAGCCAGGCTCTTCGGTGCACTCGGCGAGCGCGCGACAGCGGGCAATGACCTCGTGCTCCATTAAGATCCCCGATAGGTGCTGTATCCGTAAGGCGCCAGCAGCAGCGGGACGTGATAATGCCCGGACGCCTCGGCGATTCCGAAACGAATCACCACTTCGTCGAGGAACGGCGGATCGGGCAGCGTCACGCCCGAGCGTCGAAAATAATCGCCTGCATGAAATACCAGCTCGTAGGTGCCGGCCCGGACCGTTTGGCCCTGCGCGCGGCCGTCCGCATCGGTCGAGAGAGTCTTTAGGAGCGAGCGAGCGCCGCCGCGCCACTGATGCAAATCGATTACAACGCCGCCGGCGGGTTTGCCGCGCGCGGTGTCGAGCACGTGCGTGGTCAGGCGGGCCATGCTATCGCTTCATCCGTAGCCCGAGGCATCCATACGGCGGGCGCGCCTCGGTATAGACGCCCAGCTCTTCGCCGCGCTCGGCAATGGTGTCCCACGTTCGGTTGTTCGCCTCGAGATGGACCTCGGCAATCGCAGGAATCTCCGCGAGCATCTTCGTTCCGATTTGATAGATCACCTGCTGGATGCTTCCCGATTCAAAACAACGGAAAATCTCGTGCACGCTGCGCCATACAGAAGCGGGAATCGCTCCGCCGCTGAACGCCGCGGCCGGCTCCGTATACAGCCATTCGACATCGAGCCACATGTGCAAAGGACGATTTTGGATATCCGGGAGCGTGGTGTATTGGTCTCGCACAAAGCCCTGGAACGCGCTGCCGCCCAGGCGCAGCAGGCGAAAGCCTTGAATGCCTGATGCGATTTCCAGGGTACCCGACCGGCTCAGCTCGATGCGCGCCGTAGCGCGCTCTGGACCCGCGGGCGCGAACGCAGGCCCCCCCTCGGTAAGGGCGGCATACGGGATTTCCAGTACCGATACCTGCACTCCTTCCACCTGGGCATAGGTTTCCAAAAATCGAGAGCCCAGGAAACGGCAGTAATCCTCCAGATCCCCCCCATCATAATTGAAGGTCTCGCGCTGGATGAAATTCTTCATCGAATCGGTCGCAATCAAGCCGGTGTTATCGCCGGTCGTGTACGTCGGCCAGAATGCGTCGCCGTACACGAGCATCTTGACGCTGGCGCCGAAGACGGCGCTCCGGCCGGCGGGCGTTTTGCCGTCGCGGTTGAGACGGTAGACGATCACATCGCCCTTGCCGTAATAGCTCCGTTTCCACCCGCTGGCGAATTGCTCCATGAGAGTCCTTATTTGATCGTGTCGCGCAGGCGGAACTCCGCGATCCGGTAGACCTGGCGCAGCGCTTCCCGATGTTCTTCTTCCGGCGACGCCAGGATGCGCCGCTCGAGGGCCTTCAAGATATCGTACTTCGTACTGCCCTTGACGGCGAACAAAAAAGGGAAACCGAATTTACGCCGGTAAACCGTATTCAGTTCCTGCAGGCGTTGGAATTCCTCCGGAGTGAGACGGTCCAGCCCCGCGCCGGCCTGCTCGGCAATCGACGCTGCGCTGATGTGGGCGCGCGTCCCCAGATCGGGATGAGCGCACAGCAGCGCCAATTGCCGGGTGGCTGCCGCCGCTTCAACCTGGCGGACCATGGCCTGATGCAGCGTCTCGAGATTGGCGTAGGGCCGGCCGCCGCACACCTGTTCCGCAACCCAGGGCGAATCCTCAAAAACCCATCCGATCGCCTCGATGAATCCGCGGTGATCGAGCGCATTCAACTCGGCTAAGGTCATGCGGGTGCGCGGTAGACTACCGAACCTTCCACCCGCACCTCGGCGATACTCTCCTGGCCGGCGAGGGTGAACAGGGCTGCCAGCGCGCGCTCCGGAGTTTCGGCGCGGGCGAGCACGCCGGCCAGCGGGCTATCCCCGGGCGGGCGCAGGTACACGAAATCGGCGGCCTTACCTGTTTGAAAATCGCCAATCTCTTCTGCAAGGCCGAGCGCCTCGGCTCCGGCGCGTGTCGCCAGATACAGCATATGCGCCGGGCCGAGTGTGAACGAGGGCGCCGCGACCCGTTGCATCAGGTAGGCCTGCAAGGCTTCCTTCAGGATTCCGAAGCCCGTACCACCACCGACATCCGTACCCAGCGCGCACGCGACTCCCGCGTGCAGATGGCGGCTCAGCGGGAAGATGCCGCTGCCCAGCGCCGCGTTGCTGCACGGGCAATGAGCGATCGTGGTGCGGCTCGCCGCCAGGCGCCCGAGCTCGGATTCGGTGGGATGGACGTTGTGCGCCATAACCGCGGCGGGCCCGCAGAGGCCGTAACGCTCGTACACCGCGAAATAATCCGAGGCCCACGGAAACAAACGTTTGACCTCGGCGATTTCCGCCGGGTTTTCATTCAGATGCGCCTGCACGCGCAGGGCGTCGTGCTCTCCTCGTAGCGTCTGGCAAACCTCTAACATCGCTTCGGAGGTGGAGAGCGCGAACCGCGGGGTCACGGCATATAAGAGGCGCCCGCGCTTATGGAAGCTTGCGATCAAGGCCGTGCTCGCTTGATACGCAGCCTCCGGCGTTTGGTGCAACTCGGGGATGAGATGCCGGTCCGATAGCACCAGCCCGCTGATCAGCCGCAATCCCGATCCCTCCGCGGACTCGAATAGCGCCGCAGTTGCACGCGCGAAGTGCGCGCCGAAAGCCAGGGCGGTAGTGGTGCCGTGCGACACGAGCGCGCGGACAAAGCCGCATGCCACGCTGCGCGCGTAAGCCTCGTCGGCCATGCGCGCCTCTTCCGGCAGCGCGCAGTGCTCCAGCCAGTCGAGCAGCGACCGGCCAAGGCTGCCCAGCACGTGAACCTGCGGAAAGTGAATGTGGGTGTCGATGAAACCCGGGAGAAGAAAACCGCCGCGGCAATCCGCGGAATCGGCGTCCGGGTTTGCCGCGCGAAGAGAGCCGTAATCGCCGCAGCCCGCGACGCGGCCGCTGCGAATCAGCAGCCCGCCGTCCCAATGGCACTGCATGGCGCGATCATCCAGGAAGGGGTTGGCCGGCGTGTGGAACACCGTTGCCCGCAGCAGCAAGTCGCGATCTGCCGGACTCACCGGTGCTCCGCTCCGGCATCGGCCGCGACCGCCTCACGCTCGGAAGCCGCGCGCCGTATCGCAAAAAATACGCGCTCGGGAGTGGCGGGACTGGCGAACGTGACCACGCCGCCGGGGCCGAACGCCGAAACTGCATCGCGAATCGCCTCTCGCACTGAAATCGCCAGCATCAGAGGAGGCTCGCCAACGGCCTTGCCGCCGAAAATCGCGCCCGGCTCGGCGGCGTTCTCCAAAAAGCTGACATGGAACTCCTCCGGAACCTCCGACCACGACGGCAGCTTATAAGTGGACGCACCCGCGGTGGCCAACCGGCCCTGTGGGTCCCAGAGCAATTCTTCGATCGTCAGCCAGCCGGCGCCCTGGAGGAAACCGCCTTCCACCTGGCCGCGATCGACAGTCGGCGAAAGCGGGTCGCCCGCATCCTGCAGGATGTCCGTCCGCAGCAAACGGTACTCGCCCGTGAAGCGGTCGGTTTCGACCTCGGAAACTGCGGCGCCGTACGCGAAGTAGTAAAACGGCCGCCCGCGGCCGGTCTGGTAATCGAATTCGATCTCCGGAGTGCGGTAATAGCCTTGCGCGAATAACCCGACGCGCTGCCGGTAAGCGGCATCGCAGACTTCGCGGAATGGGAGCCCGCGAGTTTCCTCGCCGGCCGCAAAAACGCGCCCATTCTCAAACCGGACGCTGGCGGCGCCGCACCCGAACTGGTGAGCGGCCACATGGGCCAGCCGCGATTTCAGCTGCGCGCACGCATCCAGCACGGCGGCGCCATTGAGATCGGCGCTCGACGAAGCGGCCGTGGCCGAGGTGTTCGGCACCTTATCTGTACGGGTGGGCATGATCCGCACGGCTTCCAGCGGCAATCCGAGCGTTTCGGCCGCCACTTGCCCTATCTTCGTGTGCAGCCCCTGTCCCATCTCGGTCCCGCCGTGATTGACCTGCACGCTGCCATCGCGATAGATCAGCACTAGAGCCCCGCCCTGGTTGAAAAACGTGGCGGTGAACGAAATGCCGAACTTCACCGGGGTGATCGCGATCCCGCGCTTCCGGTGTTCGTGCGTGGCGTTGAATCGCGCGATCTCGGCGCGGCGGCTCTCAAATTTACTCGATTGTTTCAGCTGGTTCCAGATGACGGCAATGCGGCCGGCATCCTTGACCGGCTGGCCGTAATGCGTCGTGTCGCCCTCGCGATAGAAATTGCGCTCGCGAATTACTTCGGCAGGGACCGAGAGCCGGCGCGCCGCCTGGTCGAGAATCTCTTCGATCGTGACCATGCCCTGCGGCCCCCCGAAACCGCGAAACGCGGTTTGCGAAGTCTTGTGGGTGCGGCACACGTAACCCGTCAACTCGGCGGCCGGCAGAAGGTAGGTGTTATCGACGTGAAACAAGGCGCGCCAGAGCACCGGCTCGGAAAGATCCAAGCTCCAGCCCCCGTCCGAGTAAAGCGTGATGCGAACGCCCTGCAGGCGGCCATCCAGCGCAAATCCCGCGGAATAGCGCGCCAGAAACGGGTGGCGTTTACCGGTGAGGATCATGTCCAGCGCGCGCGGTAATCGCACGCGCACCGGTCGCCGCGTCTTCCACGCCCCCAGCGCCGCCAGCGCGGCGTAGTAATTCGACTGCACTTCCTTGCCGCCGAACGCGCCGCCCATGCGCAGGCACTCGACCGTGACCTGATGCCGCGGGAGGCCGAGCACGCGCGCGACAATCTCTTGCACTTCGCTGGGATGCTGGGTTGAGGATTCGAGCGCGATACCGCCGCTCTCATCAAGCCAGGCGATGGCAGCCATCGTCTCCAGATAGAAATGCTCCTGCCCGCCGATTGCCAGTTCGCCCGAGAACTGCAGCGGGCTGGATTCGATGACGGAGACATCGCCGCGATTCAAATGCACCGGGCCCACATGAAAGCTTTTTGCGGCGATCGCCTGCTCTATGCTGAGAATGGGCGGCAGCGGTTCATACTCCACCCGCACGCACTCGGCAGCGCACCGCGCCGTTTCGAGCGTTTCGGCCAGCACCCAAGCCACTGGCTGGGAATGGAACATCACCTCGGACGGGAACAGAGGCTCGTCATGCCGGTTCGGGCCGCAATCGCCTTCGCCCGGCACGTCGGCAGCGGTCAGTACCGTACACACGGCGGGTTCGGCCAATGCCGGCGCGGCGTCCAGCCGTGTAACCAGAGCATGTGCGTGCGGAGCGAGCACGGGCCACGCGTGCAGAATGCCGGGGAAGCGCGCCGCCAGGTCGTCCGTATAGAGAGCCGAGCCCGTTACGTGGCCGCGCGCGCTTTCATGAGGGACTGCTTTGCCGGCGATGTTCATGCCGCCACTTCCCGGCGCTCCCACCAGAATTTTTCGATGAGGCTTTGCGCCAGTGCCAGGCGATACTCGGAGGAACCCCGATGATCGCTGATCGGTTTCAGCGTGCGCGCCAGAATCGATTGCACGCGCGAAACCGCCGATTCGTTCCAGCGCTCGCCGATCACCGCTTCTTCGGCTGCCTGCACGCGCAGCGGGACTGGAGCCACGCCGCCGAACACGAACCGCGCGCGCACGATCCGCCCTGCGCTGTTCCAATCCAGCGCCAGACCGGCGGCCACCGTGCTGATGTCGTCCATCCGCCTCTTAGCCACCTTGTAGAACCGCGCATGTTGGGGCAGCGGTTTCGGAATCTCGATGCCGGTGATCAACTGGCCGGGCTCGAGCGCCGTGCGCCGGTACGAGGTAAAAAATGCAGCCAGCGGAACCGAACGCCGGCCGCCCGGCCCCGCTACCTGGAGATTGGCATCCAACGCGGCGAACAGCGGCGCCCCATCCCCGATCGGCGATGCCGTTGCGAAGTTCCCGCCGAGGGTGGCCCGATTGCGAAGGGCCGGCGAAGCGAACAGCGGAAGCCATTCCCGAAACGCTTCGGGAGCATCGCGCCAACGCTCGGCGATTTCATTCAGACTGAGCGCCGATCCGATCCGGACGCACCCGGCGGTTTCCGCGAATTCGCGCAACTCCGCTATCCCTTCCAGGCTGACCAGGTGGCTCCAGCGCCGGCCGCGCAGATTGGATTCGACGGCGAGATCCGTCCCGCCGGCCAGCAGACGCGCCCCGGGATCAGCGCTCAGGATCGCGACACAATCGCGGATGCTCGCCGGCCGCGAGAATCGAGCTTCCCCATTTGCATAGGACACCGGTTCGAGCAACGGCGCGGGGCGGGACAGGCGGTCTTTGAACGCGCCTTCGGGCGCAGGTCCGAGCGAGAGCGCCGCATCGCGAATCGGACGGTATCCGGTGCAGCGGCAGAGATTGCTGGCGAGCGCGTGCGGATCGCAGCCGCCGCTGCGGCCCCTGCGGTACTGCTCCGCGAACAGGCTCATCACGAAACCGGGGGTGCAGTAACCGCACTGCGAGCCTCCGGCCGCGGCCATCGCAGCCTGTGCGGGCGCCAATCGCCCGCCGGCCGCCAGCGATTCCACCGTATATATCTCGTGACCCGCTGCCGCCGGCAGGAACATCAGGCAACTATTTACTGCGCGATACGCGCTGCTGCAATCGCCATCCGGCCCGACCAGCACCACGGTGCAGGCGCCGCATTCGCCCTCGGCGCAGCCTTCTTTGGCTCCCGTTAAAGCGCGCTCGCGCAGGAAATCCAGCAGCGTCGCTTGGAGCGATGTCCGCTCAACAGATACTAAGTTCCCGTTCAGCAGAAATTGAAGCGAAGCACCCGGACTGGTCATCGTTCCCACCTCGATCGGCGCAGATGCTGTCTTTGGCCGGCCGCCGAGGGGCCATAGGGGCGTGTTCCCCTTGAACCCGATATCCCGGAGTCTAGCACAGGCCGCTCTCCAGTGAGAGAAGAAGGACTTTGGCGCAACGGGATTTAGAAGGCGCGGCGGGCCGCCGGGCGTTCAGCGCGCCGACCACTTCACATAGATGACCGAGATTTTGGGGTTGTTACAACGGATTACCAGGCGCTTCCAGCCGTTGTACGGACCGGGGGCCTCCTCCACCTCGACCGCGCGCGCGTTGCGCGGATTGAACTCATACACAACGCGATTCCATCCATCCTGCGGCCCGGCGGCATCCCAACCCAGGCGGGCATCCTGCGAGTCCGCCGTGAATACCAGAATTTCATCATCCGCCAAATCGCCGGGATAGACGTGAATCTGCACCGGCCTTCCGGGCAGGCCGCCGGTGAGCGCCCCAAAAGAAGCGCGATTGCCGTCAATCGTCAAGGTCGCATTCTTTGCGGCCCTTCCCGTCCAGATCAGACTTCCACTGGACGGACCAGCCGCAACCGCGCTCTTTGGCGCCACAGCCTTGGTAGGAGGCACCACCGTGATTGCCTGCGGGAGCGGCAAGGGCGGCAACGGGCTGCCTTCGCGCGCCAGTTGCGGGGGCGCCGCCAATTCCGCGATCTTGATGCTTCGACGAGACAGCGCCGGCAATCGAAGCGGCCGCAGGGAACGGGACGGCGGAGCCGCTCGTTCCGATTGAGCCGGTTTCTCCGCTGCGTTGGGCCTCTGCTGAGCTTTTTCGGGGGCGCTGGTGTCCGCGTTTCTTTCCGGGATTTTTGTGTCGAGATCCTTTTCCGGAATGCGCGTCGTTTCTATATCCGGAATCGGAGGCTCGGTGCGAATGTCGGCGTCTACGGAGCGCTCCGCGCCTGGCCGCCGGAGCTCGGCCAGGTCCGGCAGCGCTGGGGGAAGCTGTTGGCGGTCCGCCTCCGCCACGATATCCGGCGCGCGCTTTAGAGCCTGCCGCTCTGCCTGCTGCCGTGAGTATGAGATCCACCAGTACCCAACCACAAACACCGTAATGGCCAGTGAAGAAGCCGCGCGCCAAATCCAGCCGGCAACCCGTGGCGGTTCGGCGGGCATCGCTTCGGTCCGGTCTCGCAGGTAGTCCGGTATTTGATCCTGAAACTGCTCCGGCAGTAACTGATCCGGTATCCGATCGTTTACGTGATCCACTCCGCGGAATTCCCGCGGCGGTACCTGACCGGGCGCTGCAGCGGGGCGTTCCCGCAGCGGTACCTGACCCGGTGCGGCTGCGGGGCGCTCCCGCTGCGGGCCTCCCCCTTCCACGACGAGCATAGGACGCTCCGCCACGGCCGGCACGATCAGCTCCCGATACATCTGAACTGCAAACCCATCGGGCTCGCGAACGTAAAACCGCGCGCGCGTCGGCCCGAAACTGGCCGCCCGAAGCACCATTCCGACTTGCCCCGGCTCGGTAAAAAAGGTGTTCAGCAGCTCCAATTCCAGGTCCGAGAGAACCAGGCTGCGCCGCGGCTCGGCACGGAACCAGCCCACCGGCTCCAGACCATAAAGTTCGCCTTCGGCGGGCGGCCGCGCGATCAGCCTGGCCACGGCATCGCGATCGCCATCCGATAGAGTGGCCGAACGGCCGAAAATCCGCCTGGGTACCAGCCGGCGGAACGCGAGAATTCGCACCCGCAGCTCGTCTTTGGTGCCCAGCAGGATTCCAGTTACATCGTGCTCCTGCGCCGCGGTCCCGATTTCCTGAAGGACGGAGTGCAGACACTCCACCATCACTTTGTCGCCGATACGGCTAGTCTCCGCGAGAGTTCGATCACCCATGCGTATTCTCAGCTTAGACCCTGTCGGCCGATTCAGAAGCGCAACATTTCCGGCGCCTGGTAACGTATCGAACCGTTCTTTGACACGGGTCGTTAGGTTCCGCACGGCTCAAACCAGCAATGTACCTTTTTACACTTGGAGAAAGGCGCCGATACAGGGCATCGTGTATACGTGTATAAAGGTCCGGTCCTTTCCATTCCAAAAGGGCGGCGGCCGCCCGGCGCAGCACTCGTGTTGGCAGGGGTCTTGCTGGCGGGCGGCGCGCTCGCGCAGCAGCAGAACCCGGCTTTACCATCCGGTCTAAAGATTGATGTGCTCGAGGGCGAGGGCGCCATCAACAACATCCAGCAGCGGCGGTCTCGCGAGCCGGTGGTCCGCGTCGTGAACGACGAACAGATGCCCGTGAGCGGCGCCTCGGTGACGTTTACCCTGCCCGATATGGGCCCGGGAGGCACATTCACGGGAGATATCCGGACGCTTACCGTTGTCACCAGTGACAGCGGGCAGGCCGTTGGGCGCGGACTGACGCCCAATCAGGCTGTGGGCAAATATCAAATTCGGGTGACCGCATCGTACCGGGGCCGGATGGCGACCGCGGTAATCAACCAGACCAACGCCGCACCCGGCGGAGCACTCAGTTCAGGGCCATCCAAAAAACTCCTGCTGATTGCACTAATCGGTGGAGCCGCGGCCGGCGGCGTCGCTTTAGCGGCCACTCGCGGCGGCGGCAGCAATAGCACGACCCCGACCCAGCCCACCGGTTCGGTGAACCCTGCGGGCATTGTCATCACGACCGGCACTCCGGTTTTCCAACCTCCTCATTGATCCGACGAACCCATGCGATATCTTCGATACACAGCACTGGTTGTGATCGCTTTGTTGTCGAGGCGCGCAGACGCCGCCCCTTTGACCATAAGTCCCTCCACGCTGCCCGACTGGACCGTCCGCTCGCCGTACAATCAAACGCTCGGCGCCAGAGGCTGCACTGGTCCGTGTGTCTGGTCTACGCAAGGCACCTTGCCGCCGGGAGTCTCGGTTTCACCGCTCACCGGCCAGGTCAGCGGAACCCCCACGACGGCGGGAACGTTTCAGTTCACCGTTCTCGTCGCCGACACGAGGCTCAATACCGGATCGCAATCCTACACTGTTGTAATTCACGATTCGCCCAAAATTACCACTACCACGCTTCCCGAAGGAGTGGTGGGCACGGCATACTCGCAAACGCTGGCCGTGAGTAACGGCACGCCACCGTTTACGTTTGCCGTCACCGGCGGATCCCTGCCGGCGGGGTTGTCACTGAATCAATCCAGCGGAGTCATTTCCGGCACTCCTAATACCGGAGCGTCATCCAGCTTTACAGTCACGGCGACCGACCAGGCGCAAGCTGCTACTTCGCAGACCTATAGCCTCCTCGTCCGGAGTGCGGCCATCACGATTACCACCAACTCGCTTCCCACCGCTACTGTGGGCGTAGCGTATTCTCAGGCGCTGGCCGCGGCCGGCGGCAAGCCCCCGTACTCGTGGTCGCTCACCAGCGGCGCTCTCCCCGGGGGCCTGTCTCTCAACGCTTCAACGGGCGTCATCTCCGGCACCCCGACCGGTGCGGGATCATTTACATTTAACGTACACGTGACGGACAGCGCATCGGCCACCGGCGATCAACTGCTTTCCATTCTGGTCTCGGGTGCGTCCGGCGGCTCGACGCTGACCCTGAACGGCGTGCCGGCCAGCGCCGGTTCCGGGCAGCAGGTCCCGTTCAGTATCGCTCTCTCTTCGGCATCTTCGAGAACCGTGACCGGCCAGGTCGCGCTGACCTTTCAGCCGGGCACGACGGTGTCCCGCGATGATCCCGCCGTCCAGTTCGCCTCCGGCGGCCGCACTTTGAGCTTCACGATCCCGGCTGGAAGCACGCAGGCCTCGTTCTCCGGATCCCCGGCGGCCTTCCAGACCGGCACGGTCGCGGGGACCATCAAGCTCAACGTCACGTCCGATCTTGCCGGAGCCATCGCCAGCAGCTCGACCGTGGTGCCCCAGGCTGCTCCCGTGATCAGCGCCGTCACCGTGAGTACAACTTCTTCCGGTTTTCAGCTGCAAGTGGCCGGTTTCTCGAATTCGCTCGACCTGGCCGCCGCAAGTTTCCGCTTCACCGCCAAATCGGGGCAGCTTCTTCAAACCAGCGACTTGACCGTAAACCTGGCCACCCTCGCCGGCCAGTGGTATGCGGCCGCTTCATCATCCACGTTCGGAGGCCAGTTCTTGCTGCTGGTTCCCTTCACCGTGCAGCAGGGCGCAGCGAGCAGCCTGGCATCGGTCAGTGTGCAATTGCAGAACTCGCAGGCTTCATCGCAACCGGCGACGGCGAATTTCTGAAGACCCGTTTACTCGTCCACGGGGAACGCGATGGTGGTAAGCAGCGCATTTTCCGCCTGGCGCGAATCGAGCCGCGTGTGTTGCACCACGATCGGAACGTCGGACGCAATCACGCTTGAATACGGAGTATCCACTGGAATCCGTTCCGGTTCCTCGAATTCGTTGAAACGGAGATGCCGCGTGCGCCGCGCGCCCACGGTAAAGCGGTATGGGCCGGCGGGCTCGCGGCCCTCGAAGTAGATCGTGATGGTTACGTGTGCGTCCTGGCCGCCGGCGTTGAGGATGCAAACCGCCTCGTGACTGACCAACTGCGGCGCCGGCCCATGGCTCCATCCTGGGATGTAGCCTTCGGCGATTGCCCACACGCGCCGGCCGATCTCAGCCATGCACCTCTCCTTCGTAGACGCAAAACTTCTTGGCGTCCTGTTCTTTAAGCGAAAGACCGAACCCGGGAGCCGTGCGATCGGGGCGCAGCATGCCCTTCTGAGCCGTAAGCGCGCCGTCCAGCAGCATGGATTCGATACGCACGTGGTCGTGAAAATACTCCACGTTGCGGGCGCGCGGAACCGCGCAGCACAACGCGCCGTGCAGCGATGGGGCCGTGTGCGCCGAGAGCGGCAGCCCGAAGGAATCAATTTCTTCCGCGGCCTTCAGGAAACCGGTCACCCCACCGCAGCGCGTTGCATCCGCTTGCACCACATCCACAGCTTGCGCCTCGATCATCCGCCGGAAATAGGCCTGCTCGTATCCATACTCGCCGGCCGCAATTTCTATCTGCGCTGGCGCCGCATTTCGAACCAGATGCAAGCCTTCCAGGTCGTCGGAGCTCACCGGCTCCTCGAACCAGCAAACTCCGAATTCGGCAAATTCCCGAGCCAGGCACAGCGCCTGTTTCCGATCGTACGCGCCATTAGCGTCCACGAAGAGTCCGGCATCTCCGATCGCCTGGCGCGCGACGCCGACGCGGTGAACATCACACTCCGGATGAGCACCGACCTTCATCTTTACGTCGCGAATGCCTTCGTTCACCCAGCCCGAAAACTGCCGGCTCAGCTGCTCGTCGCTGTACGATGTGAATCCACCGCTCCCATACACCGGGATCGCCGTCCGCACCGCACCCAGCAACTCCAACAGGGAGAGATCGAGCAGCCGCGCCTTCAAATCCCACAGCGCGCAATCGACCGCGGAAATCGCCATCGCGACCAGCCCTCCGCGGCCCAGGTTGCGGACGGCTCGGAACATCGCATCCCAGGCGGCTCGCGGCGACATTGCGGGACACCCGAGGACATGGCGGCCAAGACCATCGACGATCAGTCTCGCAGCCGCCGGCGCAGCGTAGGTGTAGCCGATTCCGCTCTGGCCGGCGGCGCATGCCTTCACGAGAACCACCGTCGTTTCGGACCACTCGTAGGTTCCATCCGCTTCGGGAGCGTCCGTGGGAATGGTATACGCCGCCGCCCGAATCCGCTCGATATTTCCGTCTTTCATCCCGTTCAATGGCGCGCGCGCCGCCACATCCAGGCGCCGGCAGCGGCTGCGGCCGCGAACCCGACTACAGTCCACGGCACCGGTGCTGTTTTCGCCTCGACTGCGTAATCGCGCGTTGCCGTGGACCAGTCGCTCGGACCCGAGGGCCCTTCGCGAATCGCCATTTGCAGCACCTGCGCGAAGTGCAGCGCGGTGCGCCCCGTGCCTTGTAGGATCTGCTCGCGACAACTGAAACCATCGGAAAGAATCAGCGTTTCCGCAGGAGCATTGCGGACAGCCGGCAGCAGCACCCGCTCGCCGCACGCCTGGGAAACCTCGTAGTGATCCTTCTCATAGCCGAACGCGCCGGCCATTCCACAGCAGCCTGAGTCGAGCACGTTCAAATCCATTCCCGCCTTTTTGAGCAGATCGATTTCTTCGCTGAAGCGCAATACCGATTTGTGATGGCAATGCCCCTGCACGATCGCGGTTCCGGAAAGGTGGGGCGGCTCGTACCCCGGCACCTTCTCGGCAAGAAATTCACTCAGCAGGAACGATTGCCGCTGGAGCCGCAACGCGTTTTCATCGCCGTGCAGCAAATCGGGCATTTCGTCGCGAAAGACCGAGACGCAACTCGGCTCCAGTCCTACCACGGGGGTGCCCGCTTCAATCTCCGGCTCGAGCGTGCCGATTATGTCGAGCAGCCATTGGCGCGCGGTGTCGAGCATTCCGTAATCGTATAGAGGCCTGCCGCAGCACAAATCCTGCTCGGGAACCAGTACATGACAACCGGCGTTCTCGAGTACTTCGACGGCCGCCTTCGCGACTCTGGGTGTGAAGTGATCGTTGAACGTGTCCGCCCAGAGGATGACGCGCTGGCCGCTCGGATTGCGCGGCTCGCGGCGGCGGAACCACTGCTTGAACGTCTGCGGCGCGAAACGGGGAATCTCGCGAACCTGCGCGTATCCGGCCGCCCATTTCGCGAGCGATCGCAACACCGGTGTCTGAGTGAGGAAGTTGGCGGTTGCCGGCGAGCGTTCCGCGGCGCGGCTCCACCAGTGAATGAGTCCCGACGCATAGGCGTTCCGAGGACGCACCCGGCCTTCATAATAATGCGACAGGAACTCGGACTTATACGTGGCCATGTCCACGTTTACCGGGCATTCCCCTTTACACCCCTTGCAGGAGAGACAAAGGTCGAGCGCTTCTCTAACCGGTTCGTTGCGCCAACCGCCTTCTAGCGGATCGCCGCGAAGCATTTCGAACAACAGGTGCGCGCGGCCGCGGGTCGAATGCATTTCCTCGCGCGTAGCCATGTAGCTGGGGCACATCGTCCCGCTATTTTCCCGCCGGCACGCGCCTACGCCGACGCACCGCATCGCAGCGCGCGAGAAGCTGTATTGATCGGCGGGATAGCTGAAGTGCGTCGCCGGCTCCGGCGGGTGGTACGCCGTTCCGAGACGCAGATCGGCGTCTATCGGATGCGGGTCCACAACCTTGCCCGGATTCATCTTCCAGTCCGGGTCCCAGATCGATTTGAACTCGCGGAAAGCCTGCACCAACTCCGCTCCGTACATCTTGGGCAGCAACTCGGCCCGCGACTGGCCGTCGCCGTGTTCTCCGGAAAGCGATCCGCCGTACGCCACTACCAGGTCAGCCGCATCGCTGACGAAAGCGCGATAGGTGCGTATTCCCTCGGCCGTCTTGAGATCGAAGGGTATGCGGCAATGGATGCATCCCTGCCCGAAGTGCCCGTATAGCGACGGCGCCGGGACTCCATGCTTGTCGAACAGCCGTCTGAAATCCCGCAAGTAGCGTCCGACGCGATCGGGGGGAACCGCCGAATCCTCCCAACCGGGCCATGAATCCGGCTCTCCGGGAATGAATGCGGTCGCGCCCAACCCGGATTCACGCACTTCCCACAACATTTTTTCCTGCGCCGGATTGTCGTATAGCTTCATCGAAGGAGGCTTGCCGGCCTTTTTCAGTTTGTCCATCAGACGCCGTGCGCCATCCTCCGCCTCCTGCCGCGTCTCGCCTCCGAATTCCACCAGCAGCCACCCGCGCCCTTCCGGCAGCAGCGTCAGATCCCGCACGTGCAGCCCTTTCTTGTGCATGAACTCGATCAGACGGTCGTCCAAGCCTTCGCAGGCGATCGCATCGGTTTCATTTACCTCCGGAATGTGATCGCCGGCCGTGAATACGTCCGGATATCCGAGTACCAGCAGTACGCGCGCCGGCGGGTTGTGCACGAGGTTCGCAACGATCTCCAGATAAGTGACACAGGTACTCTCGGTTCCCACCAGCGCCCTCGCGACATGAAAGCCGTTTTCGGGCAGCAGCTCGTCCAGGTTGTACCCGGATACACGCCGCGGAATCTTGGGATAGCGCTCCCGGATCAGGTCGGCATATTTGTCGCGCAGGTCGCGCAGGCGCCGGTAGATATCGCCCCGGCGGCCTCCCAGGGCAATCAGCGCCTCGAGCTCGGTTTCGCTGGTCGCGCCGACCGTCATCTGCACACCGTCATAGGTCACGATCGAGAGTTCGTGAATGTTGTCCGCGGTGCGGCCGGCCATCTGTGAGTGCGTGCCGCAGGAATTATTGCCGCACATGCCGCCGAGCGTGCAGTGATTGTGAGTCGCCGGGTCCGGTCCGAACGTTAGTCCGACGCAGTTGGCGGCGGTGCGCAGATCATCGAGTATGCAGCCGGGCTCCACCCAGGCCAGTTTTCTTTCCCGATCGATCCCCCGAATGCCGTGCATGTATTTCGTAAAGTCCATCAGGACCGCCACGTTACAGCACTGCCCCGCGAGGCTGGTGCCGCCCCCCCGGCTAAGGACAGGCGCGCCGAACTGCCGCGCCAGCGCCAGGGTCTTCACCACGTCGTCGTCGTCGCGCGGCAGAACCACCCCGATCGGCACTTGCCGGTAATTGGACGCGTCTGTCGCATAAAGCGCGCGCGAGCCGCTGTCGAACCGTACTTCGCCGCGAATGATTCCTCGCAGTTCCCTCTCGAGCAAGCCGGCGTCGCCCGCCCATCCCGCCGTCCTCTCTGCCCCGCGTTCGCCGCTTTGATGTTTTGCGGCTGATGAGATGAGCATTGCACTACTCCTGTTCACTTCTTCTTCCACTCGCCGGAGCCAGCGGCGGAGGCACCGCACTCTGCGCGGTGCCGCCGCGGTCGCCTCGTTCCCTACACCAGCTCCCGCACCTTGTCTTCCAGAACCGTAAGAGCGATCTTCTTGCGGTTCGGTTCCCCGCGCGCGAGCGATTCCGCGAAATGGCGGGCCTGCTCCATCGTGACGCTTGCCGGCATCGGCGGTTCGTACGGATCCACCAGCGCTTCAATCACCACCGGCTTGCGAATCGCGAGGGCTTCATCGAGAATCTGCCCGCAGGTGGATGGGTCGTCGATTGTAAAGCCTTCGCCGCCGCATGCACGCGCGAAAGCTGCGAAATCAATGGGCTGTAGCTCGCAGCCGTACTCGGGATTGCCCAAAAACACCATTTGTTCCCACTTGATCTGCCCCAGTGTGTTGTTCTTGATCACCACCACCTTAATTGGCAGTTGATATTTCACCGCGGTGGCAAATTCGGCCATCAGCATGGCAAATCCGCCGTCCCCGACGAACGCTACGCATTGCCGTTCCGGATAGGCGATCTGCGCTGCGATCGTGTACGGCAGCCCGGGAGCCATGGTCGCCAGATTCCCCGAGCAGGAGAACATCTGCCCCCGCTTGGCCGAAATGTGGCGCGCCCACCAGGTGGTGATCGTCCCGGAGTCGGAGGAAATGATCGCGCTCGCGGAGAGGCGCCGTCCCAATTCCGCCGCGATCACCTGCGGCTTCATCGGCCGGTCCGTGCGGCTTTCCTGGCGCTGCATGATCTCCCGCCAGTCTTCCACGCCTTTCCGGGCTTTCTCCAGAAAGCCCCGGTCGCTGTTGCCTCGAAGCAGCGGCAGCAAAGCCTGCAGAGCCATTTTGGAGTCCCCGACCAACCCCACTTCCACCGGATACCGCAACCCGATGCGCTTCGGATTAAGGTCGATCTGCACGCCGCGCGCCTGGTCGGGCCGTGGCAGGAATTCGATATATGGAAACGAGCTTCCCACAATCAGCAGCGTGTCGCACTCTTCCAGCGCATCTTGCGACGGCTTCGTGCCGAGCAGACCGATGCCTCCGGTCGTGTACGCACTGTCGTCCGGCACCGCCGCCTTGCCGAGCAGCGCCTTGACAATCGGCGCGGCCAACTTCTCCGCGATCTGCTCCAGTTCGTCGGTCGCCCCGAGCGCGCCCTGGCCCGCCAGAATCGCGATCTTCCGCCCCCGGTTCAAAACCTCCGCCGCCCGCGCCAGGTCCCGGTCCGCGGGCAGCCGGGCGCTTTGCGCGCAGACATCGGAAGTGTGATGCGGCAAATTGCGTTTCGACGCCTGCTTGCGCGAAACCTCTGCTTCCTGGAAATCCGTTGGAAACGTGATGTGGGCAACGCCGCGATACGCTAGCGCCGTCCGGCAGGCCAGATCGGCAAGGCTCTCGACGTGCGTGACTCCCATCACTCGTTCGTTGAACACCGTGACGTCTTCGTAGAGCTTATCGAGCTCTACATCCTGTTGCGCCATCGTCCCGATCAGGTCGTGATAATGCATTCCGGTGAGAGCCAGCACCGGCTGGCTATCCATCCTGGCGTCGTACAGGCCATTGAGCAGGTGAATGCCGCCCGGACCCGAGGTCGCCAGGCATGCCCCGAGCTTGCCCGTGTACTTCGCGTACGCGCAGGCCATAAATGCAGCCGCTTCCTCATGCCTCACCTGGACAAACCGCACTTTGTCCTGGCGCTTCCGGAGCGCTTCCATGATGCCGTTGATGCCGTCACCCGGCATCCCGAAGATGACGTCCACGCCCCAGTCGTGGATCGAGTCAATAAGAACATCCGCTGCGGTTGTCGATGCCATAAAAGTGTTCCTCAATTCCATTCCGGCACCGTCTCGCCCAAAGGACAAGAAAGATAGCGCACACGTCGGCTCTGTGCCGTACACGTTCTTACAGCCGGCGTTGCGGTGTGCAAATTCGGGTAAACTGTGCCCTATGGCCGTGAAGCTGATTCTGCCGACTCTGGCACTCTCATTAACCGCCCTATACGCACAGCAGGACTGTTCTGCTGTAGTCAAACTCCAAATCGCCGGCCTGGCGATCACCAACACCGGCCACGTCGCTTCCGCCGGCGCGCTGCCGGCCCACTGCCGCATCGATGGCGAAATCGATCGCCGCACCGGCGTCGCGGGCAAGCCTTACGCGATCGGCTTTTCCCTGGCGTTGCCCGATCAGTGGAATGGCCGCTTCTTGTTTCAGGGCGGCGGAGGACTCAACGGCAACGTGGCGGCTCCGGTGGGCGCGCAGGCAGCCGGCGATATTCCGGCGCTGGCCCGCGGTTTCGCCGTCGTAACTACCGATAGCGGGCATCGCGGCGCCGTGTTCGACGGCAGCTTCTTCGCCGATCAGCAGGCCAGCCTCAATTTCTTTTATCAGGCGATCGGCCGTGTCACCCTCGTCGCCAAGGACTTGATCGCCGCGTTCTACGGCAGGCCGGCGGATCACTCCTACTACGCCGGATGTTCCACCGGCGGACGCGAAGCGATGATAATCACCCAGCGCTACCCTACCTATTTTGACGGCGTGGTCTCCGGCGATCCCGCGATTCGCACCGGCTATTCCAATCTCAACCTGGCCAACATCGAAGTTACCTTCGATCGCGCCGCGTCCGGCAAGGCATCGGATCTCTTTTCCCCCGCCGACAAAACTCTGATCCTGAATTCACTCCTCGACCGCTGCGATGCCAGGGACGGCCTTAAGGACGGCATGATCTTCGATTCGCAGGCGTGCGACTTCGACCCCGCCGCGATCGTCTGCAAGGCCGGTCAATCGAACGGCTGTCTCGCTCCTCAAAAAGCCGCTGCGTTAAAAGCAGCATTTGCCGGAGTGCGCGATCATCGCGGCGAGCTGATCTATCCCGGGTTTCCGTATGACCCCGGCATTGCCGAAGCCGGTCCCCGTCTGCCCGGCCTGTTGTCTGGGCCCCGTATTCCCGTTCCGGTCCCGGTGGACCCGGCGACCTTTGATGCCGATCGCGAAACCGCGCGAATCGCCTCTGACGCGAATGCCCGCCTCGGCGACGCCACCTGGACCAATCTCGCCACCTTCTCCGGACATGGCGGCAAGCTGCTTTTCTACCACGGCCTCGGCGATCCCTGGTTCTCTCCGCTCGATACCCTCGCCTATTACGAAAAGCTGACCCGCGACAACGGCGGCGCCGGCCAGGTCGCCTCATGGAGTCGCCTGTTTCTCGTGCCGGGAATGGGCCACTGCCAGGGCGGCAGCGCCACGCTGGATCACTTCGACATGCTCACCGCCATCATCGATTGGGTGGAAAAAGGCGCTGCGCCGGATTCGGTCACCACCACCGGCAAAGCCTTCCCCGGCCGCAGCCGTCCCCTCTGTGCGTATCCGAAGTACGCGCAATATACGGGCTCGGGCGATCCAAACGACGCGCGGAATTTTGCCTGCCGTTAGCGCAAAACGGTTGCGCAGGGTCACTGCGCAACCGCATTATCCTATTGCCGCACCTCCTCTTGGGCTTCCGCCCCCATCCCCGCTCCGGAGATCGTTCCCGCCATTTGCCCTGTAACGGCAAAGAAGATGGGATTGCTTGAGGCATCGAACAACACCGCCAGAACCGTCTCCGTCAGAGCGATTGTGCCGCCGGACGCATTCTTGAAACGTCCGGTTCCACCAGTTATTTGGAACGTCCTCGTACAGTGGGCCACCGGACCGGTAGAAGTGAACTGCAGGCAGTCGCTCCCCTGGGTGAGATTGACCATCAGCAGGCTTCCGTCCTGGAAACGAAATACACCCGCACCAAAATAAGGATGATCTGCGCCCGGGCAGATGCCTGGCGGTTGGGAGCTGGCATTCAGAGTACTAAAAGTGAATGGGCCTAGCGTACCGCTCCCGGTGAGATTGTATTCGCTCGTAAATGCGCCAGGCTGTACAGTAATCGTACTGGGAACCGAAGTACCCGAGAACGACAATGTTACCGGCAAATGTTGTGCGTACACGCTCGCGGCGCCGAGACTGAGCATTAGCGCCACGGTACTTGTCAGAGTTCCGACTCGTTTCATAAAACGGCCTCCATGCGGGGAGGAAATCGTTACGACCTTCCCCTTCGCCGGTACAGGCGGCAACTGACTCCTAAAAGCGGCCACGCTCCTGTATAATTCTTGAATACCCCACGAAAAGCGCGGTGAACGATCGACGCTCGACGCACGCACTGCGGAAATCACAAATTTGTTAAAAGCCTGGGGCAGGGGTGACGGAGCCGCCCTCGACCGGCTGGCAGAACGTGTCTATCCGGAGTTGCGCCTCATGGCCCGCCGGTACATGAAGAACGAAGGCCAGGGCAACACGCTGCAGGCCACGGGGCTAGTCCACGAGGTTTATCTCCGCCTGGTCGATGTTACTAACGTCGAATGGCAGGCTCGCGCGCAGTTCTTTGCCATCGCTGCGCAGATGATGCGGCGCATCCTGGTAGACGCCGCGCGCACCCGCGGTTCCCGCAGGCGCGACGGAATTCCGGCCAGGTTGAATCTGGATGAATCCGTCGTTTTATCGCCTTCTCCCGACCGTTCGATCCTCGCCCTCGACGACGCTTTGACAGCGTTCTCAGAGCTAGCTCCCCGTCAGGCGAAGGTGGTGGAGTTGCGGTATTTCGGGGGGCTGACAGAGGAGGAAATTGTCGCAGCCCTAAAAATTTCGCAGCGGACCGTCAGGCGCGATTGGGATCTTGCCAGGGCCTGGTTGCAGCGCGAGTTAAGTCATACACATCGGGCTTCCAGGCATGACTCCTGAACGGTTCCGGCAAATCGAAGAGCTATACCACGCGGCTCGCGAGAAGACTGGCGCGGAGCGCGCGGCTCTGCTTGCGGAGGCAAATCCGGAAATGCGCCGCGAAGTCGAGGACCTGCTGGCGCAGACAGAAAGTGGATTTTTGGCGGCGCCTGCGGTGCCGATCTCGACGGAACTGGCGGATGCGACCGTCACCGCATTGACCGGCGGCAACTGCCTGGGGCCTTACCGCATCGAGTCCAAACTTGGTGAGGGCGGGATGGGCGAAGTGTTTCGCGCGGTGGACACGCGACTGGGCCGCACCGTGGCGGTCAAAGTGACGCATGCGAAGTTCGGCGACCGGTTCGAGCGGGAAGCACGTGCCATCGCGGCGCTGAATCATCCCCACATTTGTACGCTGCACGACGTCGGGCCCGATTACCTGGTGATGGAATTCATCGAGGGCGAAACGCTGGCGCAGCGGCTGAAACGCGGCAAGCTTTCGATGGAAGAGACGCTGCGATACGGAGCGCAAATCGCGAGCGCGCTGGCCGCGGCCCACGCCAAAGGGATCGTCCATCGCGATTTGAAGCCCGGCAATATCATGCTGGTGAACTCGGGCGTGAAAGTACTGGATTTCGGACTGGCGAAGACGCAGCAGGACGAGACCATCACGGCCTCCCGAGCGGTGATGGGTACACCCGGCTACATGGCGCCGGAGCAGCGGGAAGGCAATCCGGCCGATGCGCGCACGGATATCTATTCACTGGGGTGCGTTTTTTATGAAATGGCGACGGGGGGACGAATCGGCTCCGGACAACGCGTCCCTTCACGAAGCCTGGAAAAGATCGTCAACCATTGTTTGGAGCAAGACCCGGGACGCCGGTGGCAATCGGTTGCCGAGTTGGAGCACGCGCTCAGTGCGCTGAACCGCCGGGCCCCGCACGAGAAAGCGATCGCGGCTGCCGCTCTTACGATGCTGGTTCTCGGCGCGGGCGGATACTTTTATCTTCAGCGCGCCCCGAAACTCACGGACAAGGACACGATTGTTCTCGCCGACTTCGAAAACAAGACCGGCGATCCGGTGTTCGACGATACGCTCCGGCAGGGGCTGATCGTTCAGTTACAGCAGTCTCCGTACTTAAGCCTCGTTCCCGATCAAAAGATCCGGGCAACGCTCAAGCTGATGGGCAAGCCGGTTGGTTCTGCTTTGAACGGGGAGGCGGCTCGGGAGGTTTGCCAACGCATCGGCGCAACCGCCATGCTTACGGGAACGATCGCGAGCCTCGGCAGTCAGTATGTCATGAGTCTCCGCGCCGAAGGCTGTGCCAGCGGCGAATCGCTGGACAATGAACAGGCACAAGCATCCGGCAAAGAGCAGGTTCTTAGCACGTTGGGCGACATGGCGGGCAAGTTTCGTGCCCGTACGGGCGAATCTCTGGCTGCGATTCGGGAGCACAACGTACCTTTGGAGGAGGGAACCACTTCGTCGCTCGAAGCGCTGAAGGCATACACGGCAGGAGTAGATAAGGCAGCCGAGGCAGCCATTTCTCAGCTCCGGCGCGCCACGGAACTGGATCCGCAGTTCGCGGCGGCATGGAGCTTGCTCGCCATCCAATACAGCGGCCTGGGTGAAACCGCCCTTTCGCGACAGAGCGCCATCCGCGCCTATCAGGCAAGAGATCGTGCCAGCGGGCCGGAGAAGTTCAACATCGAGTATTCTTACCATCGCAATGTCACGGGGAATCTCGAGAAGGCGTGGCAATCCATTTCCTTATGGAGGCAGACGTATCCGCGCGATCCGAAGGCGTTCAGTCTGTCCGGCGGCTACGCGGCCAATGGGACTGGACGATTCGAGGAAGCCCTGCAGACGTCGGAGCAGTCTGTGGTGCTCGATCCCGGCCAACTCTATGGATACCTCAATTCGGCAGGCGCCCTTTATCATCTGGGCCGATTTGAAGAGGCGGAAAAAGCCTTCGCCGTGGCCGCCGCACATCACGCTACCGCGCCGGACGCGATGGCGCTCCGGTATCGTCTGGCGTTGCGGAAACGGGACAAGGCGGGCATGGAGAGAATCTTGGCGGAGAGCCGAGGAAATCTCGACAACGAAATGGAGCTGGAGCAGGTTCAGGCTCTTGCCGCGGCACAGGATGGCCGTCTGAAAGAGGCGGAGACGCACTCACGCAGTGTGATTGAGATGGCGCTCCGCGCTGGGCTCCGGGAGCGAACTGCCGTCTCGCAGGCGGCGCCGGCGGTGTGGAACGCGCTTTACGAGAACAACGCCGCGGCGCGAAGAACGGCGGAGGTCGCTCTCAGAACCTTTGAAGGGCGCGAGGTATCCTACGCGGCTGGATTTGCTCTCGGGCTTGCGGGCGATGCCGCAAAGGCCGAAGTCCTGGCGGACAAGCTCGACAAAGAGTATCCGGAAGACACGCAGGTCCAGGCCACCTACGTACCAACGCTCCGGGCCCTCGCAGCTCTGCACAAAAACGACCCGCGCAAAGCGATCGATCTTTTGGAGGCGAACCGGTCCTACGAATTCGGGATTCCTCCGCTCGCGTTCGTTCATTTCTACGGCAACATGTACCCAATCTATGTTCGCGGCCTGGCATATCTCGCCATGCGCAAGGCCCAGGAAGCAGCGGCTGAGTTCAGCAGGCTGTTAGCGCACCCCGGTTTGGCATTCGGGGATCCGGTGGATGCCGCGGCCCGCCGCCAGTTGGCACGGGCATTGGAACTGGCGGGAAGCGCAACCAAAGCAAGAGCCGCCTACCAGGATTTTCTTACCTCTTGGCAAGAGGCCGACCCCGACAGTCCGATTCTCAAGCAAGCGAAGGTGGAATACGCCAGGCTCCCGTGAACGAGGATAGCGGCCTCCCGAGTGTCGCTGCTGTGTGATCCCATCCGCGCTGCGCCGCTCGGAACGTACGGAGATACCATGCGTCTTTATTTCACTTTGGCTTTTTGGCCGGGCGCCAGGGGTTCAAACGTCGATGTGTAGTAAGAGTTCTCGGATGGGACGCAGCGGTCTTCCGCAATCCCGGACCAGCCCGCCAGCGTCAGGGCCGATTTCGGGATGAATCCCCACACCTTGGTATTGGAGTGCCAGGGCCGCGTGTAGTTCTCGGGATCGGTCAATGTCATGTCTAGTCTCAACCGGTTTGGGCTCGGCCGCGAGTAGCGCTCCTCCAGCACCGCCTTTTCGCTGATCGGAAAACCGAACGCATCCACCCATTCCCGGGAGTCAAAACCCACCGTGGTCACCACCAACGTATCGCCTTCCCACTTACCGACCGAATACCCGTTGAAGCGCGGCAGGTAGTCATCCACCTTTGGTAGACCCCTTCCGTCGGTCCAGATTTCGCGGTTATCCCAGAACCACTCGAATCGTTCGATGATCACATCACTCGTCTGGACGATGTGCATGGGCGGGTTGCCCCCGGAAAACGACACCAGGCGCGTTAATCCCAGCGGCTCGCAGCGCTCCTCCGGATCGTTGGACTGTGACGACTGAACCGCCCGCCGATAAGCGATGTTCAGATCTTTGTGTTGTTCCGCTTCTTTGCTTCCCGCCATATAGCCCTTCGTTGGCTTATTCGCCTCGAACCTCTTTTGTCCAGCCGCCGTCAAAGGGGGAACATCGCCGAAGTAGCCGTACGAAGGTCCCGGGTCGCGGCATTCCGGGCAGGCGGGCTGGCCGTATTGGGCGGACGGGTTGCGCGCCCAAAAGCCATTGAAGTCATGCTTGTCATACGGGCGGGTATCTTTGTCGGAATTTACGAAAGGCTTGCCCATCGTGCGTCCCGGGTCCCCCGGTTGAGGCCGCTCGTCCTTCGCCGCGGGGGTCTGCGCCAGCAAAAGCGCTGGAGCGGCAATCAGAGGAAGCAGCTTCCGGACGCGCGCCAAACCGAAGTTGTTCGTCATTTCCCTTCCCTCACTGCTCTGTCTTAGGGGACTCCTGGGGCTTCTCGGGTTGATAGCCATCGGGAACGCCGTCCATATCGACCGCTGGTAAGGCTTCCTCTCTTTCGCTGCAGATGAACTCGCCCTTCTCGTTCTGTATCAAACGCACGTAGGCGAGGTGGCCGCCGACCCTCGCCGTGGCTACCGTGAGCTTCACGCGGGTTCCAGGCTGCAGCGCCGCCATGCTGCGGCCCTTGGTCCAGCCTACGCGCGCGAGCCGGGAGGGGTTGTTATCTACTTCAGCCACCCAGTGCTCAACATTGCCGTTTTTGTCTGTCCGCGAGAACTTCATCGCCGGGTGCGGATTTATATAGTCGAATTCTTCAACCGTCGCCCAAGTCGTCCACATATGGACGGTGTCGTAGGAATTACCCTCCCCGTGATGCGCCCAAAGCGATCCGGAGACTAGCAGCAATCCGGCAGCCCCCGACAGGAGGGATTTTCTGAAGTCGTTTCGCATGTTCAAAACTCTATGCTCGGCCCTTTCTGATGTCAAGTACATCCGCCCGAGCGCTAACAATTCTTAACAAAACGATTCATTTGCGGGCGCAGATCGCCGCTCGAGAGAGCCGTCTCATGAACCCAGCGCAATCTGCTACTGGCGCTTCGCCGCGCTCTTGACCTTGGCCGGCGCCGGCTTGGCGAATATCGCCGGGTCGATGGCGGCATTCGCCTGCACGTTATTCAGTTGGATTGTCGATTGCCCGTCGGTCCAGGTGATCACCACATGGAAGGGAATCTTGACGCCGGCAACCTCCCGATAATCGGAGTAATCCACCTGAATCGGAACCGTGCCCACCAGCGTGTCTTCGTAATGCACCTGGCGCGTCAGCAGTCCTGTTTTCGCGTCGAAGAACAGTTTGAAACGCGATTTTCCCGCGCCCATGCCCTGGACGATATTCACCTCTTTATCATCGATGGTAGTCACGGGGAAGCCGGTTTTCCATTGTGTCAGCGAGTTCTTGATGTTGGCCGGAAAATCCAGTTCCGCATCGAACTTTCCCCCGTCCAGCTCCGCTCCAGGAAGCATCGGCAACAGCGGAAGCGGCTTGTCGGCGGCGGCTATCCAACCCTGCCGTCCATCGAAAACCGTCGTGGTATCCCCATTTTGCGTGTGCGAGATCATCGTTCGTTTTCCGGGTGCGGCCGCGTAGATCTCCAGCGGAACCTTTTCGTGGTAAGTATCGAAGCCTTCTACGGTCCCCTTGGCGATATAGCTGGTCAGGCCCGCGAGTTTTTGCGCCCCGCCGAGCGCCTGAATATATTGATCCAGGATCTGATCAGCCGACGGTCCCGCTGGAGCGTCGGGCACGATCTCGATCTTATTCGCATCCTCCGCCGGAACGCTGTACTGCTCGGCAAGGCTCGGAATCACTTCCGGGTCCTGCCCGCCGCGGTGGCATGTGTAGCAGGTCACGCGGCGCGCCCCCGCAAAGTTAGCCTTGTTAAGGGCGTTCACCATCATTACCATGCGGCGCGCCGTGCGCTTTCGCGGAACATCCTCGCCGAATTTGCTCCAATCCTGCAGGCTCTCGGCAACATGGCAGCCCGTGCAGTTCAAGCCCAGCGAGGCGGCAAAAAAACCCATCGTGTCCATGAACTGATTGACCGGGATGCCCTTCAGGACCTGAACATTCTTGAAAAAATCCTCCGCCATGACCGGCTTGTCGGCCTGCGCGGTCTGCGCCAGTACCGGCGTGGCCAGCAGTACGCACGCTACGGCCCCGCACACCTTCAGAGAAAGCTGACGCGATTCGGTCTCCAACATTTGTCTCCTTGTGAGTGAACGTCGCTACCTTATCCTCAATTATATGCGTGCCCACGTTTTTCCGAACCAGCAGCGCCGCTCACTTACCGGACGAGTTGCATGGGGCTTGGGCTTGAGCCGGCCTGTCGTTCGCGCCGTCCAGCTCGTATAATGAGAGCTCGTATG